>NZ_KV830882.1:17687-81223 GCF_001836905.1 Rothia sp. HMSC062F03 | reverse complement strand
CTGAGGGCGCTTCCGGAAAACACGGCGCGCCTCCTCGCGCGTGCACCAAGTCGGAGCGCGGGGTAGCTATACCCTCCGGAAGCGACATCAGGGTGCCCGAAGCGAAGCGAGGGTGGGTTCCCCTGTAGGAGCGGAGGAAGGGTATAGCGTACCCACCCAAGCCAGCCCCTCCAGAAAACGGGGGAGGGCGCCTTCACAGGCTAAGCGAGTATCCTAGAAGCTTCGTATCCCCGAACCGAAACGAGAAAAAGCGTGGAAATCCTGCTGTACGCTGTGGGCATTATCCTCATGGCAATCGCTATTGCCGTCTCGATTGCCCTGCACGAGGTGGGGCACCTGGTGCCCGCGAAGCTGTTCAATGTGCGCGTCCCGCAGTATATGATTGGCTTCGGTAAGACCGTGTTCTCTTTCCGTCGCGGCGAGACCGAGTACGGTTTCAAGGCGATCCCGTTGGGCGGTTACATTTCGATGATTGGCATGTACCCGCCGAGCCCCACCGAGGTGAAGGAGCACCATACGGAGGGTCATTCGGGGAGTACGAGCCCCTTCGCGTCCTTGGCTGAGGAGGCGCGTGCGGCGGACGCCGAGCGCATGCAGCCCGGCGACGAGGACCGCCTGTTCTATAAGCTGCCGGTGCTCAAGCGCATGGTGATTATGCTGGGCGGCCCGACCATGAACCTGCTGATTGGTGTGGTCTGCACGGCTATTTTGGTGTGCGGTTTCGGTACGGCGCAGGTGACGAATAAGGTTTCGGCAGTGTCTGAGTGCGTGCCGAGCGTGAGCGTGACCCATGATTCGATCAGCTACGGCGAGTGCACGGATAAGTCCACCCCCTCGCCCGCTAAGGCTGCCGGCGTGCAGGTGGGTGACCGCGTGGTTGCCGTGAACGGCACGTCGACGGGTTCGTGGGAGGCGGTGTCTTCGGCGATTCGTGCGGCGGGTTCTCACCCGAGCACCCTGACGGTGGAGCGTAATGGTCAGCGCCTGGACCTGTCGGTGACTCCGGTTGAGATGATTCGCCCGGTCTCTGACGGTAAGGGCCAGTACGCGCGTGCCGAGGACGGCTCGATTGCGACGACCCGCGGCGGTTTCGTGGGCGTTTCCCCGTCGAGCGAGCTGGTGCCCGGTTCCATTACCGAGGTCCCCGGAATTGTGGGGGATACCCTCGCCAAGGTGGGCACCTCGATGCTTTCGCTGCCGCAGCGCGTGTGGGATCTGGCGGTGACACTGGTGACCGGTGGTGAGCGTAGCGCCGAGTCGCCCGTGTCGGTGGTGGGTGTGAGCCGCATTGCCGGTGAGGTGACGGCCACCGACCGCATCGACCTGAAGTCGAAGGCCGCGATGCTGGTCTCGCTGGTGGCGAATATGAACCTGATGCTTTTCGCGTTCAATCTGATTCCGCTGTTGCCGCTGGACGGCGGCCACGTGCTGGGCGCCCTCTGGGAGGGCGTGCGTCGCTTCTTCGCACGCCTGACCGGGCGTAAGGATCCGGGCCCGTTCGACCCGGTGAAGCTTCTGCCGCTGACCTACGTGGTGGCGGGCGCGTTCATCCTGATGTCGGTGGTGCTGATTATCGCCGACGTCGTCAAACCGATCACCCTTTTCTAAGGGGGATGTTTCGCTCTCTTCGCACTGCCTAAAAGATGTGATGTTACGCGCGGTAAGGGTACCCGTATTAGTGGTTTCTTTCGTGTCAGTGGCACAATAAAAAGCTGAAAGAAAGACGCATAACCGTCTTTCACAACTCATGTATGGAGGAAAACCTTGTCGGTCAGCCTTGGTATGCCGAAGCCCGCTCCCGCGGTTCTGTCCCCGCGTCGTAAGACTCGCCAGTTCAAGGTGGGCTCCGTGGGTGTTGGCTCTGAATCTCCGATTTCCGTGCAGTCGATGACGACCACGAAGACCCACGACATTGGCGCGACCCTGCAGCAGATTGCGGAGCTGACCGCTGCCGGCTGCGATATCGTGCGTGTGGCCTGCCCGACCGATAAGGACGCCGAGGCTCTGCCCATCATCGCCAAGCAGTCCCGCATCCCGGTGATTGCCGACATCCACTTCCAGCCGAAGTACGTGTACGCCGCTATTCAGGCTGGCTGCGGTGCCGTGCGCGTGAACCCGGGCAACATCCGTAAGTTTGACGACCAGGTCAAGGAAATCGCTCAGATGGCTTCGGACCACGGCACTTCTCTGCGCATCGGCGTGAACGCCGGTTCGCTGGATAAGCGTCTGCTGGAGAAGTACGGCAAGGCCACCCCGGAAGCCCTGGTGGAGTCCGCCGTGTGGGAGGCTTCGCTCTTCGAGGAGCACGGCTTCCACGACTTCAAGATTTCCGTGAAGCACAACGACCCCGTCGTGATGGTGGAGGCGTACCGCCAGCTGGCTGAGCGCGGTGACTGGCCGCTGCACCTGGGCGTGACCGAGGCCGGTCCGGCGTTCCAGGGCACCATTAAGAGCTCGGTTGCGTTCGGTATTCTGCTGTCCGAGGGCATCGGCGACACGATTCGCGTGTCCCTCTCCGCTCCTCCGGTGGAGGAGGTGAAGGTGGGCTCGAAGATTCTGGAGTCGCTGAACCTTCGCCCCCGCAAGCTGGACATCGTGTCCTGCCCCTCCTGCGGTCGTGCGCAGGTGAACGTGTGGGAGCTGGCCGAGAACGTGACCAAGGGCCTGGAGCACATGAAGGTTCCGCTGCGCGTGGCCGTGATGGGTTGCGTGGTGAACGGTCCGGGTGAGGCTCGCGAGGCCGACCTGGGTGTGGCCTCCGGTAACGGTAAGGGCCAGATTTTCGTGAAGGGCGAGGTCATCAAGACCGTGCCCGAGGATCAGATCGTTGAGACTCTGATTGAGGAGGCAACCCGCATCGCCGCCGAGATGGAAGCTTCGGGCGAGTACGTTCCCGAGGGTTCCCCGGCCGTTTCGGTGAGCTAATCGGCTAGCCCCCAACCCATAAAATTCATGCACGCGAAGGCGTCCTCCACGCGAGGGCGCCTTCGCTATTTTTCTTCATCCCGGCTGATTTCTTCGTCCCGTGAAAGAAACCAGGTCGCCGAAGCTGCTTTGCCCGGCGGCGACAGCGTATTCTTGGAGTACGCGCTTTTGGGCGCGTGTATCCGCTCACTCTCACCCGTTATCCGTTCATGTTCACTCATTTTTTCTCCCGCTCTCCCTTCCGCCGCAGGCCGCGGCACGCACAGGAGGCCCCTCCCATTCCCGAGCCGCACGACCCCTTGAAACACCAGGTGTTCGTCCTGGACACCCACTGGCGCGACGGCCTGGAGGAGATTCTCTTCGGGGACCCAATTCCGAACCTGTACCCCATCGAGCACTACGCGGCCGTTCCGCTGCCCAAGTCGGCTCCGCCCATCCCCCTGCAGCACTACCAGGGGTTCGTGGGGTGCGCCCGCGGCGACACGCTGTGCTGCGTGGTGCTGCTGGGCTCGAATGTGGTGCCGGTGCGCCTGTGCTGCGCCTACGAGGAGGTTCCCGGAGGCGGTGATTGCGCCGAGGAGGGGAGCATCGGCACGCTGCACCGTGACGCCCTGGCCCAGCTGCTGTTGCAGGTGGGGGCGCGCACGGACTCGATTTTTGGCGAGAGCGATTACGTGATGCCCCTGTGGGAGCGGATGCAGCAGATGGCGGAGGAGACGGAGAAGCCTTCCTCGAGCGTTCCGCTGCTACACCTGATTCAGCCGAGCCTGAGCGATGTCTACGATCCGCGCACGCGCGTGCTTTCGGAACGGCCCGTGCAACCGCTACTCTACCTGCCCCCGGAGGAGGACCTCTCTGCCCTCTACGAGGCGCCCCTGCCCTCCCTGCCGGAGAACCTGCCGCCCCCGCAGGATCCGCTGGAGCTTGACCGCCCGGTCGAGAGCGTCGGCTACGCGCGCCTGGCCACCGTGGAGGATGAGGAGCGGCTGCTAGTCGCGGCGGCCGCCATGTTCACCGAGGAGGTGGGCTTCGACCCGATTGCCCGCTACGGTGACGGCTACCGCGCCCGCCTGCACGGGCTGATTCGCGCGAAGCGGTGCGCTATCGTGACGGACGCCTCCGGCCGCGTGATTTTTAAGGCGGACGCGGGCATCGCGAGCCTGGACACCGCGCAGGTGCAGGGCGTGTGGATGCACCCGGACTACCGCGGCCTGGGCCTGGCAAAGCCCTTCTTCGCGGCGGCCTCGCGGGTGCTGCAGCGCCGCTACAGGCACCTGAGTCTCTACGTGAACGACTACAACGCGGCGGCGGTGGCCCTGTACAGCGGCGCCGGTTGGGTGCCGATTGGCCGGTTCTCGACCATCATCTTTGAGAATTAGCCGCTCGGACGGTTGCGGGGCACCGCGCCGCCGTTCCCGGGCTTTACGAAAACGCTATAGAATTAAAGACGACTGTGCCCTCCGGCGGGCGTGCCGCCCGCGCGAGAGGCACCCAGACTTCACCTACCGACCTTTTCAAGGAGAATCGTGGTACTTCGCCTTTCCAATCTCTTCGTGCGCACCCTGCGCGAGGATCCCGTAGATGCCGAGGTCGCCAGCCACAAGCTGCTGGTTCGCGCCGGTTACATTCGCCGAGCTGCTCCCGGCGTGTACACCTGGCTGCCCCTGGGCCTGAAGGTACTGCGCAAGGTCGAGAACATCATTCGCGAAGAGATGGATGCCATCGGCGCGCAGGAGGTGCACTTCCCCGCGCTGCTGCCCCGCGAGCCCTACGAGGCCACGAACCGCTGGGACGAGTACGGCGATAACCTCTTCCGCCTCAAGGACCGCAAGGGCGCCGACATGCTACTGGCCCCCACCCACGAGGAAATGTTCACCCTGCTGGTCAAGGACCTGTACTCCTCCTACAAGGACCTGCCGGTCTACCTGTACCAGATTCAGACCAAGTACCGCGACGAGGCGCGCCCCCGTGCCGGCCTGCTGCGCGGCCGCGAGTTCGTCATGAAGGACTCCTACTCCTTCAACATCGACGACGAGGGCCTGAACGAGGCGTACATGGCTCACCGCGCCGCATACCAGCGCATCTTCAAGCGCCTGGGCCTGGAGATCGTCATCGTGACCGCACAGTCCGGTGCGATGGGCGGCTCCCGTAGCGAGGAGTTCCTGCACCCGACCCCCATCGGTGAGGACACCTTCGTGCGTTCGGCCGGCGGCTACGCGGCAAACGTCGAGGCCGTGACCACCGTGGTTCCCGAGGAAATCGAGATCACCGAGTCCACCCCGGCGGCAATCGTCGTGGATACCCCCGATTCCGCAACCATCGAGACTCTCGTCGAGCGCATGAACGAGCTGCACTCCGAGAAGCTCGAGGGCACCCTGGAAGCCTCCCAGACCCTCAAGTGCTTCCTCGGCACCGTCATCACCCCCTCCGGCGAGCGCAAGGTCTTCGCCGTGGGCGTTCCCGGCGACCGCTCCGTGGACCTGGGCCGCGTCGAGGTCAACATCGGCGCGCTGCTGGGCATCGGCGGCGAGGTCGAGGTTGAGACGGCCAGCGAGGAGGACCTGAAGGCCTACCCGCAGCTGGTCAAGGGCTACGTTGGCCCCGGACTGAGCCTGGATGCGCCCCTGCTTGGCGCGCACTCCGAGGACGAGGCCGCCGTAGCTTCCGCAACCGGCATCCCCTTCTTCGTGGACCCGCGCGTGGTACGCGGTACCCGCTGGGTGACCGGCGCTAACGAAGAGGGCAAGCACGTGGTGAACCTGGTCTTCGGCCGCGACTTCACCGCCGACGGCGTGCTGGAGGCCTGCGAGGTGCGCGAGGGTGACCCGGCACCGGACGGCTCCGGCGAGCTGGTGGCAGCCCGCGGTATCGAGATGGGTCACATCTTCCAGCTGGGCCGCAAGTACGCAGAGTCCCTGGGCCTGAAGGTTCTGGACCAGAACGGCAAGCTGCAGACCGTGACCATGGGCTCCTACGGCGTGGGCGTGACCCGCGCGCTGGGTGCCGTCGCCGAGGGCAACCACGACGAGAAGGGCCTGATCTGGCCGCGCAACCTGGCCCCGGCCGACGTGCACATCGTCGTCACCGGCAAGGATGAGGCTTCTCACTCCTACGCCGACGAGCTGAGCACCTCCCTCGAGGCCGCCGGCGTGCAGGTTCTGCTGGACGACCGCCCCAAGACCAGCCCCGGCGTGAAGTTCGGCGACGCCGAGTTGCTGGGCGTTCCGACCATCCTGGTGATTGGCCGCGGCTTCAAGGACGGCGTGCTCGAGCTGAAGGACCGCCGTAGCGGCGAGGCTCGCGAGGTGTCCGCTGAGAACGCGGTGGCCGAGGTCATCGCAGAGGTCAAGGGAGAATAACCGTGGCGTACAAGCCGAAGCGTTCCGGAACCAAGAAGAGCGCCCCCAATGCGCGCGCTCGCCGCGCAGCATCCCGCGCCGCGAACGGTGTGAACACCTCGCGCACCCGCGCCGAGCGTGAGCCCGTGGTGGATGCGCCGGTGCGCGTGGGCACCCGCGCGATCCGCGAGGAGGAGGTCGCCGAGGCGATTGCCCCCGTCCTCGAGGAGTTCTCGCTCGTGCTGGAGGGCCTGAAGATTTCGGGCCCGGCCGCCAACCGCACCGTGAAGATTACGGTGGACTACACCGCCGAACGTACCGATTCGCTGTCGCTGGATTCCCTCGCGGAGATTTCCGGTGCGATTTCGGGTGCTCTCGATCGTGCGGATGCGAACGACGAGTTCTTCCCCTACGAGCTGGAGGTCTCCTCGCCGGGCGCAACCCGCCCGCTGAAGGAGCACCGCCACTGGGAGCGCGCCCGCACCCGCCTGGTTGCGGTCACCGCGCCCGACGGCACCGAGTACCTGGCCCGCCTCCTCGAGGTGCAGGACGAGGGCCCGGTCCTGGCGCGTAAGAAGAACACCAAGAAGGGGCAGAAGGAGTCGTACCACGAACCGGCTTTGGTTGCGTGGGAAAATATCGGTTCTGCGCATGTCGAAATTGACTTCAATTCTCCGGTTGAACCGGTAGAATAGAGACACTAAAGCTCTAGGCACGGGCTGTTCCGTGCCGGGTATATACCGTTCGGGAGCCGGGGCGCGGAGAGCGTCCCGGCGCCGTGCTAACTGGGAAAGGCTGAAAAGCGTGGAGGATATTAAAACTATTGACCTGGGCGCACTGCGCGCATTGGCGAAGCAGCGCTCTCTCGTCATGGAGGAGCTCTTCACCCTGGTTGAGAACGCCCTGCTGCTCGCGTACCTGAAGCAGCCCGGCGCCATCAAGGGTTCGCGTGCCGTCATCGACCGCACCACCGGCGAGTTCGTGATTCTCGCCCCGGAGCTCGATGAGAACAACCAGAAGATTGACGAGTTCGACGACACCCCGAACAACTTTGGCCGTATCGCTGCCGCCACCGTGCGCCAGGTGCTGTCCCAGCGTCTGCGCGACGCCGAGGACGCCTCCGTGCTGGGCGAGTTCAAGGACCGCGAGGGCACCCTGGTGTCCGGCGTGGTTCAGCAGGGCAACAACCCCCGCATGGTCCAGGTCGACCTGGGCACCGTCGAGGCCGTTCTGCCCGGTAACGAGCAGGTTCCCGGCGAGAAGTACCCGCACGGCACCCGCCTGCGCGCCTACCTGGTGGAGGCACGCCGCGGCCCCAAGGGCCCCTCGATCGTGATTTCCCGTTCGCACCCGAACCTGGTGCTGCGCCTGTTCGAGCACGAGGTCCCCGAGATTTCCGAGGGCCTGGTCACCATTAACTCCATCGCCCGCGAGGCCGGCCACCGCTCGAAGATTGCCGTTTCGGCAAAGAACCCGACCATCAACGCTAAGGGCGCCTGCATCGGCGATATGGGCGCCCGCGTGCGCGCCGTGGCCGCCGAGCTGAACGACGAGAAGATCGACATTGTTGACTACTCGACCGACCCGGCAACCTTCATTGCTGCGGCACTGTCCCCGGCCAAGGTCACCGAGGTAATCATCGCGAACCCGCGCGAGTACTCCGCCCGTGCCGTGGTGCCGGATGACCAGCTATCCCTGGCCATCGGTCGCGAGGGTCAGAACGCCCGCCTGGCCGCGAAGCTGACCGGCTGGCGCATCGACATTCTCTCCGAATCGAAGTACGCCCAGGTGCGTGCCGAGGAGGAGGTCGCCGCGCGCGTGGCACGTAGCCTCGCCGAGGAAGCCGCCGCCGAGCAGGCCGGTGAAGAGGCAGAGGTAGCAGCCGTTGAGGCGGCAGCAGCCGTTGAGGCGGCCGCCGACGCCGAGTAAGGCAGACCAGCATCCGTCCGCGTAAACCGCGGAGGGGAGGTAGGCGCAGGGTGCCGGGGGAGACCCCGCGCCCTGCGCCTACCTCACATTTTTACCCACAAAAATCAAAAACGGGATACACTATTAAGATGTGCCGGAACACACCGGACGCTCTCGCGCGCCCTGGATTCGCTCCGGCCCAGGCATTAAACGCGCATCGTATCGGGCTCCGACAGAACATAAGGAGGGCAGAGCCGTGACCCAACCGGTCCCCAGCGACGCCTCCGTTCGACCGCCGATTCGCACCTGCGTTGGGTGCCGCACTCGCGATGAACGGCGAAATCTGCTGCGCATCGTGAGCGTTCAGCCCGCCTCCGATGAGGCCGGCACCCCGCGATATCTACCCGATACCGCGGGAACGATGCCCGGGCGAGGCGCTTGGATTCACCCGAGCGAAGCGTGCGTGGCCGCTCTTGAGAAGAAGAACGGCCTGGCCCGCGCCTTCAAGAGGGCGGTACCCGCCGCCGCGTTGAAGGCCTGCTGCGAGCAGATTCGAGCCGTCCTGACGGCGCGCGAGTCCTCGCCAGAAGCCGCACCCGGCACCGCATAGCCCCTGTTAGTCAACGAGTTTGACGACTTCTTATCTGAAAGCGAGTCAGAAAACTGATGGATATCTAATGAGTGCCGCGAAATGAGTACCTTCCCGTGCTCACCCACCGGTAACTTCACGAATTGGCGCGCCCCTCGGCGCGCACCCCGTATACATTAGAGTCCGCACCTATCCCGGTGCGGACCGGGATAGGAGAAAATTTGGCTCAGCCTCGAGTACACGAGTTTGCTAAAGAGGTAGGCGTACCTTCCAAGGAAGTTATCGCCAAGCTCAAGGAGATGGGCGAGTTCGTTAAGAGCTCCTCCTCCACCCTGAACCCCATGGTGCTGAAGAAGCTGCGCGCGGCGTACCCCGCCAAGCAGTCTGCTCCCGCGGCAGAGGCCAAGGCAGCGAAGCCGGCTCCCAAGCCGGCCGCGAAGCCCGCCGCCGCAAAGCCGGCAGCACCCAAGCCTGCAGCCGCACAGTCGGCCCCCAAGCCCGCAGCGAAGCCCGGCGCCAAGCCGGCCGCTCCGAAGCCGGCCGCAAAGTCTGCAGCACCCAAGCCCGGTGGCCCCCGCCCCGGCAACAACCCCTTTGCCCCGCAGCAGGGTATGGCCCGCCCCGAGGCCGCTCCGAAGCCGGCAGCACCCAAGCCTGCCGCTCCGAAGCCCGGCCCCAAGCCCGGCCCGCGCCCCGGTAACAACCCCTTCGCACCCCAGCAGGGCATGAAGCGCAATGGTGGCGACTCGCAGCGTTCAGGCGGTCCCCGTCCGGCACGTAACGGTCGTCCCGGTGGTAACGGTGGCCCCCGTCCCGCGGGCGGCGCACGTCCCGGTGGTAACGGCGGTCCCCGTCCCGCCGGTGGCGCACGTCCCGGTGCACAGCGTTCCTCCGGTGGTGCACGCCCGAACCCCTCGATGATGCCGAAGGTATCCAACGTTGGTGGCGGCGCATCCGGCTCTAACAACGGTGGCGGTAACGGCGGCGGCGCACGTCGCGGTAACGGCGGCTTCAACCGCGGTCCGGGTCGTCCCGGCCCCGGCGGCCGCGGCAACGCCCAGGGCGCATTCGGTCGCGGTGGCTCCAAGCGTAAGGGCCGCAAATCGAAGGCAGCTCGCCGCCACGAGCAGGAACAGCTGAACGCACCGGCACCCGGTGGCGTGGTTGTTCCTCGCGGCGACGGCTCGACCGAGATTCGTCTGCGTCGCGGCGCCTCCATCATGGACTTCGCCGAGAAGATTGGCGCAAACCCGGCCTCGCTGATTACGGTGCTCTTCCACCTGGGCGAGATGGCTACCCAGACTCAGTCCCTCGACGAGGACACCTTCGAGCTGCTGGGTGCCGAGCTGGGCTACGTCATCAAGATTGTGTCCCCCGAGGACGAGGAGCGCGAGCTGCTCGAGTCCTTCGACATCAACCTCGAGGCAGAGCTTGAGGCTGAGGGCGAGGACGTTCTCGAGGTTCGTCCCCCGGTCGTGACCGTCATGGGCCACGTCGACCACGGTAAGACCCGCCTGCTGGACGCCATCCGCCACACCAACGTTATCGAGGGTGAGGCCGGCGGCATTACCCAGCACATCGGTGCGTACCAGGTCCACACCACCGTTGAGGGCGAAGACCGCGCGATTACCTTCATCGATACCCCCGGTCACGAGGCGTTCACCGCTATGCGTGCCCGCGGTGCGAAGGTCACCGACGTGGCCATCCTCGTGGTCGCAGCGGATGACGGCGTGATGCCCCAGACCGTTGAGGCTCTGAACCACGCCCAGGCAGCTAACGTGCCGATCGTGGTTGCCGTGAACAAGATCGATAAGGAAGGCGCGTCCCCGGAGAAGATCCGCGGCCAGCTGACCGAGTACGGTCTGATCCCCGAAGAGTACGGTGGCGACACCATGTTCGTGGACGTCTCCGCACGTAACGGCACCAACATCGACGAGCTGCTGGAGGCGGTCACCCTGACCGCCGACGTGCTCGAGCTGACCGCTAACCCGAACAAGGAAGCCCGCGGCGTGGCCATCGAGGCCAACCTGGACAAGGGCCGCGGTGCGGTTTCCACCGTCCTGGTTCAGTCCGGTACCCTGCGCGTTGGCGACGCCATTGTTGCCGGTGTGGCACACGGCCGCGTCCGTGCAATGTTCGACGAGAACGGCCAGGCTGTGAAGGAAGCCGGCCCCTCCCGCCCCGTGCAGGTGCTGGGTCTGTCCACCGTGCCGCGCGCAGGTGACACCTTCCTCTCCACCGAGGAAGAGCGCACCGCCCGCCAGATCGCTGAGAAGCGTGAGGCAGCCGACCGTAACGCCCAGCTGGCTAAGCGTCGCAAGCGCGTCACCCTGGAGTCCTTCGACGCCGCCGTGGCCGAGGGCAAGATGGATACCCTGAACCTGATCATCAAGGGTGACGTCTCCGGTGCCGTGGAAGCACTGGAAGAGTCCCTGATGAAGATCGACGCCGGTGGCGACGAGGTTCAGCTGCGCGTCATCCACCGCGGTGTGGGTGCTATTACCCAGAACGACGTGAACCTGGCAACCGTGGACAACGCGGTCATCATCGGCTTCAACGTCCGCCCGGCAGAGCGCGTGGCCGAGCTGGCCGACCGCGAGGGTGTCGAGATGAAGTTCTACTCGGTCATCTACCGTGCGATCGAAGACATCGAGCAGGCCGTCAAGGGCATGCTCAAGCCCGAATACGAGGAGGTCGAGCTCGGCTCGGCAGAGATCCGCGAGGTCTTCCGCTCCTCCAAGTGGGGCAACATCGCAGGTTCGATCGTCAAGAACGGCATCATCAAGCGCAACGCCAAGGCACGCCTGGTGCGCGACGGCTCCGTGGTGGCAGACAACCTCACCATCGAGTCGCTGCGTCGCTTCAAGGACGACGCTACCGAGGTACGCGAAGGCTTCGAGTGCGGTATTGGCCTCGGCTCCTTCAACGACATCAAGGAAGGCGACATTATCGAGACCTGGGAGATGCGCGAGAAGCCGCGCGTCTAAGGCTCCCATGCTGATGCGCCCGTGACCCGCACCCCGCCCGCAGGTACCCGGTTCCGTGACCGGAGGCCAGCGAGCGGGGGAGCGGGGGCGGGCGCTTTCCGCATCCTGCCCCCAACCCATAGAATTTTTGTATCTAGAATTCCCTCCTCGAGATACCGACATCTCGAGGCGACCGCCCACCCCGCTTCGAAATCCACCGGAACCAACCGGAACCAACCGGGGCCCGGGCGGCCCCATCAACCGCAGACAAGGAGAAACACATGGCTGACGCAGCCCGCGCGGCACGACTTGCAGACCGCATCAAGGTCATCGTGGCGAAGGCCCTCGAGCGCCGAGTGAAGGACCCCCGCCTCGGTTTCGTGACCGTCACCGATGCCCGCGTGACCAACGACCTGCAGCACGCAACCATTTACTACACGGTGCTCGGCTCCGAAGAGGACGCCGCCAACACCAAGAAGGCCCTCGAATCGGCTAAGGGTATTCTGCGTTCGGAGGTGGGTAAGAACATCACCGCGCGCCTGACCCCGACCCTGACCTTCGTGGCCGACGAGGTGCCCGAGAACGCCTTCCACATTGAGTCCCTGCTGCGCGAGACCCGCGAGCGCGACGCCAAGCTGGCCGCCGCCGCCGAGGGCGCGCAGTACGCCGGCGACGCCGACCCCTACAAGAAGGACGAGGACGAAGCGGACGAGGACGCCTAAGTGGCCAAGAAGCAGCCCCAGGGCCCCTCGGGCCTGATGGTTATCGATAAGCCCGCCGGGATGAGCAGCCACGACGTGGTTTCGCGGATGCGCCGCATCGCCGGAACCCGACGGGTCGGCCACGCCGGTACCCTGGATCCGGCCGCGACCGGTGTGCTGATTCTGGGCGTGAATAAGGCGACGAAGCTGCTGACCTACCTGGTGGGCCAGGACAAGACCTACGACGCCACGATTCGCCTGGGCATCGAGACGCTGACCGAGGACGCCGAGGGCGAGCACACCGCCGCCCACCCCGAGGCCGTGGAGGCCCTGACCGCCATGGGCCCCGAGCAGATGCGTGCGCGCATCCTGGAGGCGGTGGCCGGCCTGCGCGGTGACATCATGCAGGTTCCCTCCGCGGTGTCCGCTATCAAGATCAACGGGGTGCGTTCCTACGCGCGTGTGCGCGGCGGCGAGGAGGTTGAGCTTCCCGCCCGCCCGGTGACCATCAGCGAGTTCACGGTACATTCCGTAACTGCCGGTTTCGCCGAGTACGTCGTCGAGGACCTCGAGGGAGAGCACATGGCGACCTCGGTTCCCGTCGTGGACTGCGAGGTCACGGTTTCGTGCTCCTCTGGCACCTATATTCGTGCCCTGGCCCGTGATTTGGGTAAGGCCCTGGGCACTGGCGGTCACCTGACGGCGCTGCGCCGAACCCGCGTGGGCGCGGTGCACCTGCAGGATGCGGCCGACCTGGCCGAGCTGACGGCGCGCCGCGAGGCCTCCGAGGGGCCCCTCGAGGACCTGCCCCTGCTACCCCTGGAAGAGGCCGCCCGCCGTATTTTCGGGGCCCGCGAGCTTAGTACAGCCGAGGCGAGCGATATCTCCTACGGGCGGCGCATCGCCTCCAGCGGCGATGGCACCGTGGTCAAGCGCTCCGCCCACGCGAGCCCCGACGAGCAGGGCGCGATTCAGCACGCCAGCGTCGAGGGTATCGTGGCGGGCTTTGCCCCTGACGGCACCCTGGTGGCCCTGCTGGAGAACAAGAAGCAGCGCGGGAAGGTGCAGGCCGCCCCGGTGCTGGTTTTTGAGGCGAACCGCTCCTTCGACTAGGAAACTTATCCTAGGGCGCTTATCCTAGAGCGCCTCTCGGATAGCTCGCCTTTCGACGCCTCCCCGCTCACTCGGGGAACCCCTCACACTCGGGGCCCGGCCCCTACACACAGCCAAACACTCGCAGACGCCCCACGTGGGGCACCCAACTCAAGGAGAGAACATGAGCGAGAACCTGACGCCCTCCGAGCGTAACGTCTCGAAGGCCGCCGCAGAAAAGGCCGCAGAGCGCGAGGCCGCGCAGAAGACCTCGCAGGCCGAACCGCACACCGCCCCGGTTCCCCGGGTGAAGGGCACCGCCGGTGCCGCCGAGCAGGAGACCAATATTTCGGCGGCGAAGGATCCCGAGGGCGTGCGCGTGAGCCCTTCGGCCTCCGCGAAGCCCACCGCCTCCAAGGCCGAGAAGAAGGCAGACAAGAAGGCCGAGAAGAAGGCGACCCGCGAGGCTTTCGCCCGTCCCAAGAGTATTGAGGAGGCGGCTAAGCCTCAGAACCGTGCGGCCTTCCGCGCGGCCGTGGCCCTGTACGGCCTGTTCATGATTGCCTACGGCCTGTGGCAGGTCTTCGGCGGTGTGTCGGCCGTGCCCGACGCCCCGACCGATTTCGCTAACTCCTCGGTGCAGTCGAACTACGTCTTCTTCGCCTCGACCTACGTGGGCGTGGGCCTCTCCTTCGTGTTCATCGCCCTGAAGTTCAAGTGGGTGAACATGCTGGCCTTCTCGTGCCTGGTGGTGTTCCTGGGCGGTGTGGGCCGCATCCTGTCCTGGGTGAACTTCGGCACCCCGAACTGGATTCTTATCGTGCTGATGGTGACCGAGCTGGTCATCCCGCCCTGCCTGCTG
The DNA here is from genome assembly GCF_001836905.1 of Rothia sp. HMSC062F03. Lineage (NCBI taxonomy): Bacteria > Bacillati > Actinomycetota > Actinomycetes > Micrococcales > Micrococcaceae > Rothia > Rothia sp. HMSC062F03. Next base: position 66,842 of record NZ_KV830882.1, on the reverse strand, counting down.
GTGTGGTACGGCTGGATCAACAAGTCCAACGCAATCCGCCAGGAGATGCTTAACGCATCCCGAACCCAGCCCGCCGCGGCTGCCAAGGGCCGCAAGTAGGCTCGTATGCGCCCGGGAGGGCCCCGAGAGGGGCTCGTCCCGGGCTTTTTCGGGGCGCTTGCCGAGCCCCCGTTCCATTCTCTAGCGATGAGTGCCCGCTAATTCTTTATCCTGCCGCCCGTGGTCTAGGATGGAGAGGTACATTTAACTTTTCAGGAGAGCCCGTGACCCTCTACACCGCTTTGAGCGACGTCCCCGCCGGCTATGGCCCCTCGGTCGTGACCATCGGCAACTTTGACGGCGTGCACCGTGGGCACGCCCGCGTGATTTCACGCGTGGTGTCCCTCGCTGAGGAGCACGGTCTGCGCTCCATCGCGGTCTCGTTCGACCCGCATCCCATTCAGGTGCACCGCCCCGAGGTGGCCCACCACGATATCATGAGCCAGGGCGCTCGCCGCCACTACATGTGCCTGCTGGGCCTGGAGGACTACCTGCTGCTGCACTACAGCCTGGAGTTTGCGCAGCAGACCCCCGAGGAGTTCGTGAAGACCACCTTCGTGGACGGCCTCAATGCCCGCTACGTGGTGATTGGTGACGACGTGCGCTTTGGCCGTAACAACTCGGGCGACCTGAACACGATGCGTGAGCTGGGGGAGAAGTACGGCTTCGAAGTCGTGGTCGTGGAGGACCTCATGGTGGATGAGAACACCCGCTGCTCCTCGACACGCATCCGCCAGCTGCTGCTGGAGGGCGACATGCCGGCCGCGACCGAGCTGCTGGGCCGCCACCACATGATGGCCGGCGAGGTCGTGCACGGTCTGGCGCGTGGCCGCGAGCTGGGCTTCCCGACCGCGAACCTGGACTTTGAGGCGCGAGGCTTGCTGCCCGCGGACGGCGTGTACGCCGGCTGGCTCGTGGATGAGGCGGGTACCCGCCACCCCTCCGCCATTTCGGTGGGTACGAACCCGACCTTTGACGGCATCGAGCACCGCCAGGTGGAGGCGCACGTGATTGACCGCCCCGAGGAACGCGTGGAAGACTTCAACCTGTACGGTCAGCACGTGCTCATCGAGTTCGTGAAGCGACTTCGCCCCATGGTGGCCTACACCGGTGTGGAGGCGCTGATCGAGCAGATTAACGATGACGTGGCCAAGACCCGCGAGGTGCTGGCCGAGGATGCGAAGACCTACTGCCCGCCGGAGCGTTCCGTGCGGGGCGAAAAGGATTCCGAGAAGAAGTCCGAGGCGGAGAGTCTCGAGGCGTAGGTCGCGGACGAAAGCCGCGGTCAACATCCCGGCGCTGACCCGCGCGTCGCATCCGGCACCTCACGCGTAGAACGCTTGAACCCCGGCGGCAGGTTTCGTACCTGCCGCCGGGGTTTGTCGTACCCGCATGGCCCCGGTGCTCAAGCGTTCTCAGCCCTTCGTGAGACCGGGGACGCGAAACGGCAAAGTTAAGAGAAGATAGAGTCATGGAAAAAATGAACGTCGAATCCTTCAACCTTGACCACCGTGCCGTTAAGGCCCCCTACGTGCGCATCGCCGACCGTAAGGTGCTGCCCGGTGGCGACACCCTCATCAAGTACGATATCCGCTTCACCCAGCCGAACACCGCGCACCTGGAGATGCCGACCGTGCACTCCATCGAGCATCTGAGCGCCGAGCACATGCGCAACCACACCGACCGCCTGATTGATTTCTCCCCGATGGGTTGCCAGACCGGCTTCTACGCGCTGACCCTGGGCCTGGAGCCCGAGGAGTTCTTCCCGATTCTGGAGGCAACCCTCAACGACATCCTCAACGCGACCGAGGTTCCGGCGGCGAACGAGGTGCAGTGCGGTTGGGGCGCCAACCACACCCTCGAGGGTGCGCAGGTTGCGGCCCGCGAGTTCCTCGCGGCACGCGATGAGTGGGCGCAGGTGATGGCGTAGTGAGCGAGCAGATTCCCGAGGCCTTCACCGCCGCCTTCAACCCGGTGGACTTTGACCCGAACGCTTTTGACCCGGCTGAGGCGTTCAACAGCATGTTTGAGCTGATGGACGGCATGTCCAACGCCATCATCATTCAGGTTGCCATGGACGAGGAGCTCGCACCATTCCTGAAGGTGACCGAGGAGCTGCAGCCCTCCTTCACCGAGGGCGCCGCCCAGTTCCACCCGCGCTACCTGCAGGTGGGCGAGGACCAGGTGCCCCTGCTGCTGGTTCGCTCCAAGATTGGTCTGGTGAATGCGGCGAGCGCCGTGACAGAGGCGATTAGCTACGCCTCAAACTGCCTGGGCGTCATTAGCGCAGGTACCGCCGGCGGTTTGGCGCGCGGCATTAACGTGGGCGACGTGCTGATTGGCGAGAACTACACCTACACTGACGCCGACGCGACCGCGTTCGGTTACGCGCGCGGCCAGGTTCCGGGCATGCCCGAAAGCTACGACGGCCAGGCGGACGAGTGGCAGGACGCCCTGGCGCACGCCCTGGCCGCCCTGGAGCCTGCGCGCACTGCAGAGAAGGCCGAGGGCTCGTGGCAGGTGCGCCGCGGCCAGATGCTTGCGGGCAACTCCTTCGTGACCGCCCACAACGTGAAGGACACCCGTGAGGCCTTCGAGGGCGCCATCAGCACCGACATGGAGACCACCGCCATTGCGCAGGTCTGCCACAACTACGAGATTCCGTTTATCGGGGTGCGTTGCGTGTCTGATCTGTGCGGCCCGGAGGCCGATCAGGACTTCCACCTCTCCGTGGATGTTGTGGCCCCCCGCTCGGCGCGTTACGCCCTGCAGCTGGCCGCAGAGCTGTGGACCGAGGCCGAGCTGGAGGACCTGGAGCTGGCTCTCTAAAGCTCTAGAGCATGCGGCACAAAGTGAGCTCGCATGCGGCAAGTGCCGGGGCGTGAACCTGACGGGTTTGCGCCCCGGTTCTTTTGTGCCGGTATTTTTTGTACCGGTCCTTTTGTGCTGGTCCTTTTGCGTCCCAGTCTTTTTGTGCCCCAGTCTTTTTGCGATCAGGCACTTTGACGTATCCGGTCCGTAAGAAATGCAGAAATATTAACCGCGGTGAATATACATTCTGTGTGTCGTGGAGTACTATAAATGAGGAAACTATCCGATCTCACAGAGGAGTACGTCGTGAAGTTCTGCCCGACTCTCGCCTCCGTCACCGGTCTGCTCGGTGGCTACAAGGTTGCATCGAGCACCGGCATCCGCCCGCTCGGTGGCGCTGTCCTGGCACTGTGCGGTGCCGTGGCTTACAAGAATTGGAAGCGTAAGGCTGGCGCAGGCCGTGCCACCTTCCTCACCGCTCTCTACCTCGGCGCGTTCGGCGCCGCTCATCCGCTCGCCAAGAAGATTGGCGCGTGGCCTGCAGTCTACACCGTGACTGCTGTAACCGCTCTGTCCTCCATCATCATTGGACGTAAGCGACAGAAGTAGTCTTTGAATAAAAGACGGCGGAAAGGCAACGTTGCCTTCCCGCCGTCTTTTGCGTTCCGCCCGGCTTCTTGGCCGCGGCGGTGACGCACGGGGCGAGGCGTGAAGGCAACACCTTCTGCGCAACGCCCCATCGCTCGATGGGGAGTGAATACGGCGACGTCGACCGGCGCCGCACGTAATGTGCAAGACATACCCGCCACAAGCGGGCAACCCCCACGAGGTAAAGGAAAATGGCACAAACCAACCCGACCCCGGACGCATCGGTAACGCTGAGCAGCCCCGAGAGTGGACAGCTCTCGCGCGGCCTCTCCCTGCGCCACATTATGTTCATCGCCCTTGGCTCGGCCATCGGCACGGGTCTGTTCTACGGCTCCGCTTCCGCGATTCAGCTGGCCGGCCCCTCCGTACTGCTGGCCTACGTCATCGGCGGCGCGGCGGTGTTCATGGTGATGCGTGCGATGGGTGAGCTCGCCCTGGCGCACCCGGTCGCCGGCGCGTTCTCCGAGTACGCGACCCTCTACCTGGGCCGTTGGGCCGGTTTCGTGACCGGCTGGACCTACGCCCTAGAAATGGCGCTGGTGGCTGTCGCGGACGTGACCGCTTTCGCCGTGTATATGAAGTTCTGGTTCCCGGATAGTCCCTCGTGGATTTGGATTGTCTCGGTGTTGCTGATTCTGCTCGCCATTAACCTGGCGAAGGTCAAGGCCTTCGGCGAGGCAGAATTCTGGTTTACGCTCGTGAAGGTCAGCGCCATTATCGCCATGATCGTCGGCGGCATCGCCCTGCTCTTCGTGGGCGTGCAGGCGCACGAGGAAGTCGGCCCCTCGGTCACGAACCTCTGGGCACTGGACGGCGGCTTCTTCGCGAACGGCTTTACCGGCTTCCTCGCCTGCTTCACCGTGGTGATGTTTGCCTTCGGCGGTATCGAGAACATCGGCATCGCCGCGGGTGAGGCGAAGGATCCGCGCACCTCGATTCCCAAGGCGATTCGCACGGTGCCGTTCCGCATCCTCATCTTCTACGTGCTGACTCTCTCAGTCATCATGTCCCTGTACCCCTGGTACTCGGTCTCGAAGGAGAACTCGCCGTTCGTGCAGATCTTTGAGGGCCTGGGCATCCCCGCGGCCGCTTCGATTCTGAACGTGGTCATCATTACCGCCGCCATCTCGGCCCTGAACGCCGATGTGTACGGTGCCGGCCGCATGATGTACGGCCTGGCCAAGCAGAAGCTGGCCCCCGCATCCTTCGCGAAGGTCACCAAGAACGGCGCTCCCTGGATGACCACCCTGCTCATGGTACTGGTCATGGCGGTCGGTGTGATTGTGAACGTGCTCTTCGAGAACGCCTTTGAGGTGGTCGCCTCCCTGGCAACCTTCGCGACCGTATTCGTGTGGGTCATGATTCTGCTGGCGCACATTGCCTTCAAGCGCAGCGGCGCCGATACCGAGGCGCAGCCGGTACGCCAGCCCCTGTGGCTGAGCTACCTGGCGTTGGCGTTCATGATCTTTATCGTGGTGCTCTTCGGCTTCTTCGCCGACACCCAGCTGGCGCTGGTGATGGGTGCACTCTGGTGCCTGTTCCTGCTGGGCTACTACCGCCTCGTGGTGGTGCGCGCTCGCGCCGCGGCGTAGGCACTCAAGCCATCGGGCACCCGGCGGTAGCGGCTGCCGGGTAGCGCCCGTGTGAACGTTCGCCTCGAAAGCCCAGCGGCCGGTAGTGTGATGAGCTACCTGCCGCCGGGCTTTTGTGCGCTCTTCCGCGAACGCGTCCCGGTAGCGTAGAATGGGAAGAACGCGTCTGCAGTCCGCAGCAGACGTCGTGTATTGAGGGCGCAAGCCCACCACCCGGCGGCAACCGTCCGTACGGGACGTATGCGGTACTAACTCTAGGAGTTAAAAGTGGCACTGGATCCCGCTATCAAGCAGGAAATCATCAAGGAATACGCAACCCACGAGGGCGACACCGGTTCGCCCGAGGTTCAGATTGCAGTTCTGTCTCGTCGTATCTCCGACCTGACCGAGCACCTGAAGTTCCACAAGCACGATCACCACTCCCGTCGCGGCCTGATGATCCTCGTTGGTCGTCGCCGCAACATGCTCGGCTACCTCAAGAGCGTCGACATCGAGCGTTACCGTTCGCTGATCGAGCGCCTGGGCCTGCGCCGATAAAACGGGAGCGTTTGACGCTTCACGCGGTGATTAACCGCCCCGCGGCGGTTCGTGCGGACGTGCTGTAGCTGTTCCTCGCCTTCTTCGTAAGGCGCGGGCGTCGGCACGTCCGTACTGCCGCGTTCGGGGGCGCTCACCTCAACCGGTCGCGGGTCGGACGGCCCGGACCGTCCGGTGGGCACGCCCCACCAACCATGACAGAAAACCAGCCGCGAGCGCACACGCCGCGGTCCTCGGTAGCGAATTACGGAATAACACCCCTCAGCACATACGAACGGTGCGGGACTCTGCCCGGAACCGCCGGATCCAACCGGCGCGATGACGGCGGGGGAGCGGTGCCGTGGTTTCCTATCGAAGGCCGACTCGTGCGCTACGCACCGGCTGACCAAGAGAAAGAAGGAACCGTGGAAGGTCCCGAAATCCAGTTTGCCGAAGTCGAAATCGACAACGGCATTTACGGTAAGCGCCACGTGCGCTTTGAAACCGGCCGTCTCGCCAAGCAGGCTAACGGCTCGGTGCTCGTCACCATCGATGACGAGACCACCCTGCTCTCCGCAACCGTGGTCGGCAAGTCTCCCCGCGAGGGCTTCGACTTCTTCCCGCTGACCGTGGACGTGGAAGAGCGCATGTACGCAGCCGGCAAGATCCCGGCATCCTACTTCCGCCGCGAAGGCCGCCCCAGCACCGAGGCCATTCTGGCAGCCCGCCTGATTGACCGCCCGCTGCGCCCCGCCTTCACCAAGGGCATCCGCAACGAGGTGCAGGTCGTCGTGACCGTCCTGACCTACAACCCGGACGAAATCTACAACACCTTCGCGATTAACGCGGCTTCGGCATCGACCACGCTCTCCGGTGCGCCCTTCAGCGGCCCCATCGGTGGCGTGCGCGTGGCCCTGATTGACGGCCAGTGGGTCTGCTTCCCCAAGTACTCCCAGCTCGAGAACGCCGTGTTCGATATGGCCGTGGCCGGTCGCATCGTCACCAAGGCCGACGGTACCGAAGACGTGGCCATCATGATGGTCGAGGCTGAGGCCACCGACAACTCCTGGAAGCTCATCAAGGAGGACGGCCAGACCGCCCCCACCGAAGAGGTCGTCGCTCAGGGTCTGGAGGCCGCTAAGCCCTTCATCGCTGCCCTGTGCAAGGCCCAGTCCGACCTGGCAGCCCGCGCCGGCAAGCCCGCCCTCGAGCTGCCCTTCTTCGGCGGCCACGGCGAGGACGTGGACGCAGCCGTGAAGGAATTCGCCGCAGACCGCCTGGTCGAGGTGTACTCCATCGCCGGCAAGCAGGAGCGCGAAGCCGCCGCAGCCGAGCTGAAAGAAGACCTCAAGGAAGCTCTGACCGGCGAGGGCAAGGAATTCGAAGAGCGTGCAGACGAGGTTGACGTGGCATTCGCCGCCCTGACCAAGCACATCGTGCGCCAGCGCATCCTCACCGATCAGGTGCGCATCGATGGCCGCGGCCTGACCGATATCCGTCAGCTCACCGCCGAGGTTGAGGTCCTGCCCCGCGTGCACGGCTCCTCCCTCTTCGAGCGTGGCGAGACCCAGATTATGGGTATCACCACCCTGAACATGCTCAAGATGGAGCAGCAGCTGGACTCCCTGCACCCGCTCAAGTCCAAGCGCTACATCCACCACTACAACTTCCCGCCGTACTCCACCGGTGAGACCGGCCGTGTGGGTTCGCCCAAGCGCCGCGAAATCGGTCACGGCGCCCTGGCCGAGCGTGCAATCACCCCGGTGCTGCCCTCGCGCGAAGAATTCCCCTACGCTATCCGCCAGGTTTCTGAGGCTCTGGGCTCCAACGGCTCGACCTCCATGGGTTCGGTCTGCGCCTCGACCCTGTCCCTGCTGAACGCCGGCGTGCCGCTGCGCGCACCCGTTGCGGGTATCGCAATGGGTCTGGTGTCCGACGAAGTGAACGGCGAGACCCGTTACGCTGCCCTGACCGACATCCTGGGTGCCGAGGACGCACTGGGCGACATGGACTTCAAGGTGGCGGGTACCTCCGAGTTCGTGACCGCTATTCAGCTGGACACCAAGCTCGACGGCATCCCCGCCTCCGTGCTGGCCGGTGCGCTGACCCAGGCCCGCGAGGCTCGCCTGCACATCCTGGATGTGCTGACCAGCGCCATCGACGCACCCGACGAGATGAGCGAGTACGCACCGCGCATTATCTCCGTGAAGATTCCGGTCGCCAAGATTGGTGAGGTCATCGGCCCCAAGGGTAAGATGATCAACCAGATTCAGGAGGACACCGGCGCCGACATCTCCATCGAGGACGACGGTACCGTGTACATCGGCGCAGCCGACGGCCCCTCCGCCGAGTCTGCCCGCGCCGCCGTGAACGCCATCGCGAACCCGCAGGTTCCCGAGGTCGGCGAGCGTTACCTGGGCACCGTGGTGAAGGTGACCGACTTCGGTGCCTTCATCTCGCTGACCCCCGGTAAGGACGGTCTGCTGCACATCTCTGAGATGCGTAAGCTCAACGGTGGCAAGCGCGTGGTTGACGCCGAGGACGTTGTCTCCGTGGGCCAGAAGGTTCAGGTGGAGATCACCAAGATTGATGACCGCGGCAAGCTCTCGCTCGCACCGGTCGTTGAGGGCGGCGACGACGAGTAGTCGTAACCCCCGCTAAGTGATGAGGGGCGTTCGGCGCACCCGGTGCGGTTCACTCCCCGCCGGATGCACCGGGCGCCCCTTGTCGCGAGTAAGAGGGATAAGATTAATATATTTCTCTTGCACTGGAAGGAAAGTGAGCGAATGTTGACACGACGTGACAGCACAATTGATATTGCTAAAGGCATCGCAATCATTGCAATTGTGTTTGGGCACATTCATCGAGGGATGTGGGCATCTGGACTGGGGACGGAAGCCTTCCGCCCCTATAAATATGTTCTTGACTACGGTGTCTATTTTTGGCACCTGGTAGTTTTTGCCTTCCTGAGCGGCCTGTTCGTGTCGCGAGGAGCGTTGAAGACTACCCCCTCCTCGTACCTGACGAAACGTCTGGTTCTCTTCGGATACCTGTACGTCATTTGGCAGGTTCTACAGGTGGGTATGAAGCTTGTACTTCCGTCTAATTCTTCCGATAAGACGACTGTTATGAGCCTGCTGGAGCTGTGGAAGCCCGAAGGTCAGCTTTGGTTCTTCCCCTGGCTCATGATTGTCACCATTATTGCTGTGGTGACGCGAGTATGGCAGAAGAACGCTATCGCTGCCCTAACGATTGCTGGCTCAGCGATTCTTGCGCTTGCCTCGTGGGGGTACATCGGCGAGTATGTCGGTACTCAGGGCCTTTCGCTACTCTTCTTCTTCCTCGTTGGTGTGGCGCTTGGCCATGAACGATTCCAACGCATTATGAGCTCCATTCCCTTGGCAGCTCACGCGGGTATCGTTGCTGTTGGCCTGTTCGACTACATCTACCTTCTGATGAACATTCAGGCTACTCCGCCTACCGTCATTCCTTACTTCACGAATGATGTTGGTGCGGTAGCTATGGGTATTCTTGCGACGGTGATATCCTCGCTGACGGTGCTCTCGCTCTCCTACCTGCTGGCTCGGGTTCCGTGGAGCGGCTGGCTCGCCTACCTGGGACGCCACTCCCTGGAAATCTTTATCGCGCACATCGTGTGCGGTGCCGCCTTCCGTTTCGTACTGACGAAGTCTGGTCTTTTCTCGGTACCTCTGTTCCTGGTGGGCGGTACGATCTTTGCGATCCTCGCCTCGCTGCTGCTGGGGTACTGCGCACGAAAGCTCCGGATTCCGCTCTTTACCCTGCCGCGTCCCATCGAACAAAAGATTAGCTAACCGAACTCACATCGAAGGACACTGAATGTCTATTTCCCTGCCCGTCGAGCTTGACGCCATTGCCGAGGAGCTCGACTACGAGCGTGGCCGCCTCATCTACGAGGGCGCGGGCGGCAACGAGGTGCGCCGCTCCATCCTGCCCGGTGGCGTGCGCGTCATCACCGAGAAGATGCCCGGCACGCGCGGCGTGTCCATCGGCTTCTGGGTGGGGGTGGGCTCGCGTGACGAGGCTCCCGGCATGCTCGGCTCCACGCACTTTCTGGAGCACCTGCTGTTCAAAGGCACCGGTACCCGCACGGCGCTCGACATTGCGTCCTCCTTCGACGCGGTGGGCGGAGAATCCAATGCGCTGACCGCCAAAGAACACACCTGCTACTACGCGCGTGTGCTCGACGACGACGCGCCCATGGCCGTGGACGTCATCACCGATATGGTGACCAACGCCCTGCTTGATCCCGCCCACCTGGAGCAGGAACGCGGGGTGATTCTCGAAGAAATCGCGATGGATCAGGACGACCCGACCGACGTCGCCTTCGAGAACTTCGTGGAGCAGCTCATGGGCGCCAACCCCCTCGGACGCCCCATCGGCGGCACCCCCGAGGAGATTCAGGCGGTCCCGCGTGACGCCGTGTGGGAGCACTACAAGCGCTACTACACCCCGGATCGCCTGGTGATTTCCGCCGCCGGTTCCCTGGAGCACAGCACCATGGTTCGCCTCGTGCTGGAGTCGCTCACCCGCTACGGCTGGGACCTGCGGGAGGGCGTGGCCCCCGCGCCGCGCCGTGTGCGTACCGACAGCGGCATCGTACCGCTGAGCGAGCTGCGCGAGGTGCAGAAGGGCTTTGAGCAGACCAACATCGTGATGGGCTGCCCGAGCATCATCGCGGGCGACGACCGCCGCTACGCGTTGAGCGTGCTGACCAGCGCGTTTGGTGCGGGCATGTCCTCGCGCCTGTTCCAGGAGATCCGCGAGAAGCGCGGCCTGGCGTACAGCACCTTCGCGTTCTCCGGTGCCTACTCGGACGCCGGCTACTTCGGCATGTACGCCGGCTGCTTGCCCGCCAAGACCGAGCAGGTGCGCGAGGTCATGGGCCACGAGTTCGATAAGCTCGCGGCCGCCGGCATCACCGAGGAGGAGCTGCTGAAGGTGCGCGGTCAGCTGGCCGGCTCCACCGTGCTCGGCAGCGAGGACTCCGGCTCGCGCATGTCCCGCCTGGGCCGCGCGGAGATGGATTCTGGCCAGTTCACGAGCACCGACGAGCTGCTGGAGAAGATTCGCGCGGTCTCCCTCGACGAGGTACGCGATCTCGCCGCCTTCCTGGGTGAGCAGCAGATGATTACGACCATCGTGCGGTAGCTCGTGCGGGGCATTGGCCCCTTGCCGTTTGAAATAGAGCTACGGGAAATCGAAAGGCCCGTTGGTCACTCTCATGAGAGTGACCAACGGGCCTTTCAGCGCGTCAGAACCGTCACCGGGTTAGCGTCACCGGGCCAGCCGGTTCGACGCGAGTACTTGCGCTTTGTGGCTGCGACGCCGCTACTTCTTCTGTGCCTTGGCGATGGCCTGCTCCACGACCCGGGCGTAGAGCTCCTGGCCGGCCGCCTCGGGGTGCACGCCGTCGGAAGCGAGCAGACCGCTCTGGGTCTGCAGGGCCTGGCGAATCGCCGAGTTCCAATCCGCGATAATCACGCGGTCGGAATGTTGGGAAGCAAACTCTCGAATCTTCGTATTCGAGTACTCGATCCAGCTCAGGTTGCGCGGGCCGTAACCGGTCACGAGCACCAGCTTCGAATCGGCGGGCATGGCCGCCAGCACCTGATCGAGCTGACCGTCCAGAATGGTCGAGTTTGCAGTCACCGACAGCACCAGGGTCTTTCGAATCTGACCGTTGGCGCCCATGGACTTAATAATGGGCAGCGCGTTAGCGATGGTGCGTCCCTCAGCCGCATCAATCTGGGCCTCGGGCATCTTGTCGTAGAGATCGGGGGAGGTCGCCACCACGATGGAGTCACCCACGACGGTCACCTGTGAGGAGTCGATGGGGCCGGTGGCCTCCTGGGAGGCCGAGGCGCTTGCTGAGGCGGTGGCCTTCGCATCCTTTCCGTCCTTGGCCGTGGGGTTGGCCGAAGCGCTCGCGGAGGCGCTGGCGCGCGCCTCCTGTCGGGCCTTCAGACGTTCGGCCGCGGCGCGCTTGCCGTCCTCAACGGACTGCTGGGCGGTGGTCATGGCCGGCGCGGTGCGTACGGCCACGCCGGTCGCGCCGGCGGCCGCAATCACGAGCAGGGTCAGGGCGATGGGCAGGGCCTTAACGGTGGCATTCTGGAAGGAGGCGATAACGCGGTTGGCGCTTCCGCGGAAGCCGTGGCGTCGAATCGGGGTCTCAACCCAGCGGTAGGACATCTCGGCGATGGCGAAAGTCGCCACCAGCACGCCGACGTTCACCAGCGGGGAGCGGTCCGCGCCGAGCAGGTAGTGCATGACCACGGCCAGCGGCCAGTGCCACAGGTACAGGCCGTAGGAGCGTTCGCCCACCCAGCGCAGGGGCGCAAAGTTCAGCAGGCGGCGCAGGGCCTCGGAAGCACCGGCAAGCATATCGGGCAGCATGCCCTGAATCACGCCGAGAGCCAGCAGGGAAGCGCCGAACAGACCCCAGGGGATTGCACCGGGTGCCGATTCGGGCACGAGAACCGCGTAGGGAATCAGCGCGAACAGGGACAGCCAGCTAATCATGACGCGGGCGAAAGCAACCACGCCAAAGGGCTGAGCCACGCGGTACAGCACGGACTGCTGCAACGGCGGGTACAGCGACCAGGGGCGCGCAAACGCCAGCAGGGCGCCGAGCAGCAGACCGTACAGGTGGGTGTCGGTGCCGTAGTAGACGCGGCTAATGGGTGCGCCGGACATCAGAAGAGCGGTAGCAACGCTCAGTGACGCAATAATGCCCAACACTATAACCACGCTAAAACGACGCCACGAACGGCGCAACAACAAGCCAAAACCAACAATGAGCAGCGGCCAGACCACGTAGAACTGCTCCTCGACGGCCAGGGACCAGAAGTTCGTGAAGAGCTCCGGGGAGGTCTGCGCGAAGTAGTCGTTTCCGGCGAAGATGGAAATCCAGTTGGAGGAGAAGGTTGCCGCGCCCAGCAGCTGGCGGCCCAGGTTGACCTGGATATCGCCGCCAACGATGAGGCTCACGGGACCCAGCACGAGAATCATGAGGGCGATGGCCGGTAGCAGACGGCGGGCACGGCGAATCCAGAAGCTACCGAGCGCGATGCGGCCGTTCAGTGCACCCTCGCGCAGCAGGAGCGAAGTGATGAGAAAACCCGAGATGACGAAGAAGATATCCACGCCAATCATGCCGCCGGGCAGGACCGCGGGCCAGAAGTGGTACACGATCACCAGGAGCACTGCGATGGCGCGCAAACCGTCCAAACCAGGCAGAATATAACGCCGGTTTGCTTCATATGGGCGTACAGAGGAGGTAAAGAGGGACTTCATACGGTCTGTGTACTCCGAGGGACGGATTGAAAATTAAATACCAACCTATTATAGGTTTGATTCCATTAGATGACGTAGTGGGATTCTTATATGGCGCCGAGAGCCAGCACGTCAGCGCCGGGATTGGGGCGCGAGCGGGCGCTCCGGGAAGGCCGGCCGAGAGACGAGAAGAGGCCCCGGAGGGTCGCGCGGTAGCGCATCGGCGATAATGGAGGAGAAGAAATGGTGACGGGCCGCCCCACAACGGGCCTACCGCCACGGAAGAAGCCACCAGGAAGAAGCGAGGAGAGCGCATGAGCGAGAAGATTTGGAAGGTAGCGGTTCTTGGGGCCGCGGGCCGCATGGGGTCGGAGGCGGTTCGCGCCGTCAACACCGCCGAGGATATGGACCTGGTGGCGGCCCTGGGCCGCGGTGACGACCTGCAGGAGCTGGTCGACTCCGGCGCCGAAATCGTGATTGACCTGACCGTTCCGGATTCGAGCGAGGCCAACGTTCGCTTCGCGGTTGAGCACGGCATGCACGCGGTGGTCGGCACGACCGGCTGGACCCCCGAACGCCTGGACTCCCTGCGCGAGCTGCTGGGCGAGCACCCCGGCGTGGGCGTACTGATTGCCCCGAACTTCGCGATCGGTTCGATTCTGGCCACCGAGTTTGCGGCCAAGGCCGCCCGCTACTTCGATTCGGTTGAAATCATTGAGATTCACCACCCGAACAAGGTGGATGCCCCCTCCGGCACCGCGGTTCACACGGCCCGCAAGGTGGCGGCCGCCCGTGCCGAGGCCGGCGTGGGTCCGAGCCCGGACGCCACGACATCCGATCCGCTGGGTTCGCGCGGCGCGGTGGTGGACGGCGTGCACGTGCACGCGGTACGTCTGCGCGGAATGGTGGCTCACCAGGAGATTCTGCTGGGCGACCCCGGCCAGCAGCTGGTGATTCGCCACGATTCCTTCGACCGCGCCTCATTCATGCCCGGCGTGCTGCTGGGTGTGCGCGAGGTGGCGGCGCATCCGGGCCTGAGCGTGGGCCTGGACGCCTACATGGACCTGTCTTAGGAGGGCACGATGTCTGAACAGACTTCTTCCGAGGGTTCGCCGGCTCCCGCCGAGGCGCGAAGCCGCGGCCCCTGGTGGGCTTCGCTGCGCCTGTGGACGGCGTGCGCGTGCGTTCTGCTGGTGGTGACGGTGCTCATCCTGCCGCTACCCATCGTGGTGCGCGCCTTCATCCTGGGCGTGCTGATTTTTAGCGCGGTCTTCGTGACCGTGGATGCCGGTGGGTTCGGCAAAACCTTCGCCGCGCTGACCTGCACGCTGCTGGTGCTGTACCTGGTGTACACGGCCGATCGTGGCGTGTCCCTGCTCCTTTCGGGTTCGGTGGCCGGCATGGTGCTGGGGCTCGGCATGATTCTGCTGCCCGTGCTCGGCGCGTGGGCCCTGGTGCGTGAGATTCTCTTTGGAACGCGTATTCAGATGATGGCTCAGCAGCTGTCCGATTCGGGGGACCTGGCGGAGGATAACCTGCCGCGCACCCCGAGCGGTAAGGTGGACCGCGAGGCAGCCGCGGCGGAGTTTGAGTCCTTCGCGGCGGCGGTTGAGCAGGAGCCCGAGAACTGGAAGGCCTGGTTCAACCTGGCCTGCATGTACGATGCGGTGGGCGAGCGCAAGCGCGCCCGCGCGGCGATGCGTAACGCGTGGTCGTTGCGCTCGGGTGGCGCCGCGAAGGAAATGCGTTAGAAGCATCGGGAGGAGCGGTTGCGCTCCCGAAGGTTGAGGGGCCGCGCCGGGAGAGTACCCGGGGCGGCCCTTTTGCCGTATGAGTATTAGTTCGGCGAGCCGGGGCGGTCTATCGGGCCGGGGCCCGCGGGAGGCACCTCGGGAACCCGCCGCGGCGTGCGGGGGGGGGTGCCGCGCGACACTATATGAAAATTTATGCGTTATGTAGTAAAAACCTGCATTTCGGGGGTACCCTGGAAATATGTCTGAGAACCTATCTAACCCCGGTACCTTTGTTGAGCCCGTCTTCGGCCGCCTGCTGACCGCGATGGTCACCCCCTTCGCGCAGGACGGCTCCGTGGACGAGAAGCAGGTGGCAGACCTGGCGAACTACCTGGTCGATAACGGTCACGACGGCCTGGTGGTCTGCGGCACCACCGGCGAGTACTCGACCATGACCGACGACGAGAACGAGCGCGTCTTCCAAATTGTGAAGGACACCGTTGGCTCTCGCGCCAAGATCATTGCCGGCGTGGGTTCAAACGACACCGCGCACACCATTGAGCTGGCCCACCGTGCAGAGAAGGTCGGCGTGGACGGCCTGCTGGTCGTGACCCCCTACTACAACAAGCCGACTCAGCCGGGCGTGTACGCCCACTTCTCCACCGTGGCCAAGGCCACCGACACTCCCGTGATGCTTTACGACATCCCGGGCCGCGCGGGCATCCCGATTGCCCCCGAAACCTACCGCCGCCTGGCCGAGATTGACAGCATCGTCGCAGTGAAGGACGCCAAGGCTGATTTCGGTGCCGCAACCGAGGTCATGGCAACCACCGATCTGCACTACTACAGCGGCGACGACGGCCTGACCCTGCCCTGGATGGCGATGGGTGCCGTCGGCCTGGTGTCTGTGACCGCGCACGTGGCCCCGAACCTCTTCCGCGCGCTCATTGACGCGGTGGTGGCCCAGGACCTCGTGGAAGCGCAGCGCCTGCACCTGGAGCTGGCTCCGATCGTGCGCGCCACCATGGGTCGCGCCCCCGGTTGCGTGGCCGCCAAGGAGATTCTCGCCTGGCAGGGCGTGCTGGGCCAGCCGGTCGTTCGCCTGCCGCACGTGCTCTCCGAACCGGAGGTGCTGGCCGCCATGCGCGAGGACCTGATGACCTCCAGCCTTGCCCACACCCTGAAAAACGCATAAACTTTTATTTAGCTTCTTTTATACGTCCGGGCTAGTGTTCCCGGGCGGCGTGAAGCAGGTTAAGAGAGACTTTTGGCCGCCCACGCGGTAATTTGGCCGCTCATAGCGAATTACCGTGACGTATGCTTTCAGCACGCGTGGAACGCGGCCCCCAACGCGGGCTCCTCGCCGTTACGACGGCGAGGGGTCCGCTCTGGCGTATTTCCCGAGGTGTCCGAAACGACCATGACCCGCCGCGGCACCGATAGGCCGCAGAAACACGTCGCGTAACCCACGGAAACCCCGGAACACTCGGAATCCCCGGAAACTCCACAACATTTGGAACACTCCAGACCCGTATTCGGAGCGAAACTCGCCCCGGAACGCATATCACTAGACTTCCCGTGACGAACGAGGATGCGAACGCAGGCCCGCACGCTAAGGCCCGGCGCCTGAGCCCCTCGAACGAATCACGACACAACAGATAGTAAGAAAATAGAAAGAGGAGACACACGATGAGCGTCTTTGAAGCGAATCTTCCCCTGCCTCCCCGCCTGAAGAAGGGCACCCTGCGCGTGGTGCCCCTGGGCGGCCTGGGCGAAGTCGGTCGTAACATGACCGTGTACGAAATTAACGGCAAGCTGCTGATTGTCGACTGCGGCGTGCTCTTCCCCGAAGAGTCCCAGCCCGGCGTGGACCTGATCCTGCCCGACTTCAGCTACATTGTCGACCGTCTGGACGACGTGGTCGCCATGGTGCTGACCCACGGTCACGAGGACCACATCGGCGCGGTTCCCTACCTGCTGCGCCGCCGCCCCGACATCCCCCTGGTCGGTTCCGAGCTGACCCTGGCATTGGTCGAGGCGAAGCTGGCCGAGCACCGCATCAAGCCCTACACCCTCGCGGTGAAGGAACACCAGGTGGAGCGCTTCGGCCCGTTCGAGTGCGAGTTCGTGGCAGTGAACCACTCGATTCCGGATGCGCTGGCCGTCTACATCCGCACCAAGGCAGGCAAGGTTCTGCACACCGGTGACTTCAAGATGGACCAGCTGCCTCTGGACGGTCGCCTGACCGACCTGCGCCACTTCTCCCGCCTGGGTGAGGAGGGTGTGGACCTGTTCCTGCCGGACTCCACCAACGCAGAGGTTCCCGGCTTCACCCCGACCGAGAAGAACATCGGCCCGGTGCTCTCAAACGTCTTCCGTGACGCTCGCGGCCGCATCATCGTGGCCTCCTTCTCCTCGCATGTGCACCGCGTGCAGCAGGTGCTGAACGCCGCCGCCGAACGCGGTCGCAAGGTCGTGCTCGTGGGCCGCTCCATGGTGCGCAACATGACCATCGCCGAGAAGCTGGGCTACCTGAAGGTGCCCGACAACGTGCTCGTGGACCTGAAGAAGGTCGACGACTACCGCCCCGACCAGATCGTGATGATGTGCACCGGTTCGCAGGGCGAGCCCATGGCGGCGCTCTCGCGTATGGCTAACGGCGACCACAAGATTCAGATTGAGCCGGGCGACACCGTGGTGCTGGCCTCCTCGCTGATTCCCGGTAACGAAACCAGCGTGTACCGCATCATCAACGCCCTCATGAAGCTGGGCGCCCACGTGGTGCACAAGGGCAACGCGAAGGTTCACGTGTCCGGCCACGCGGCCGCCGGCGAGCTGCTGTACTGCTACAACATCCTCAAGCCCAAGAACGTCATGCCCGTTCACGGCGAGGTGCGCCACCTGATTGCCAACGGCGACCTGGCCATCGAGACCGGTGTCCCCGCACAGAACGTGCTGCTCTGCGAGTCCGGCACCGTGGTGGATCTGCGCGATGGCGTGGCCACCGTGGTCGGCGAGATTCCCTGCGAGTACCTCTACGTTGACGGCCGTTCCGTCGGCGAGGTGACCGAGAGCGACCTGAAGGACCGCCGCATCCTGGGTGAGGAAGGCTTCGTGTCCATCGTGACCGCGATTGACCGCGCGACCAAGCGCGTGGTGACCGGCCCGGACATCCACGCCCGCGGTATCGCGGAGGACGACGCCGTCTTCGACGAGATCGTCCCGAAGATTACCGCCGCCCTGGAGGACGCACTGCACCGCGCACCCGAGAAGGTGCACACCGTGCAGCAGCTGCAGCAGATTGTGCGCCGCACCATCGGTGCGTGGATCTCTCGCCGCCTGCGCCGCAAGCCCATGATCGTGCCCGTGGTCATCGAGAGCACCTCTCCGGACGCTAAGAACTAAATATCAGCGCGGCCGCCTCCCGCAGGTGGCATCGGCTTTCGGGCCGAGGCTGAAACGGGTTACCTGAAACGCAGGGGGCGGGGTCGATACCGAGTGTCGGCCCCGCCCCCTGCGCATCCGGCAGGGCGGGCTGGCTCGGCGGGTTTCGGCGGGTCCAGCACCCGCGTGCGACGCCCCATCGCAGCCGCTGCGCTCACTGATAACGAAGAAATCGTTAGATTAACGGGAAGGTTGATACTCTAAAAGGTATGGCTCCACGGACCACAAAGGGTCGTAGTACGACCGCTAAGTCAAAGAAAACCACCCGCAAGCGCACCACCTCCTCGAGGGGCGGTGCCCGTCGCGGTGCCGAGGCGACGAATCCTGTCGCCGGCGCCATCGCCTCCGTCTGGCTGAGCATCGCTCACGCTATCGGTGGCGCGGTGCGCTCGATTGGCACGGCGCGCACCGACCTGGAACCCGAACAGCGTCGTGATGGCGGCGCGCTCGTACTGCTGCTCTTCGGCCTCATCAGCGCCGGTGTTGAGTGGTACAACTGGCGCGCCCACACCTCTCTCGGTCTGCTGCGCGCGCCCCTGGACGCCTGGCACACGATGCTCGGCGGCATCTTCGGCCAGGGTGCCCTGCTGATTCCGGTGCTCAGCTTTGTGCTGGCCTGGTGCGTCTTCCGAGGCCCCGACCTGGTCAAACGCAATAACCGGGTGACCCTGGGCTCCCTGATTCTGCTGATTGCGACCTCCCTCTTCTTCGCCCGCCACGCCGGGCACCCGACCTTTGCGGACGGTTTCGAGGCCGTATGGGCCGGAGGCGGCGTCACGGGAGTAATCCTCGGCACCCCCATCGTTCGCCTGAGCGGGGGTATCGCGGCGGTGGAGATTCTGATTCACCTGCTGCTGGCGCTCGCAGGGTTGCTGGTCATGACCAACACTCCGATTCGCCAGATTGTGCCCCGCACCCGGCACCTGGTGGGCCTGGCCCTGGGCGAGAAGCCCAACGGCACCACCCGCGAGCGCTCCTCCTCGGATGATGCAACTCAGACCGTGGACCTGAACGCCGAGGAGCACGACCGCAGCTACCTGTACGGTGACGACGAGAAGCCGGCCCGAGCCTCTTCTTCGGGCGGCGGCCTGATGGCGCGCCTGCGCGGCTGGCTGGGCTTTGGCGTTTCCAAGGGCGATGACGGCCCCCTCGACGAGTACGCCGGTGACGAGGCCTTCGTGAACGCCGTGGTGGACGATGCCCACCCCGAGACCACCCAGATGCCCGTGCAGCCCGCCAACCCCGCTCCCGACGCGCGCGCCGGCGCCAAGCCGAACCGCCTGAGTCGTCTGCCCGGTCGCCTGAACCAGGCTCCCGCCGCGGCTTCGAGCGGCCCGGACCTCTTTGACGTGGAGGCCTCTCAGGCTCCCGCCGCCCGCCTGGATCAGGTGCAGCGCGCCGCGGTGGCGCACGGCCGCATCCCGGGGGAGGAGCCCCTCTTCGACGTGGAAGCCTACGATGGTTTCGGCGGCGACTCCTCGCAGCAGGCTCCCTCCGAGCCCGCCCCGCAGACCAGGCCCCGCGATGTGGTTCCGCCCGCGGGCGCACCCGCTCAGGAGGCCGGCCGAGGTGCCGCCGCGGGTCAGGCTCCGATTCCGACCCGCATACATTCAGCCGGCGCGCATCAGGGCGCAAACCAGAGTACGAACCAGGGCGCGTCCCAGCAGGCGGCACGCTCCGGCGGCGGCCTGTCCCGCCCCCTGCAGAACAACACCCAGACCGCGACCACCGAGCAGGCTCGCGGCGAGCAGGTTGTGCAGTCCTCCCGCGGCGCCTACGTGCTGCCCTCGGAGGAGATGCTGGTTTCCGGCCCGCCCGCCAAGGAGTCCTCCGAGGTCAACGAGCACGTGGTCGAGGCCCTCACCAGCGTGCTGGAGCAGTTCAAGGTGGACGCCCACGTGACCGGTTTCTCGCGCGGCCCGACCGTGACCCGCTACGAGATTGAGCTGGGACCGGCCACAAAGGTGGAGCGCGTGACGGCGCTGAGCAAGAACATCGCCTACGCGGTGGCCAGCCCGGACGTGCGCATCCTTTCGCCCATTCCCGGCAAGTCCGCGATCGGCATTGAGATTCCGAATACCGACCGCGAGACCGTGGCCCTGGGCGACGTGCTACGCTCCCCGCAGGCCCACGCGAACCACCACCCGATGGTCATGGGCGTGGGCAAGGACGTTGAGGGCGGCTTCGTGTTGGCCAACCTGGCCAAGATGCCGCACATGCTGGTCGCAGGTGCGACCGGTGCCGGTAAGTCTTCGTTCGTGAACTCGATGATTACCTCGATTCTGATGCGCGCAACTCCCGACCAGGTGCGCCTGGTGATGGTCGACCCCAAGCGCGTGGAGCTGACCGCCTACGAGGGTATTCCGCACCTGATTACGCCCATCATCACGAACCCGAAGAAGGCCGCCGAGGCCCTGCAGTGGGTGGTTCGCGAGATGGACGCCCGCTACGACGACCTCGCCCACTACGGCTACAAGCACGTGGACGACTTCAACAAGGCGGTGCGCGAGGGTAAGGTTCAGCCCGAGCCCGGCAGCAAGCGCACGATTCACGAGTACCCGTACCTGCTGGTGATCGTGGACGAGCTGGCCGACCTGATGATGGTCGCCCCGCGCGACGTGGAAGAGGCCATCGTGCGTATCACGCAGCTGGCCCGCGCCGCCGGTATCCACCTGGTGCTGGCTACCCAGCGTCCTTCGGTGGACGTGGTGACCGGCCTGATTAAGGCGAATGTTCCTTCCCGCATGGCGTTTGCGACCTCCTCGGTCACTGACTCCCGCGTGGTGCTGGATCAGCCCGGCGCCGAGAAGCTGATTGGTCAGGGTGACGCGCTCTTCCTGCCGATGGGTGCCTCGAAGCCGATGCGTGTTCAGGGTGCGTGGGTTTCCGAATCCGAGATTCACGCCGTGGTTGAGCACGTGAAGAAGCAGGCCCCGACCATCTACCGTGAGGACGTGATGGTTTCGGCCGCGAAGAAGCAGATTGACGAGGAAATCGGCGACGACCTCGACGATCTGTTGCAGGCGGCCGAAATCGTGATTACCACGCAGTTCGGTTCGACCTCGATGCTGCAGCGTAAGCTGCGCATGGGCTTCGCGAAGGCCGGACGCATCATGGACCTGCTGGAGTCGCAGGGCGTGGTGGGCCCCTCGGAGGGCTCGAAGGCCCGCGAGGTGCTGGTCCGCCCCGACGACCTGCAGGCCACCCTGGCGCGTATTCGCGGTGAGGAGCCCCCGGCGGCCGACCCGTACGCGAACGCGGTGGATCCGGGGGAGCCGGTTACCGATTATTACGACGAATCCGATGACGAGGGCTCGGAGGACGCCTGGCAGCTGACGGGCCGCTAAGCTCACGCGTTATCCACAAGCGCCCCGCACGTTCGGCGGTGCCCGATGAGGCACCCGTATAATGGACGTACGGGGCGTTTGTGCGTTCCCGATACCCTTCGGTGCCAATATTTGACGATGGCTGTGCGCGTGCCTCGCGCGGTGTGCGGCCCGCATCGAAACTGCAACACCGGGCTCACCCGTCGAGCCCGCCGACTCTAAGGAGCACCCATGAGCGACGCTCACACCCCAGCCCCCACCGGTGAGGTCCGGGCGGTGCAGCCTCGCACGTCGAATTGGAACGTTCCCAACGTGCTGACGGTTCTGCGCATCATCGCGGTGCCCTTCTTCATCGTGGCGCTGGTCAGTGGCGGTACCTTTGGTGCCGACGACCCGACCCACCGCTGGCTCGCTTGGGTGATTTTCATCCTCGCGATGCTCACGGACTGGGCCGACGGCTACCTGGCGCGTTCCCGCAACCTCATCACGAGCTTCGGCAAGATCGCCGACCCGATTGCCGATAAGTTCCTGACCGGTGCCGCGTTCATTGTGCTCTCGGCCCTGGGCGAGCTGTGGTGGTGGGTGACCATCGTGATTCTGCTGCGCGAGTGGGGCATCACGGTGATGCGCCTGTTCGTCATCAAGTACGGCGTGATGGCGGCCAGCAAGGGCGGCAAAATCAAGACGGTACTGCAGACCGTGGCGCTGGTGCTGATGCTCCTGCCGCTGGGTCAGCTGGGCCTGGGCTGGCTGGTGCCGGGCTGGGTGCTGATGGGCGCGGTCACGGCGATTACCGTGTGGACCGGCCTGGTGTACGTGCGCGATGCCTACAACCTGCGTCGCACCTGGTTGCAGAACCAGGCCGCGCAGAAGCAGCGCGCTCAATAGACGTTGATGGGGGAGCGGTACGGGCCGCTCCCCCGAACTGTACCCGGGGTGAGCGTTAGCGGCGCTCGAGCACCGGGGCGCTCGCGGAAGGAGCGGGTGCGTGAACGGGCGGTCGGGTCGGCCCGGCCGCCGGGAAAGGATGAATCATGGTTCCTCTTCTGAACGAAGGCACCCAGTCGGCCTCGCCCGAGCTGGCGCGCGCCGAGGTTTTTTCGGGTACCCCGCAGGCGGCGGCCCTGCTGCTGCGCGATGCGGTGCGCTCGTGCGCATCCCAGGAACGTCCGGTGCAGGTGGCCACTGCTGAGTCCTTGACCGGCGGGGACGTGGGCGGCGCGATTTGTACGGTGCCGGGCGCATCGGCCTACTATCGCGGCGGCGTGATTTCTTACGCCTACGAGGTGAAGGCGCGGGTGCTGGGCGTGGACGCTCAGCTGCTTGCGACCGAGGGCGCGGTGAACCCGGAGGTGGCGGCTCAGATGGCGGCCGGCGCGGCGCGGGTGTGCGGTGCCGATTACGCGGTGTCGACCACGGGTGTGGCGGGGCCCGACCCCGCGGATGGCCAGCCGGTGGGCACCGTGTTTATCGGGGTGCACGCCCCGGGCGGGTGTGAGGTGTTCGAGCGCCACTACGACGGGGATCGCGCCCGGGTTCGTGCGGCGGCGAGCGCGGATGCGATTGCGCTACTGGCCCGCGCGGTGCGGGGGAGCGCCTCCGGCTCTTTGAGGGAGAGCCTCTAGGACCCAGCCCCGCGGCGCGTCCCGGTGGCATGACCAGGCGGTGTGTGAGGCACGTGAGGCGGTGCTCGTGAAGCTTGGGGGAAGGCACAGGGGAAAGACTCGGGGAGGATATTTTACGCTTCAAAGAATTTCCCAGTCTTCTCCCAGCTTCAAGGGAATAAACACATAGCTTGGTCTGTTTGAATGGATACAAGTCTGAAGAAGATGACGAAAACAGCGAGTTTTGTAGCTCGCATCCCAAAAATCAGTTAGGCTTAACTCTGTACAGTCCCGCGCGTCGGGAGGAACTACTCAGGAAAGTGATAAAGAAGCTCATGGCTAAGCAGCGCGTATCAATCAACGGTATTACGAAGTGGAAGGAAATCGACGAGACCCCCAAGCAGGTGGCTCCGGTCGTTGAGGAAGCACGAGTTGTTCCCCTCCGCCAGGCCATCGGTGAGGTTCTTCGCGATGTCCGCCAGCGTCAGGGCCGCACCCTGCGAGAGGTTTCGCAGCGTGCCCGCGTTTCCCTCGGTTACCTGAGTGAAGTTGAACGCGGTCAGAAGGAAGCTTCCTCCGAGCTGCTGGCTTGGATCTGCCAGGCTCTGGACATCCCGATGTCCCAGATGCTGCGCGAGGTCGCCGATCGTATGGCCGTCGCAGAGGGCGTTCAGATTCCGGATACCGTTCCGGCTGAGCTGTCCGAACGCTACAAGAACGACTACTACGTCTCTCTCTAAGACGTGAGGGTGCGGAAGCTCCGCACCGCTATTGGGCCGATGCCGTACACCCCGAACGGGTGTGCGGCATCGGTTCTTTGTCGAGCAATGGCGAGACGGAATTGTGAGAATGAAGAACTCGGGGTGGGTGCTCCGCCAATGGGCACGCTGCCGCCGGGTGCGGTGAAGGAGATTGCGATGAAGCTGAGCGAGTTTTGGGCGCTCATGGAGCACGAATTTGGTGCCGGGTACGCCCCGGTGCTGGCCCGGGATCTGGTGCTGGGATCCCTGAATCACCGGACGGCGGCGGAGGCGCTGGATGCCGGTGTCAATCCGAAGACGGTCTGGTTTGCCATCTGCGAGGAACAGGAGATCCCGCAGGAGCGCCGCTGGGGCCCGGATAAGGAACCGTTGCGTTAGCTCGGTGTATGGCGGTGCGTCTAAGTGCCGCGGGGATGCGCTACGGGGGAGCGTGGCGGCCGGGTTACGGTGCGCCCCAGGCCCCGAAAGGTGTGCGCGAACCGATTGAGGTATCCTTGGGCGGGTTTCGAATATTCGAAAATATTTGCCGAAATCTTATGCGAGGTATTCGAAAATGCCTCGTAATTTTGTTCGATTCGTGCTAGACTTTTCCACATCGAGAATTTTTCGAAAAATCCGCGGGATTTTTCCACAAATCGTGAAAATGGCCTTATCCTGTCAGGCCGTGACCCTAGAGTAGTCTCAGAAGGAACCGGCAGGCGAAAAGCTGGGGCGACGAGCCCCGCCGATTCCTAGAAACATTATTGACGTCATCACTGACACCACAAAGAACGAGGTACTAACGTGGCTAAGAGCACCAAGTCTCAGAGCGTAGCTCGCGTTCCCGAAGAGGGTCGCGCCAAGGCACTTGAAGCCGTCATGGCACAGATTGATAAGAACTACGGTAAGGGCGCCGTGATGCGCCTGGGTGATAAGGAAACCACCACCACCGAGGTTATCTCTACCGGTGCCATCGCCCTGGATGCCGCTCTCGGCATCGGCGGTCTGCCCCGCGGTCGCGTGATTGAGATTTACGGTCCTGAGTCTTCGGGTAAGACCACCGTGGCCCTGCACGCCGTCGCTAATGTGCAGAAGGCCGGCGGCGTGGCCGCGTTCATCGACGCCGAGCACGCCCTCGACCCGATTTACGCCGCTAAGCTGGGCGTGGACATCGACCAGCTGCTGGTCTCTCAGCCCGACACCGGCGAGCAGGCCCTGGAAATCATGGATATGCTGGTCGGCTCCGGCGCAGTGGATATCGTGGTGGTCGACTCCGTGGCCGCGCTGGTGCCCCGCGCCGAAATCGAGGGCGACATGGGCGACTCCCACGTTGGTCTGCAGGCTCGCCTGATGAGCCAGGCTCTGCGTAAGATTACCGGTCGCCTCTCCGCAACCGGCACCACCGCGATCTTCATCAACCAGCTACGCGAGAAGATTGGCGTGTTCTTCGGCTCGCCCGAGACCACCACCGGTGGTAAGGCCCTGAAGTTCTACGCTTCGGTGCGCATCGACATTCGCCGTATTGAGACTCTGAAGGACGGCGCGAACCCGATTGGTAACCGCACCCGCGCCAAGGTTGTGAAGAATAAGATGGCTCCGCCCTTCAAGCAGGCAGAGTTCGACATCCTCTACGGCGAGGGCATCTCGGTCGAAGGCGGTATTCTCGACCTGGCCGTGGAGAACGATATCGTCAAGAAGTCCGGTGCATGGTTCACCTATGACGGTGAGCAGCTGGGCCAGGGCCGCGAAAACGTTCGTAAGCTACTCAAGGACAACCCCGAGCTCACCGAGGAACTGCAGTACAAGGTTCTGGTGAAGCTGGGCATCATCGAGGAGGAGCCCGCCGAGGAGGCCGCAGAGGCCGAGGGCACCGAGAACGATCCGCTGGACGAGCTGGCTGAGGAGTTCTAAACCCTCGCCCGTGGGCCGTCCCCGATAGGATGTGCGGCCCGCTCGACAACGCGTGGTAATCGCCGTGCGCTGTGCTTTTCGCACGGTGCGCGGCGATTGCCGTTTAAGCCGGAACCGGCGGAGGTGCGGCTCGATACAATGGGGGAGCGCCTCCAACCGGAGGCACACGGGCTTCGGCGGATTAGAAAGAGAGGAGGGGACAGGCAGATGGAACGAGATGTATTCGGCCAAGACGAGAACGCGCGCGGCGGCGAGCGTGACGGTATGCGCGAGGACGACGCCGGTTTCGCCGCCCTGGACGCAACCGAACCTTTCTTCGGGTCCTCTCCGGCGCAGAACTTCGGTGGCGCGGTGTCGGGCACCGACGGCTTTTCAGGTTTCGAATCGGCGGACGGCGATATCACGGCCCGCGGAGGCTTTGAACCCCTCACCTTTGAAGCACCCACCGCCCCGGCCGAGCTGGGAGCCTTCGAGGCGCTGGCCTTCGAAGCGCCCGCGCCCCTGGCCGAGCCCGTCCTCGACTGGGGGGCTCCGCAGTACGCATCCGCGGAGCCTGACGCACCCGCCGTGCCGCGCCAGGCATCTGAAGTGCCCGTATCGCAAAAGTTCGGGGCACAAAAATCCGGGGCACAAAAGCCGGTAGAGCAGAAGCCCGGGGCGAACAGGCCCGCGAAAACACCGCCGGAAGCATCTCCGAAGACCTCCGTGCCCCAAGCATCGCGGGCGGTAGGATCCGAGCCCAAAAAACTGGCGCAGGCAAAACCTGCGCAGGAAAACGTAACCCGGAAAAACGCAGCCCCGCGCAAGGTTTCCGGGGAAAAGACCTCCTGGAAGATGCCGGTCCCAGAGGCAACCGAAGAGTTCCCCGATTGGCATCCGGCGGCCCACGGCTTCCGCGAGGAGCCCATCGCCCGCGATCTCGGGGACGACTACCCAGGCTACTTTCCGGTGCCCGCGGCACCCCTCGAACCCGCACCGGGCGGGGGAGCAGGGCAAGGCTCCGAGGAATCTTCGGAGGGCTCGCCGCGCCGTAGCCTGCGGGTGGATCCGAACCTGCCGGCCGTCTCCATCGACGAGGCCCCCGTGCGGGCCTTCATGCCTGGAGGCGCGGAGCCCCGCCCCATGGCGGCCGGCCGCATGAGCCGGGCCGGGGCCGCATCCATCGGGTCGGGGCTCACCGCGGAGGAAAAAGAAGAGATTGAGCGCCAGGCGCAGCAGCGGGAGAAACAGCAGAAGAAGCGCTCGAACCGGCAGAAGCCGAGCGAGTACAAACGCGGATTCCGTCGCATGAGCCCGGCGCAGCGGGAGAAGATGCAGAAGCGCTCGCCCTACGCGCCCGCATTCGGGGCCCGGAGCGAGGAAGAGGAAACCCATAAGAGCCCCGCGGGTCGCGGCTCGGGGAGCAACCTATTCAGGGAGGGAAGCAGCTTGAACGAGAAGCTCACCGCGGCCGAGGAAGCCTTTATTCGGGGTATCGCCGAGGAGGAAGCTCAGGGTATCGGCAGCGGCAAGCGCCCGGCCGCGCCCCGAGCCTCTCAAGCCTCCGGGGTTCGCGCGCCGAGAAACGGCGGGAACGGCTCCGCCGGGATGGGCGGGCAGGGCCCCTCCTGGAAGCAGAAGGTGCGCGCCGACCGCGCCGCCGAGGAAGCCGACCCCTACACCCGCGCCAAGACCATCGTGTACAACCAGCTGGCCTACTCGGCAAAGACCAGGGGGCAGCTGCGCAAGAAGCTCCAGTCAGAAGGCTTCGAAGCCGAGCTCATCGAGCCGCTGCTCGATAAGTTCGAGGCGGCCAAGCTCATCGACGACGCCGAATACGCCGAGACCTTCGTGCGGCAGAAGAGCCGCACCAAGAAGCTCTCGCGCGCCGCGTTGCGCCGCGAGCTGGCCGAGCGCGGGGTGCGCGGTGAGGAAGCGGAGAACGCCCTGGCCCAGCGTACCGACGAGCAGGAACGCGAGGACGCCGCTGAGCTGGTGCGCAAGAAGCTACGCCCCGGCATGGATCTGAGCGACCGCGCCGAGAAGGATAGGGTCACCCGTCGCCTGCTGGGGATGCTTGCGCGCCGCGGCTACTCCTCCTCGGTATCGATGTCGGTAATCCGCGAGGAGCTTGCCGCCTACGGCGCGGAGGACGACCTCTGGTAGGGGCCTGCGGTAGGAAGTCGGCAGGAGGACGGCAGGAGGACTGCGCAGCTACGCTCGGCACTATGACGAGCAAAAGGGTGAGCCCGCCACCGAAATACTCTGCGGCGGGCTCACCCTTTTAAAACCCTATAAAGCCCCCTGCCGAAGGCCTATGGCCGTTCCCTACTCGGGTGAGTCCAGACGCTCGGCACATTCGGCCAGGGTTGCATCCTGCGAACCCGAAATCTGCAGGAGCAGGCGCATCAGCTGCGCGCCCTCGCGGCGAATCATCGGGAGCAAGGCCGCACGCGGGGAAGCGGAGTAGAGCTCCACGAGCACGCACACCGTGACCGCGGTGCACACCGCGAGATCCTCGGCCAGGTGCGCCTCGAGCGGAGCATCATCGAAGAGTGCGGAGTACAGCGCCGGCAGGGCCCGCTGACGGTCCACCCGGTAGCGCGGGTATTCCGGTGACGAGGGGAAGCCCAGCATGGCCTCGACGAAGGGGAAGCCGCGGTGATGCAGGCAGGTGCCCTCAGCGTCCACGATGCGCACCGGTGCCTCCTCGGCCGGGCCGATAAGCACGTTCTGCGGCGAAAAATCGCCCGAGGACAGCATGTAGACGCGTCCGCGGTTGAGCTTGAACTGTTCGGGAACGGGCGGACGCTTGGTGAAGAAGGGCTGCACCACGCGGCGGAAGCGGAAGGAGAGCTCCTCCACGGCGGGCGGCAGAGTGCTGCGCGATTCGAGGTCTTCGGGAAGCTCAAAACCTTCGCGGTCCTCGAGGTGCTCCTGCTCATCCACGCCGTAAATTCGCTTGAGGCCACGCTCGGCCAGCGCCGGGGAGGCGATGGCCCCGGGGAATTGCGCCTTGCGGTCGGCGCGGGCCAGGTTCGCGCGGTAGCTTTCCACGGCCTCACCCATGATGCCGGCGCGCGCCAGCGAACGGTAGGCCCCCACGTAGTAGTCCAACGCGTTCAGGGCCTGCTCTTTGGTGCCCTCCGTCAGGGCGTGGGCGACCGAGTACTGCTCACCCTCGGCGGTTCCGGCGCTTACATCCTCGAGCGCGATGACCCGCAGCTCGGCATCGGCACCGTAGAACCGCGGGAAGAGCCCGGGCACCTGCTCGTTGAGGGCCGGTAGGCCGTAGCGTTCGCGCAGGTAGCCGAAGCCGCCGGCGTTCTGCGTGGAATCCTTGCGGCGGTAGCGCTTAAGAATCAGGGAGGATGGCAGGGCCTCGGCGGCCTCCGCGGGGTCGGCTGCCTCAAAGTTCACACGCACCACGACCGAGCGCATGCCGGTGCCCAGAATCCGTACGCTCGCAAGGTCGCGGCCGCCGGATTGCTCCAGGCCCTTCGCCCAGGCCAACATGCGCGAGAGGTTGCGGCGCATCGCGGCGGAGTCTGCGCTCGCCTGGGGCGGCACGGGGGTGTAGAGGGCGATGGCCTCCTCGATGAGGGCATCATCGGTAGAGCCGGCCTCGGCGCTAGGGGAGCGCTCGGCCTCGGGGGCGACCTCCTCCGGGTTTAGCGCCTCGGGAGCCTCCGCCTGCTGTGCGGGGGCATCGGAAGAGCCAGAGGAATCGTTCGGTGAAAAACGCGAAAAGTTACTACTAAGGGAAACCTGCATAGAGCCATTATCCCCCATCGGATACCCTATAGGGCATGACTTCGACCCTCAGCGATTCCGCCCAGACCACTGAAACCAGCCCCCGCACCTACGAAGTGCGCACTTTCGGCTGCCAGATGAACGTGCACGACTCCGAACGAATGTCGGGTCTGCTCGAAGCTAACGGCTACGTTCGCGCTGAGGAGGGCGTCGAACCCGACCTGGTTGTTTTCAATACCTGCGCGGTGCGTGAAAACGCCGCTAACCGCCTCTACGGTAACCTCGGTCAGCTGGCCCCCGTCAAGCGCCGCCATGAGGGTATGCAGATTGCCGTGGGCGGCTGCCTGGCGCAGAAGGATCAGGACGCCATCATCGAGAAGGCGCCCTGGGTGGACGTCGTGTTCGGTACCCATAACATCGGCTCCCTGCCGGCCCTGCTGGAGCGTGCCCGCCACAACCACGAGGCGCAGGCCGAGCTGCTCGAATCCCTCGAGGTGTTCCCCTCGACCCTGCCGACCAAGCGCGATCACGTGTACTCGGGCTGGGTTTCTATCTCCGTGGGCTGCAACAATACCTGCACCTTCTGCATCGTGCCCTCGCTGCGCGGTAAGGAGAAGGACCGCCGCCCCGGCGACGTGCTCGCCGAGGTTCAGGCGCTGGTCGACGACGGCGCTATCGAGGTGACCCTGCTGGGCCAGAACGTGAACTCCTACGGCGTGGAGTTCGGCGACCGTCAGGCGTTCTCCAAGCTACTGCGCGCCTGCGGCGAAATTGAGGGCCTGGAGCGTGTGCGCTTCACCTCCCCGCACCCGGCCATGTTTACCGACGACGTGATCGACGCGATGGCCGAAACCCCGAACGTCATGCCCGTGCTGCACATGCCGCTGCAGTCCGGTTCCGACAAGGTGCTCAAGGACATGCGCCGTTCCTACCGCTCCAAGAAGTTCCTGAACATTCTGGAGAAGGTGCGCGAGCGCATCCCGAACGCCGTGATTACCACCGACATCATCGTGGGCTTCCCCGGCGAGACCGAGGAGGACTTCCAGGAGACCCTGAAGGTTGTGGAGCAGGCTCGTTTCTCCTCCGCGTTCACCTTCCAGTACTCGATTCGCCCCGGCACCCCGGCGGCGACCATGGAGAACCAGATCCCCAAGGAGGTCGTGCAGGAACGCTACGAGCGCCTGATTGCCCTGCAGGACCGCATCGCCGGCGAGGAAAACCGCAAGCAGCTCGGCAAGACCGTTGAGCTGATGGTCGTGGCGGAGGCCGGTCGTAAGGCCGAGCAGACCCACCGTCTCTCCGGTCGCGGCCCGGACCAGCGCCTCGTGCACTTCTCGGTGCCCGAGGGATGCGAGGCTCCCCGCCCCGGCGACATGGTGACCGTGCCGATTACCGAGGCCGGCTCCTTCCACCTGATTTCCGATCCGACCGCCGAGCAGTACAGCCTGCGCCGCACCCGCGCCGGCGACGCATGGGACCGCTCCCAGGCGGATTCCTGCGGTACCGGCACCACCCAGGTTCCCGGTGCGCCGGTGGGCCTGGGCATGCCGACCATCGGCCTGCGCCCCTAATCTTTCATAGCGAGTCGTGCGCCCCGTTCTTCGGGTCCTCATCCTCACCGCGAGTGGGGCAGTGGGAACCGGTAGAATGGGGCGCATGACTATCTCCGAAACTCTGCCCGTTATCGCTATTGTGGGCCCGACCGGCACCGGTAAGAGTGCGCTCGCGATTGAGTTGGCTCTGCGCCTGAATGGCGAGTGCATTAACGCTGATTCTATGCAGTTCTACCGGGGTATGGATATTGGTACCGCGAAGGTCACCGCGGAGGAGACGCGAGGCGTTCCGCACCACCTGCTGGACATCATGGACGTGCGGGATGAGGCGTCCGTAGCGGAGTTTCAGGAGCGCAGCCGCGAGCTGATTGAGCAGATTCGCGGCCGTGGCCGCTACCCGATTCTGGTGGGCGGTTCGGGCCTGTATGTGCGCGCCGCCCTGGATAAGTTGGAGTTTCCCGGCACGGATGCGCGGGTGCGCGAGCGCCTCGAGGAGCAGGCGCGCACCGAGGGCATCGGGGTCCTGCACGCCCGCCTGGCGGAGGTCGATCCTGAGTCGGCTGCGCGCGTGAAGGACGAGCGCCGCATCATTCGCGCCCTGGAGGTGTTCGAGGTGACGGGCCGCCCGTTCTCGGCGTTCATGCCGGTGCGCGAGTACGTGACCGAGAGCGTGCAGATTGGTCTGGATATGGATCGTGCCCTGCTGCATGAGCGTCTGCACCGCCGTGTGGAACTGATGCATGAGCGCGGCCTGCTGGACGAGGTGCGTGCCCTGAACGAGCAGGGTTTGCAGGAGGGGAAGACCGCCTCCCGCGCGATTGGTTACGCGCAGTTTGCCCGCGTCCTTGAGGATGCGGACTACAGTGTGGAGCAGGCGATTGGGGACACGACGATTGCCACCCGCCAGTTTGCGCGCCGCCAGCTGACCTGGTTCAGGGGAGATGAGCGTGTGCACTGGTTGGACGCGCTCTCACCCACCCCGGTCGATGAGGCGTTGGCTACAATTTTGCAAAAATAAGCAAGCAGAAGTACTAAATTCGGGGAAGTTGGGTTACTCTGAGGGCATATTCGACTCAACCATAGAGGAAATATGTCACTCACATCACATGCGAAAAATTCTGCCACTCTGACCGCGGCAGAATCCACTCCGCGTTCCCTCTACGATGCCATTCTAGGCGGAACGAATTCGCTGAACTTTATTCGCTTCGTTCTTGCAAGCTCCGTTATTGTCGCCCACTCAGCGCCGCTTATTAAATACAATGCTGGAATACTGGGTATTCCTGCTCCCATTTACATTGATTCGTTGGGGCATTGGGCCGTTAACCTCTTTTTCTGTATCTCTGGTTTTCTCATTGCGCACAGCACACAGAGGGGTACAGTGATTGGGTATTTGAAGCGTCGCGTCCTCAGGATTTTTCCGGGTTACTGGGTGTCTCTACTCTTCGTTGTCTTCGTTTGTGGACCGATTTCAGTTGCTACCGGTCATGCATCTGACCCCTTCTCTTTTAAGAGTGCGGCTGGATATGTCCTTCGAAACTTTGATTTGCAAGCTAGGCAGATTACTTTTTTGGGTGGACCTACGGGAATCCCGTGGTCAGGTATTTGGAATGGATCTACTTGGACTCTCCGATATGAGTTCCTTGCATACCTTGCGTTGATTCCTATTTTTTATATTTCGTTCATCCGAAAAAGTTCGAAGTGGTTAGTGCCAAGCATCTTTGTGATCTTTTTTGGTGTATTTCAATTTTTCCACTTCACTGGCTATACCCCCGATAGCTTTGTGAACAATTCTCTCCGTCTTGGCATGTATTTCTTTGCCGGGACCCTCTTCTACGTATGGGGCAAGCGAATTGTGTATAGCGCTTCTCTGGGAATTGCCTTAACCTTTATCAGCTTTGTAGCAACTTTCTTCTGGGAAAGTGAAATGACGGGTTATATGGCTTTGCCTGCTACTTACGGGGTTTTGGCATTGAGCGCAGCTATTAAAACCCGTTGGTGCAGCAAGAACGATATCTCTTACGGTGTGTATATTTACGCGTTCCCGGTGCAGATTCTGTTGATAATTTTCGGTAGTGCATCGTTGGGCTGGGTTCTGAACGCCATCATCACTTTTGTTATCACCGTTGGTCTGGCGTGGCTGTCTTGGCTGTATGTTGAGAAACCTGCGTTGGCTTTGAAGGACCGAAAGCTTCTGCCCATTCGCCGTAATCGCCCCACAGACACCGTAGCGGCATCTTCGTAAACGATAAAAGTATTCCGTCTATTTCTGCGTCTTTCGGTGAACTCGATAAACTGACCGAGTAGACCGGAAGCCGCGGAAGTATTTCTAAGGGAGAAAGCCTGGTCCGCAAACTGGCGCGGTAAAATCATAGACGGACAGGTCCCCAACGTTTAAGGACAGCATATGAGCGAGAACCCCTCCACCTGGGGCGAGCTGGCAGGACTGACCCTCACCAAGGGTCACGGCACCGGCAACGATTTCATCTTCGTGACGGATGAAAAGTCAGAGATTGCCCTCACCCCCGACCTGGTCGCCCGCGCCTGCGACCGCCACTTCGGTATCGGCGCGGACGGCTTCATTCGCGCTGCCCGAAGCACCTCTTCCCGCGGCGGCCAGAAGCTCCTCGAGGAATACCCCGACGCTGTGTGGTTCATGGACTACCGCAACGGTGACGGCTCCATCGCCGAGATGTGTGGCAACGGCGTGCGCGCCTTCGTGGACTACCTGCGCACCGAGGGCCTGATTGAGCTTGAGGTCGGCCAGACCGTGCAGATTGCCACCCGCGCCGGCGTGAAGACCGTCGCCCGCACCGAGGAAGGCTACGCCGTCGACATGGGCCCCTGGAGCTTCATCCATGGTGACGCCGCCCGCGAGGGAGGCGAGGACTGCCTGGTGTCCGCCCGCGGCCTGAAGACCCCGCGCGCCGGCCTGTCCATCTCGATGGGCAATCCGCACACCGTGGTCATGCTCGGCTCCGAGGGCAAACTGGATGGCCTGGACCTGCACAGCCAGCCGCAGGTCAATCCCGCACCCGCAGATGGCACGAACGTCGAATTCGTGGTGCCGGTCGACCTGGAAAATGACGGCAGCACCCACGTGGGCGCTATCCGGATGCGCGTGCACGAACGCGGCGTGGGTGAGACCCTCTCCTGCGGTACCGGCGCCTGCGCGGCTGCCGCAGCCACCCGATTCTGGGGCGGCGAGGAGGCGCCGGACGAATGGCTCGTGCACGTGCCCGGCGGTACCCTGGCCGTCACCTTCGTGCTCGGCCCGGACGACCTTGAGCATGTGGTGCTGGCCGGCCCGGCGCAGATGGTTTCGACCGTGGTGCTGCGCTAGGGGAACGAGCTAAGGTACTGCGCCCGGAACACGGCCTGAGCGTGCAGAGATTTAATATAGAAAAGCGGCGGGTGTTTTCTGAGATTCTTTCAGAAAACACCCGCCGCCGCTATGTCTTAAACGGTTGGCGACATTCGCCGAGCGGTTTTAGCCGGGTGGCTTTCGCCGGGCGGTTTAGGCCCCGTGGCGGTGCACCAGCAGAATACGGAAGCCCTTCGCCGTTGCGTAGCGCGACACCTCAAACTCGCCGGGGTACAGCTCCTCCAGCTTCGCATCCAGCCACTTCTGCAGCGAGTCGGAGCCGAGGTTCTTCTGCACCACCAGGTACGCGTCCCCCTCCGGGGCCAGGCGCGGCAGCCAGGTCAGCAGAATTTCGTGCAGAACCTCCTTGCCCACGCGAATCGGCGGGTTCGACCAGATGGTGTCAAAGCGCAGTTCGGGATCCACCGAGTCGGGGGTTCCCACGGTGACGTTCGGCAGCCCGAGCGCGGCGGCGTTGCGCTCGGTCAGGCTGATAGAGCGGGAGTTGACGTCCACCGCGTGTACCTGAGCCTGCGGGGCGAGCATCGCCAGGGTCAGGGTGATGGGGCCCCAACCGCAACCGATATCGAGGAGGCGCTCGCCGCGGGGTTCGGGGGCCTCCTGAAGCAGGATGGCCGTGCCCTTATCGATGCCGGAGGGGCTGAAAATGCCGTTGGCGGTGGTGACGGTGACCTTGCGGCCTGCCAGCTCCACCTGCACGGGGCGGGGCTTGAACTCCGTCTCGGGGGTCTCAGAAAAGTAATGCTGCTCGCTCATGCTATCCAGTGTACCGGGAGGCCCGCACCGGCCCGGTTCCCGGGGGGCAGAACGGCGTCCCGATCCCGCCTGACGCTCCTGGCCCGCACGGCCCAGCGTTCCTGGCCCGAACGGTGCTGTGCCCGCCTGCACGCCCTGAGCGCACAGGTGACCAAACCCCCTACCCGAGCGGGGCAACGGCGGTAGAATGGAAGGCGTATGACTTCTAAGAATAATTCCGTATCTGAGGCCGAGAAGTTGCCGAGCGACGAGCAGCTGCGCCGCACCGTGGACCGCGTTCTGGGCCGCTCCCAGTCCGCCTCCTCACTGACCACCTACGATGCCGCGGGCACCGCGCATCACGAGAGCGCGCCGACGCGCGGTAGCCGCCGCGTGCTCGACACCCGCGCGCGTGAAATTTCCGATGTTCAGCGTGAGCACTCCGAGTTCGATGGAGATCAGGAAGACCTCGCCGAGCGCCGCGCCCTGCGCCGAGTAGCTAACCTTTCCACCGAGCTGGAGGACGTCACCGAGGTCGAGTACCGCCAGCTGCGCCTGGAACGCGTGGTGCTGGCCGGCCTGTGGACCGAAGGCACCGTCGAGGACGCCGAAAACTCCCTGCGTGAGCTGGCCGCGCTGGCCGAGACCGCCGGCTCCGAGGTGCTGGACGGCCTGGTTCAGCGCCGCCTCAAGCCGGACCCGGGCACCTTCCTCGGCTCCGGCAAGGCCCTGGAGCTCAAGGACATCGTGGAGGCCACCGGCGCCGACACAGTGATTGTCGACTCCGAGCTGGCTCCCTCCCAGCGCCGCGCCCTCGAGGATATCGTCAAGGTGAAGGTCATCGACCGCACCGCCCTGATTCTCGACATCTTTGCACAGCACGCTAAGTCCCGCGAGGGTAAGGCGCAGGTTGAGCTGGCTCAGCTGGAGTACATGCTGCCGCGTCTGCGCGGTTGGGGCGCCTCCCTGTCCCGTCAGGCGGGTGGCCGTGCCGCCTCCGGTGAGGGTATCGGCTCGCGCGGTCCCGGTGAAACCAAGATTGAGATGGACCGCCGCCGCCTGCGCGCCCGCATGGCCAAGCTCAAGCGTGAAATCGCCGCGATGGCCCCGGCCCGCGAGACGAAGCGCCTGAACCGCCGCCGCAACCGCGTTCCCTCGGTGGCTATTGCCGGCTACACGAACGCCGGCAAGTCCTCCCTGCTGAACCGTCTGACCGACGCGGGCGTGCTCGTGGAGAACGCCCTGTTCGCAACCCTGGACCCGACCGTGCGCAAGGCGCAGACCCCCGACGGAATCGGCTACACCCTCTCCGACACGGTGGGTTTCGTGCGCTCGCTGCCGACCCAGCTGGTGGAGGCGTTCCGCTCCACCCTGGAGGAGGTTGCCGACGCCGACGTGATTCTGCACGTGGTGGATGCCTCCCACCCCGACCCGGAGGGCCAGATTCGCGCCGTCCGCGAGGTCTTTGCCGAGGTGGACGCCCGCCACATCCCCGAAATCATTGTGTTGAATAAGGCGGACGCCGCCGACCCGTTCGTGCTGGAGCGGATGCGCCAGCGCGAGCCCGAGCACGTCATCGTATCGGCACGCACCGGCGAGGGCATCGAGGAGCTCAAGCAGAAGATCGCGGACACTATTCCGCGCCCCTCGATTGAAGTCAAGCTGCTGATTCCCTACAACCACGGCGAGATTATTTCGCGCTTGCACGAGTGGGACGCAGAGATTAAGAGCACCGACTTCGTATCGGACGGCACCTTCGTGACGGCGCTGGTCCGCGAGGACGTCGCCTCGGACCTGGCCGAGTACGTGTTGGAGGGCGACCTGCTGGAGGTTCTGGAAGAGGAACTGGCCGAGGCCCGCGCCTTCACCGCCGAGGCCGATAGCGCCGAGACTCGCTAGGATCCGGTTAACGTGACGCAGAAGATGACAGGACGCGCCGGCGTGCCCAAAAACGCCTCCGGGACTGCACCCGAGGGCACCCGATTCACCGGGCAGGAGCTTGAGACCCTGCCCGGTGCGAGGGATGCCCTGAACCTGCTCGACGAGGTTGTGGAGGCCACGGGCGGGCAGAAACGTGACGGTCAGCGCACGATGGCGGCGCACGTGGCGCAGGCCCTTGAACTGCAACGACATCTGCTCGTGCAGGCCGGCACCGGCACCGGTAAGTCTCTGGGCTACCTGGTTCCGGCTCTCGCTCGCGTGGGGGAGTCCGACCAGCCCATCGTGGTGGCTACCGCGACCCTGGCCCTGCAGGCGCAGATCGTGAACCGCGATATTCCGCGTCTTCTGCAAGCACTGGAGCCGCGCCCGGAGTCGCAGGCGCAGGTGGCCCTGCTCAAGGGCCGCAACAACTACCTGTGCCTGCACAAGCTTGAGGGCGGCTACCCCGAAGAGGAACAGGATGCCCTCTTCGACATGCCTTCTTCGACCTCCCGCGTGGGCGAGGAAGTCGTGCGCCTGCGCGAGTGGGCTGACCGCACGGAGACCGGCGACCGCGACGAGCTCAAGCCAGGTGTGTCCGATCGCGCGTGGGCTCAGGTCTCGGTGAGCGCGGCCGAATGTCTGGGCCGCCGCTGCCCGCTGGTGGAGGAGTGCTTTAGCGAGATGGCGCGTAGTCGTGCCGCCGAGGCAGATATCGTCATCACGAATCACGCCCTGCTGGCCATTAACGCTTTCGAGGGCATGAAGGTTCTGCCCGAGCACGAGACCGTCATCATCGACGAGGCCCACGAGCTGGTGGACCGCGTGACCGGTGCGGTTTCCGGATCGCTGACCGTTGCGATGGTTCGCCGCGCCGCTCGAGGCGTGAAGAAACACTCTAAGGCCGATTCCGGGGCCCTGGAGATGGCCGCCGGAACCCTGGAAACCGCACTGGAGGGCCTGCCCGAAGGGCTGCTCAACGGCCTCGACGGTCGTCTGCTCACGGCCCTGTCCGCGGTGAACGATGCGGCCCGCGCCGCGCTCTCCGATACGAAACCCGACGGACAAGAGGCCGACGCCGGCCTACAGATGGCCCGTTCCCGCGTCTCGGAGGTGCACGAGGTGAGCAACCGCATCCTGGAGGCTTCGGCTGAGCAGGATGTGCTGTGGGTTTCACGTCAGGGCGGCTGGGAGAACGGCCGCTACGTGGCCGCCTCCGATACCGACCCCGCGACCCTGAATATCGCCCCGCTGAGCGTTGGCCTGCAGCTGCGTGACGGTCTGTTTGCCGACCGCACCGTAATCCTAACGAGCGCGACCCTGACGGTGGGCGATTCCTTCGATGTGGCCGCCGGCGCCCTGGGTTTGCAGGGGGAGGGGGCTCCCCGCTGGACGAGCATCGATGTGGGTTCGCCCTTCGACTACCGCAAGCAGGGCATCATATACGTAGCCGGGGATCTGAAGCCCCCGGGATTTGGCGTGCACGAGGGCCAGCTGGAGCGACTTCGCGAGCTGTGCGAGGCGTCCGAGGGAGGTGCCCTGGGGCTGTTCTCCTCGAAGCGTGCAGCCGAGCGCGCCGCAGAGTATATGCGTGAGCACAGCGATCTGAATATTCTTCTGCAGGGTGAATCCTCGCTGAAGGCCCTGGTGGAGGAGTTTAGCGAGGATGTTGACTCGTGCCTATTCGGCACGATGAGCCTGTGGCAGGGCGTTGACGTCCCCGGAGACTCCTGCCGTCTGGTGGTGATGGATCGCATCCCGTTCCCGCGACCGGACGATCCGATTGCGCAGGCCCGCACGGAGTCGGTGAACCGTCATCGCGGTAACGGGTTCATGGCCGTCTCTGCGCATCACGCGGCTATCCGCATGGCGCAGGGCGCGGGTCGCCTGATCCGTTC
The DNA here is from genome assembly GCF_001836905.1 of Rothia sp. HMSC062F03. NCBI lineage: Bacteria > Bacillati > Actinomycetota > Actinomycetes > Micrococcales > Micrococcaceae > Rothia > Rothia sp. HMSC062F03. Next base: position 27,941 of record NZ_KV830882.1, on the reverse strand, counting down.
GGTGAATGACCGCGGGGTCGTGGCGGTTCTGGATTCGCGACTCGCAACGAAGCGCTACGGCGGCTACCTGATGAGGGCCATGCCGCCGATGTGGCCCACCCAGAATAAGCAGGCCGTGGTGGGTGCGCTGGCCCGTCTCTCGGAATCCATCGACAGGTAGCCCGTCTACCGTGTGCTGAGCGGGCCATTGTGTATTGAGCGGGCGGCGCGTTTTCCCCGCAGGGCTATTTCCCCGTAGAGTCAGAGAAAAGCCCCCGGCACTCGCAAACTTGCGAGTGCCGGGGGCTTTGTTCGTTATGGGCTTTGGAAACGCTGAAGTCTCAAAGGACGTAGCTACCAGATCGGGGCGTTGGCGCCGGGAGGCATAGCACCCCATGATGTTCTCGCGAAGAGCGGGGATTAGAGGCTACGCAATACCGAAACAACCTTGCCCATGACGGTGGCGCGGTCACCCATAATCGGTTCGTAGCTTGCGTTGCGCGGCATGAGCCAGGTGTGGCCATCAACCTGGCGGAAGACCTTCACGGTGGCCTCATCGTCCAGCAGGGCGGCCACGATGTCGCCGTTGTCGGCGGTGTGCTGTTCACGCACGACGACCCAGTCGCCATCGCAGATGGCGGCGTCAATCATGGAATCGCCCTTGACCTTGAGCATAAAGAGCTTGCCGTTGCCGACCAGCTGGCGCGGCAGGGCGAGTACATCTTCCACAGACTGCTCGGCGGTGATGGGGCCGCCCGCGGCAATGCGACCGACGAGGGGGACGGGTACGAGGTCGTCCTCGCCAACCTCAAAGTTCGGAAGCTCAGGCAGGGGAGTGTGCATGCCGGCGCCGTTTTCGTCGAGCACCTCGATGGCGCGCGGGAGCTTGGGATCGCGGCGAATGTAGCCCATATTTTCGAGTCGGCCAAGCTGATGGGTGACCGAAGAGAGAGACGCAAGACCCACCATATCGCCAATCTGGCGCATGGATGGCGGATAGCCCTTCTGTTCAATCTCGGTGCGGATCGCGTCAAGAATCTTCTGCTGGCGCGCGGTCAGCGCCGGGCGGGGTGCTGTTGCCATATCTCTTCCTTTGGTCTGTGTCGCCGAAGGCTGCTGTACCTTCGGCGGAGCACGGATGGGTTGTCCACGTGTTCGTCATACGGTGACGTATATCGCACGGCTTAGGTGAAACATACCCCTTATCTCGTCAGGGGTGGATTAGATTCTAGATCCGTCGCGAGTCACGCCCCGCCATGATGGAAATCATCACGAGCGTGTGGAACATCTCTTGACACAAGTGTAGAACACTCTACCGACAAATTCAAACAAATATACTAGATTTTTTCTTCGAAACCGGGGGAATTTTTAGTATGTATCTGCTAGACTTTAGAACACGGATTCGGATACAGTAGAAAACCCTCCCGATTTTCGGGGTACAAACGGGGTATTCTCCATGTAATTCGAATACTCGTTCTGCCTTGCGGGTCTGGAAGGGGGTCGTCGAATGTTCGAGAGTATTCGAACGAGAAACCGAATGACCTTCCTTAAGTCGAAGGGGAGTTCTGGGGAACGCGTCTGCAAGACAAAACCCCGAACGTTCCTTGACCCGATGTGTCGGGTCCCGGGCAGAAAAACGAACAACCACACTCAACTCACCCGCCGAGTCTCGAGAGAGCCGGCACCGTTCACCCCGGCGGATTACCGCGGGAGTGAGCTTGAGAGAAAGGAACCACAATTATGACCGCAGCTTCTTTGGCCCCTCACCGTGCCTCTGCGTCTGCTACCCTTCCGGAAGGTTTGGTGGTACTTCACCCCGCGCACGCACGGCAGTCCGCGCGCATCGCTCGAGGCTCCTCCCGTCGCGCATCCGCTCCTCAGCTTTCTGCCTCTCCGGCACCCGTCCGCCGTGTCTCTCCCGCCGCGACGGCTGCTCGGCCTGCAGCCCCCTCCGCTCCGGTGAATGAACGCTCCGTTTCGGCGCACCTCTCCGGGCAGGGGAGGGAATCGTCTTCTCGTCATGCGGGCCTTGTGCCCTCCGCTATCTCGGGTCTTCGCTCCCTATCGTCTCGCCTTGAACGCTTCAACCCCCTGCGCAATTTCAAGGGGCTGCCCCTGCTGACCCTGGCCGCGCTCGTGGTGCTGGGCGCCATTACCTTCCTCGGCCCTTCCTTCGGCCCCCGTGTTGAGAACGCATCGGCCACCCAAGCCACTGTGACCGTTAAGCACGGCGAGACACTGTGGGACATCGCCCAGTCGGTGAACCCCGGCGGTGATGTCCGTGATACCGTGGTGCGTATTATGGAGATGAACTCGCTGACGAGCACCGCTGTCGACGCCGGTCAGCGCCTCGAGGTTCCCAAGCCGCGCCACTAGGCAAAGCTGTCGAGGCGAGAGCTTCGGCTCACCCGTCAGCGGATTATGAATCGGCTACGAACCGCCTACCGCACTACTCAAGGAGCACGCGATGTCAACACCCTCTCAGTCCCATCAGGACGCGGTCTCCTCACCGCGCCCCGTGGTCGCCGTTCTGGGAGATCCCGGAACTCACGGCGCCATGGTAAAGCTTCTTCGGGATTCGGGTGCGGAGGTCATCGTCACCGCTGACCCGCATCAGCTCCGCGAGGCTGACGGCATGGTGGTTGCCGGTCCTGCCGGTTCCCTTGAGGCGTTCGACGAGCTAAAAGCCAAGGACGCTGAGCGCGTGATTGGGCGCCGCGTGGCCGGTGTCCGTCCGGTGCTCGCGGCCGGTGCCGCCCTGAGCTGCCTTTTTGAATCCGTTGCGGTGAACCACCCACAGCTGGGCAGCGTGCAGGTTCAGGGTATGGGGGAGTGGCCCGGCGAGAGCGTGGAGCTTTCCACCCGGGGCCTGGTGCCCGGCTCCTCCGCGGTGTCCCCCTCGACCGGCAGTCGACTGCTCAAAGATATTGAGGGCGAGGCCCGTTTCAAGTCCGAGCACGGTGTTTTTGAGTGGGCCTTTGACCAGAGCATTGACTATATCGCTCCTCCCGCGGTGAGCTGGACGGCAACCGAACCTCCCTATATTGCCGCGGTGGAGAACGGCCCGCTGACCGCTGTGCAGTTCTGCCCGGTCGTATCCGGTGAGCTGGGTGCGGAATTTATGCGCCGCTGGGTCGGGTCCCTCGCGGTGACCGGCCGGCTGTCGCCTGCCGCCGGTGAATCCGCTACCGGTGGGGAGGAATCATAATGGCTAAACCCATCCTTGAACTTCTGCCGGCCGTCGATATTTCCGAGGGCTATGCGGTACGCCCTGTGGGCGGCACCCTGTCCGGTGGCGAGCAGCGTCTCGATCCGGTCAAGGCGGCGCTCACCTGGGTGAAGGCTGGTGCCCGCTGGATTCATCTGGTTGATCTTGACCTAGCCTTTGGCCGCGGTACGAATACGAATGTTCTGGCGGAGGTTGCCTCCGCCGTCCGTGCCGAGAATACCCGCGGCTCTGCTCCGGTGCGTATTCAGGTCAGTGGCGGTGTGCGTAATGCTGAGAGCCTGGAGCGCGCCCTGAGCCTCAACCCGGACCGCGTGAACGTGACCAGCGCGGCGCTGGCGGATTCTGTCTGGCTTGAAAGTATCCTGGCTCGTTACGCGGATTCTGATCTTCTAGCCCTGGGGCTCGATGCCCGTTACGACCCCGAGCGGGGTTGGGTGACGGTGGCTCGCGGAACCGACTGGTCGGGCCCCGAGGTGGCGGAGGCGCTGGCCTGGCTAGAAAGCGTGGGCGTGCGTCGCTACATTGTCACCGACGTGAGTAAGGATGGCTCGCTGGCTGGTCCCGGCGCGGAACTGCTCGATGAGGTGCTGGCCCAGACCGTCTGTCGGGTGGTGGCGTCCGGTGGCGTGGCGTCGCTGGCGGACCTTGAGAAGCTGCGCGCCATGGTGCCTTACGGATTGGAGGGCGTGGTGCTGGGCAAGGCGCTGTACGTGGGGAACTTTAGCTTTGAGCGGGCACTCGAGGTCGCTGGCTCCCGCTGAATCTCTCCTTTCTGATAAGGCTGTCGGATCCCGCCAGTCCGCGCAGAATATATCGCGCAGAATATATACGGTAAAGCCCCGCCTCCTTCAGCCGAGGGAGACGGGGCTTTACCGTGAATAGATTGGGGGCGACATGGTAGGCCGTCCGGTTCGAGAGATCGGTTTAGTACACCGGGCCGGTCAGCTTCTCGCCGGGGCCCTTGCCGGGTTCGTCCGGGAAGGGGGAAGCCTCACGGAATGCCAACTGCAGGGTGCGCAGGCCATCGCGCAGGGGTGCTGCGTGCTGGGAACCGATTTCGGGGGCGGCAGCGGTGACCAGGCCCGCCAGGGCGGTGATGAGCTTGCGTGCTTCATCGAGGTCCTTGAGATCGTCTGCATTCTCGTCGGAGGCCAGGCCGCACTTGACGGCTGCGGCGCTCATCATGTGGATGGCCGCGGAGCTAATGATTTCGATGGCGGGTACGTCTGCGATGTCGCGCAGCTGCTCATTAACGGCCTCGACCTGCTCCTCGGTGAGCTCGGTGTGGCCGTGGACGGGGGTTTCTTCTCCCGCGGTAAAGCGGAAGTTATTGTTTTCAGTGCTCATAACCCTAGAATCTCACATTTCGTTTAATTCGGTAAATGCGTCCTTAAGAGTGGGTGCTTCTGTGGACTTTCTGGGGGAGCCCCCGCAATTTTTATGGTGTTTTGCGTCTATTTCCTTGCGTCTGTCGGGGATTCTGCGGTATGGTTGTAGGCAGTTTGCAAGTGGAGCATGCCTCCCACCCGGTTGACCGCCGCAGACGTTTGTTTGCGAGTTTTGAGGTGAACGGGTTCGTCCGCCGATTTCGGCGTACGCTGGTTTGTGCCTCCGCTTGTGTAACTGCGGGGGCTTTTTAGTGCCCGCAACGGATAGTATTCACGGGGAAACCCACAGAGCACAGGAGCTAGTCATTAGCGAACCACGCATTAACGATCGTATCCGCGTTCCCGAGGTCCGACTCGTCGGCCCCGGTGGCGAGCAGGTAGGCGTTGTCCCTCTGAAGGACGCTCTGCGCCTGGCTGAGGACGCCGAACTCGACCTGGTCGAGGTTGCCCCGAACGCGAAGCCGCCCGTGTGCAAGCTCATGGATTACGGCAAGTACAAGTACGAAGCCGCAATCAAGGCTCGTGAATCCCGCAAGAAGCAGGCTAATGCCGTTCTGAAGGAGATCCGTTTCCGCCTGAAGATTGATACCCACGACTACGAAACCAAGGTTGGACACGCTCGTCGTTTCCTCTCCGGTGGTGACAAGGTCAAGGCAATGATTCAGTTCCGTGGTCGTGAGCAGCAGCGCCCCGAGATGGGTGTGCGTCTGCTGGAGCGTCTGGCGGCTGAGCTGGCTGAGGTGAGCACCGTTGAGTCTCGCCCCCGTCAGGATGGCCGCAACATGGTGATGGTTCTGGCTCCGCTTCGCGGTAAGGCAGAGGCTCGCCGTGAGCAGGGCGCCGGCGGTCGCAAGGGTCGCGAGCGTATTGACACGACCAAGGCGAAGCCCGTAACTAATTCTTTGGCAGACGCTATGCCTGCCGAGTTGAAGGCACAGGCTTCCGCCGAGTAGGGAACCGGGTCGTCACTTTAGGATGGGCACGCGCCTCCACCGCTCGGTGGGTGTTGCGGGTTCACCCGGTGCCGGTTCCGAGGCACCTCGTCAGGGGTGCCTCACCTTTGGTCCTTGGGGCTGATGCGTTCGCGTACGCAGCCCCACTAAGCTACCCCGCTGTTGTGGCGGGGGATGAATGTAAGGAGAACGGCAGCTATGCCGAAGCAGAAGACCCACTCTGGTGCTAAGAAGCGCTTCAAGCTCACCGGTAGCGGCAAGGTTAAGCGCCAGCAGGCGAACCGTCGCCACTACCTGGAGCACAAGTCCTCTCGTCTGACCCGTCGTCTGGCTTCTGACCAGATCGTTACCGGCGGCCAGGCAAAGGTTGTCAAGAAGATGCTGGGTAAGTAAGCAACGCTTACTCTCTGCACCTGGCGCACCGATAGTGGTGCGCACTGATTAAAGACTCGCTCCTGTTCAGCGTGATATGTGAGCTGTTCAGGACATAAGACGAAGGAGACACACGTGGCACGTGTGAAGCGCGCGGTTAACGCGCACAAGAAGCGCCGTACTATTCTCGATCGTGCATCCGGCTACCGCGGTCAGCGTTCTCGCCTGTACCGTAAGGCTAAGGAGCAGGTCACCCACTCGCTCGTTTACAGCTACGACCACCGTCGTAAGAAGAAGGGTGACTTCCGTCGCCTGTGGATCCAGCGTATCAACGCTGCTTCCCGCGCACAGGGCCTGACCTACAACCGCTTCATCCAGGGCCTGAAGGCTGCTGGTGTTGAGGTTGACCGCCGTATGCTGGCTGAGCTGGCCGTAAACGAGCCCGCTGCCTTCAACGCACTGGTTGAGATTGCTAAGAACAACCTGCCCGAGGACACCTCGGCTCCCAAGGCTTAATTAGCCTAGGTTGTGTTCTTGCCTCGAAGATCTAGGTTCGGGGTAGGATGCTTAAGCGTCGTGAGCGGCCGTCTGCACCGTTGGGTGTGGACGGCCGCTTTTGCTATGCCCCGGTGGGGAAGACGATGATTACCGCTCGGGATGTAGCACCTCGGGATGTTCCACCGATTGCCTCCGTCCATAGGCCCCTATCTCGACCTGTTATCATTCTCGAGTGGAGCTTTGATGGCTTCGGCGTATTATGTGGCTCCACCTTTGCCGTACCCTTAAAGGGTGAATTTTTTTGAACGTATTAGTACCCCCGTTGTGATGTCCAATCCGCAGGCAGATCGTGTGCGCGATATTGCGAAGCTGCGTACCCGCGCTGCCCGCACGAAGAAGGGCCAGTTCCTGGTGGAGGGTCCGCAGGCCGTGCGTGAGGCCCTGAAAGCACACCTGAAGAGCCCCATCCTGGACGCCGTGTACGTTACGGAGGCCGCGTTCGATCGCCACGAGGATATTGCTGAGCTGCTGGAGCAGGTGTACGGCACCCCCACCCCGGAGGAGGGCCGCCGCGTTTTCATGCGAGTGGTGACCGAAGAGGTGCTGGCGGCTATGGCCGATTCGGTGTCGCCGCAGGGTATTATTGCGGTTTCCTTTATGGTGGACGCCTCCTTCTCGCTGCTCTGGGGTGAGGGCGCGTTGAACCCGAAGTTGATTGCTGTGCTGTCTCGTGTGCAGGATCCGGGTAATGCGGGCACGATCCTGCGTGTGGCTGATGCCGCCGGCGCCGATCTTGTGATTACCACCAAGGGCTCGGTGGATTTGTACAACCCGAAGACGGTGCGTTCCACCGCGGGTTCGCTGTTCCACGTGCCGGTTATTCAGGGTGTGGAACTCGAGGACTTCGCGGAGGATGTGAAGTCTCAGGGTACTGCTGTGTTGGCTGCTGACGGCTACGGCGTGGTGAACCTGCAGGAGCTGAGTGAGTACACCGCGGCCCGTCGCGCGGGTGTGGAGACGAGCGCCCCGTCCGGCGTGAAGGGTAATTTTGATCTTTCTAAGCCGACGATGTGGCTTTTCGGTAATGAGGCGCAGGGCTTGAACGTTGAAGAGAAGGCTGCCGCTACGATGCGAGTGGCTGTGCCGGTGTACGGCTCGGCGGAGTCCCTGAATGTGGGTACCGCCGCGGCGGTCTGCCTGTACGCCTCGGCGATGGCGCAGCGCTCGAACGCTCTGGGCTAATACCGTAAGCCCATCATCCCGTGGTGTGCTCTCCCGGCGAGCTGTGTTCGTCGTGGCTGTATCGGGCCGAGGTTTGGCCGTGCCCGCCGCGGGCCTTTTACAGACTTTTGAATAGTGTCGCCCCCGATGGCTCCGTGCTTTTCGGGTTAGCGCGGCCTGCAGAAAGGTAAATATGTCTCAATCCAGTCATTCCGGCCACTCGGGAGCCGGGGCGATTATTGCCGCCCTGGGGGCGAACCTCGGTATCGCCGTCCTGAAGTTCTTGGCTTTTGCTCTGACCCGTTCCTCCTCGATGTTGGCCGAGGGCATCCACTCGGTGGCTGACTCCGGTAACCAGGTTCTGCTTCTTTTGGGTGGCCGCGCCTCCCGCAAGCAGGCCGACGAGGAGCACCCGTTCGGTTACGGCCGTAACCGTTACATTTACGCGTTCATCGTCTCGATTATCATCTTTGCACTGGGCGGTCTGTTCGCCCTGTATGAGGGTTTCGAGAAGCTTCACGACCCGCACGGTATTACCGAGTGGCAGTGGGTTCCGGTGGCTGTTCTGGTGGGTGCGATTCTGCTGGAGGGTAACTCGTTCCGCGTGGCGGTGAAGGAGTCGCGTGGGCTGAAGGGCAAGCAGAGCTGGAGTCGTTTCTTGCGCACCTCGAAGAACCCGGAGCTTCCGGTTCTTCTGCTGGAGGATGCGGGTGCACTGGTCGGTCTGCTGCTGGCCCTGATTGGTGTGGGAATGACCCTACTGACCGGTAACGGTCTGTGGGATGCTTTCGGCACCCTGGCTATCGGTATTCTGTTGGTTTTCATCGCGGCGTTCCTGGCCGTGGAGATGAAGTCGCTGATTTTGGGTGAGTCTGCTTCACCGGAGGATTTGGCGAAGATTCGCGCGGCGATTGAGGATGGCGATAGCGAGCGCATTATCCACATTAAGACCGTGCACCTGGGTCCCGAGGAGATTCTGGTGGCGGCGAAGATTCGTATTCACGATGCCGACACCGGCCGCGCTGTGGCTGATGAGATTGATGCGGCTGAGGTGCGTATTCGTGAGGCTGTTCCTGCGGCACGCATCATTTATTTGGAGCCGGATATTTTCCGGGCTTAGTTCTAGGAGATTTTTGTTATGACCGTTGAGATGATCGTTTATCGTTTGCTAAAGATTTTCGTTGGCCTGATCATTCTTTTGGTGTACCTGCGTCTGACTCACCGTTCTCAGGCGGGGCACCAGACCCCGATTGATACCATCGGTAACTTTGTCATCGGTGGTGTGTTCGGTGGCGTGTTGTACAGCGAGCAGATTAGCCTGTTCTACTTTGTCATCTACATGGTGTTTACGCTGTGCATGATTCAGCTGCTGAATGTGGCGACCACGAAGATTCGTTTTCTGCATATGGCGGTGCGTGAGCAGCGCGTGCCGGTCATTACGGATGGTGATATCGATATTAAGAGCTTCCAGCAGGCAGATGTGGTTCTTGATCCGATGCGCCTGATTGCTGACCTTCGTGCGCAGGGTATTTACGACCTGGAAGACATTGAGTTCGCTCAGATTGAACCGAACGGTGCGCTGAGCGTGATCCGTAAGGGTGACGGTGTGCCGAACTTTGCTCTGATTGTGAAGGGTACCTTGGTCACTCGCGATATCGCGGATGCGCACAAGACCGAGGATTGGGTGTACCTACAGTTGCGTGCCGCTGAGGTCGAACTTGAGGATGTCTTCCTCATGGAGTTCAAGAACGGTAACCGCCTTCTGATTCTGCTGAATGACGGCACTAATATTCGCCGTGAGGTAGCAGAGGCCTCGAATATGAATGATGAGGAAGAAGAGTGGCAGGAAGGCGTGGAGGAAGCTCCTGAGCATGAGGATACCGAGGATGCAGAGCAGGAAGTAGCGGAGCACGCTGCTGAAGATGCGCATCCGACGAAGGAATCTAAAGCGTAGAAGAAGGTAGAGAAAGATGAGTGAAGTGTCGCCCTCGTTTGAGGTTCAGGTGGTTGGCGCCGCCGTGGTTGATTCTTTGGTGGCTCCGACCCGTATGCTGGTGGCTCAGCGTTCTGAGCCGCAGACTGTTGCCGGGATGTGGGAGTTCCCGGGCGGTAAGGTCGAGCCGGGGGAGAGCTGCGAGCAGGCGCTGGTGCGTGAGCTGAAGGAGGAGCTGGGGGTGCAGGCGCGTTTGGGTGCTGAGGTGCCCGGCGCGTACCCGCAGGGCTGGCGTCTGAGCGAGCGTCTGGCGATGCGCGTGTTCTTCGCGGAAATTCTTTCGGGTACTCCGGATACTTTGGAAGATCACAGCGCTCTGCGGTGGATGCCGCTTCCCCCGGCGGGGGAGGGAATCCTCGAGGCCACGGAAGCCGCCGAGATTCTGGCGCTGCCGTGGATTCCCGCGGACTTCCCAATCGTGGAGGCACTCCTGCGTCAGCTCGGTCGGTCTGGGGCGGGTCGGTCTGGGTCGGGCGACGAAAGCTAAGGGCGCGCACCTCGCGTGCCGAGGACACTCCGGTAGCCGTTGCGGCACCTTGACGGAACGTAACGGCATTCACGCGGCGTAATATTTTCGTCCGAATAGTTTTTTCTCAGCTTTTTTTAAAAGTCCACGCGGGG
>NZ_KV830882.1:0-17587 GCF_001836905.1 Rothia sp. HMSC062F03 | reverse complement strand
GGGGGTCCGATACGGACCCCCACCCCGCGTGTATTTTTATGCGTGAAACATAACCTGTAACTAAGCCCAACCTGCCTTTTTTATTAGCCAGGTATTCAAATGTCGTAAAGATATGCTGACAATCTGTGTCTATCGGGGAGATTCTGAGCGAATAAAGGCTCGATAGGCCTTCGAGCCGCACAGACAGAACGCGCGGTAGTGTCGTCAAACGAGCCGGTTTCCCCGTAGTCTTAAGGGGTCAATTAGGATAAAAAAATATGTTGATTTGGTGATACTGACATGAATTTTTGGGGAGCCTTCCTCGGAAACTTTCTGATAGGCCTACGCGAGGGTCTCGAAGCGGCCCTGGTGGTCGGAATCCTCCTGGCCTACATCCGCAAGACAAAGCGAACCCACCTGCTCACACCGATGTGGCTTGGCGCGGCGGTCGCGGTTATCGTCTCCCTCGGCTTCGGCGCGCTACTCACCTTCGGCCCCGAAACCCTCACCTTCGAGGCGCAGGAAGCCATCGGCGGTTCCCTTTCCATCATCTCGGTTGGCTTCGTCACCTGGATGATTTTCTGGATGGCAGAAAACGCCCGTATGCTCTCTGCCGAGCTCAAGGATAAGCTGGATGCCGCGCAGACCAGCGCCTGGGCGGTCGTCCTGCTCGCCGCGCTCTCCGTGGGCCGTGAAGGTCTCGAAACCACCCTGTTCATTTGGTCGGCCACCCGTACGGCCGGTCAGGAGGCGAACGCGACCCCCATGCTCGGCGCCCTCGTCGGCATCCTGGTCGCCATCCTCATGGCGTGGGCCATGATGCGCGGCATGATGCGCATCAACCTCTCCCGCTTCTTCACCATCACCGGCGCGTTCCTGGTCATCGTAGCGGCCGGCGTGCTCTCCTACGGTATTCACGACCTGCAGGAGGCCGGTATCCTGCCGGGCCTGAACAGCACCGCGTTCGAGTCCTACCGCTACATCGACCCGAGCGGTTTCGTGGGCACTCTGCTCAAGGCCGTGTTCAACCTGTCCTCGACCACCACCTGGATTGAGGCCGGCGCCTGGGTCCTGTACGTGGGCATCGTGATGCCGCTGTTCATCCGCGCGCAGCGCCCGGGCCTGAAGTCCTCGGCTAAGAAGCAGGCGGCGAAAACCGAAGCCGAAAAGACGGCGGCATAGGGCTCTCGGAGCCGGCCGGCTCCGGACCTACCCGAATAACCCACCGGATGATTCTTCCGGACACCCCTCAACATGCGACAAAGAACCCTCGCGAACACATACACATACAACATAAGGAGAAACCATGCGTAAGACTCTCGCCTCCGCAGGTGCACTGCTCTCGGTTGGTGCGCTCGCCCTGACCGGCTGCACCCCCAACAACCAGAACGTGGCGTCCTCCGCCTCGGGTGCCGCATCCTCCGACGGCACCATTAACGTCACCGCAAGTGACGATGCCTGCAAGCTCTCGGCTACCACCGCCAAGGCCGGCACCGTGACCTTCAAGGTCAAGAACGAGGGCACCAAGGTCAACGAGTTCTACGTGCTTGGTGCCGACGGCCTGCGCATCGTCTCCGAGGTGGAGAACATTGGCCCGAACCTCAGCCGCGACCTGACCGTGGAACTGCCCGAGGGTAGCTACAAGACCGCCTGCAAGCCCGGTATGGTGGGCGACGGCATCCGCGGCGACTTCACCGTGACCAAGAACGAGAACGCCGCCCCGATTTCCGCCGACGAGCAGGCCCTGCGCGACACCGCGGTCACCCAGTACACCGCCTACGTCAAGGACCAGGTGGAATCGCTGAAGACCAAGACGGAGCAGTTCGCCGAGCTGTACACCGCCGGTAAGGATGACGAGGCGAAGGCCCTGTACTCCTCGGCTCGCCTGCACTACGAACGCATCGAGCCCGTGGCAGAATCCTTCGGCGGCGGCGAGCTTGACCCGGCCCTGGATGCCCGCGAGGCAGACGTGGAAGAGGGCAAGGAATGGACCGGCTGGCACAAGATCGAGAAGGATCTGTGGCAGCCGACCGCCGAGAACAACGGCGGTAAGGCATACACTCCGCTGACCAAGGAGCAGCGCGCGGAGGTCGCCAAGAAACTGGTGGAAGACACCCAGAAGCTCTACGACGAGGTGCACTCTCCCAACTTCAAGCTGGAGGCATTCCAGATTTCTAACGGCGCGAAGGAACTGCTGGACGAAATCTTCAACACCAAGATCAGCGGTGAGGAAGAGACCTGGTCGCACACCGACCTCTCCGATTTCCAGGGCAATGTTGACGGCGCCCGCGTGGCCTACGAGGGCGTTCTGCCGATTCTGAAGCAGAAGGACCCCAAGCTCGCCCAGGACATCGAGAAGAAGTTCGACACCGTGCAGAACCTGCTCAACAAGTACAAGAAGGGTGACGGTTACGCCCTCTACACCGAGCTGACTAAGGACCAGATCCGCGAGCTCTCCGATGCCGTGGAGGCTCTGTCCGAGCCGGTTTCGAAGATGACCGAGGTCGTCACCGGTTCCGCCGCGAAGTAACGCATCATACGGTAGCCGCCGCGTGGGCGGATGCGCTACCGGCAGCTGGGTGGGGGGCATTGAGCCCCCGCCCGGCTGGGGCCTTCCCGGGCCCCGAGCCCTCCGCAGATTCATCACACCATATTCAGCACAGAAGAAAGGCTTCCCATGCCTACTGACCACAATTCTTCGGCCGCCGAGACCACCCCGGAGACTCACCGCGAGGCTACCCGCGCCGCCGGTACCACCCGCCGCGGTGCGCTGGGCGCGGCGCTCGCCGGTGCAGGAGCCCTGGGCGCGTTGGGTGCGCTCGCCGGATGCTCGTCAAACTCCAGCAGCCAGGCTTCGGCATCGAGCTCTGCCTCGGGTACCTCGAACGACTCTCACCCCTTCTACGGTGAGCACCAGAGCGGCATCTCCACCGAGGTGCAGGACCGCATGTACTTCGTGGCGCTGAACCTGAAGACCACCGACCGCGAAGAGATTCGTTCCCTCTTCCAGGAGTGGACGAAGGCCGCCGCAAGGATGCAGGCCGGCGAGCTCGTGGGGGAGGACCGCTCCTACGAGGCACCGCCCAAGGACACCGGCGAGGCCATGGACCTCTCCGCCGCGCACCTGACCATTACTTTCGGCCTGGGACGTAGCTTCTTTGTCGACGAGAACGGCAAGGACCGCTTCGGTTTCGCCAGCAAGCTGCCCGAGGCGCTCGTGCGCATCCCGCACATGACCGGAGACGCGCTGGAGGCGAAGCGCAGCGACGGCGACCTGTGCATCCAGGCCTGCGCCGACGACCCGCAGGTGGCCTTCCACGCGATTCGCAACCTGATTCGCATCGCCGGTGGCCGCGCCGTGGTGGCCTGGCAGCAGCTGGGCTTCGGGCGTACCGCCTCCACGACCACCACGCAGGTGACGGCCCGTAACCTCTTTGGCTTCAAGGACGGCACGAACAACCTGAAGGTTGAGGACCCTGACCTGCTGAAGAAGCACGTGTGGACCTCTTCTCAGAATTCGGCGAACAGCCCTGCATGGATGGAGGGAGGCAGCTACCTGGCCACCCGCCGCATCCGCATGAACATTGAGACGTGGGACCGCACCCGCCTGCGCGAGCAGGAGGAAATCGTGGGTCGTACGAAGACGACCGGTGCCCCGCTCTCCGGCGGTGAGGAATTCACGAAGCCCGACTTTTCGGCGATGGGTCGCTCCGGCCCCCTGATCCCGGCGGATTCTCATATGCGTCTGATGCACCCGGATCAGAACCAGGGGGTGCAGATTCTGCGCCGCGGCTTCAACTACACCGATGGTGCCGACGAGTTGGGCCGCCTGGACGCGGGCCTGTTCTTCATCGCCTACGTGTGCGATCCGCGCACGCACTTCATCCCGATGCTGAGCACGATGACCGCCTCTGACGCGATGAGCGAGTACCTGCGCCATACCGGTAACGCTCTCTTCGCGGTGCCGCCCGGGGTGAAGGATGAGAACGACTACATCTGCTCGGGCCTCTTTAACTAGGCGCGCTCGATGTAGCTGGGCATCTGCCCGATGCTCCAATACCGCCCGATGTGCCGGTGAACGCCCCGATGGGAGGTTCACCGGCACATCGTCATATATGAGTTCGACACGAGCATTTTCTTTGGAAACTTCTTACCGACCGGGTAGTATTGAGGGAGAAATCACATACAAATTGGGAGACAATGATGACTGCTCAACCTCCGTACGACCCGAATGCGTACCGCTCCGACGCGGTACCTTCAGACACCCAGGCCATCTACATTCAGGAAGGTGGCTCCAAGCCGGGTGGAATCCTGTTCCACTCGCCGACCAAGCACCCTAAGATTCTGCGCCTGCAGGAGATTATGATTGTCTCCGCGTTGCTCTGCTTTGTCCACGGCATCATTTCTTCGTTCGCACCGGATAACCTGTCCCCGCTGAAGGGCCTGCCGGAGTTTGGCGTTGCGGGCGGCCTGGGATTGCTCATCGGCTCGGCCATCGTGTACTCGTGGGTGTACTTCACGATTCAGAAGGGTAAGCGCCAGGGCCTGACCGTCGGCCTCATCTTCGCGATTCTCGGCGCCTTCGTCGCGGTCCTCTCGCTGATTGGCAACGTGATTGACGCTCAGCGCTACGGCTTCGTGCCGCTGTACGCCGCGTGGTTTATCGCCAACGTGCTGTGGATTCGCTCCTCCTTCGACCCCGAGGTCAAGGAAGCGCTGGCCTAATCCTCGCCCCCCGCGGGGACCCGTTCGGCAAATATGCCGCCGCGGGGCGCGCGCACCTGACGACTCCACACCTAATCAAAGCATCAGAGCGCCCGGATGGACTATCCGGGCGCTCTGATGCTTTCGCGTGGTTCTCTGGTCTAGAATGGGTAGGATATGCGCCCGCAGACCCTGCCGGGATGCTCCGCCCCTCACACGCTCGGCGCCCGCCGTGCCCGGGGCAATTGGTGAGCTCTCGCGGTCCCCGCGGTGCCGCCCCATAGTGACAAACCAGCCGACCGGCCCCAACGTGCCGGTGGTACGCAGAGAAGAGTGACAATGACCGATTCCGTGCAGGAACACGAGGGCCCGAAGGGCCCGGCTCAGGTCCTCGCCAACATCGCGCAGGTCCTGGAGAACAACCCCGAAAAGGGTCTGGACGCCGTTCGTGAGGCGTTTGAGGCCGAGCGAGAGCGCGCCCAGCAGGAGATTCGCGAGAAGGCAAAAGACTTTGACAGCCTCAAGGAGGTGCGCCTGAGCTTCTTCGGTGAGAAGGGCATCATGAGCATCGCCAACCGCCAGATGCGCGACCTTCAGAACCAGCACAAGGGCCCCGTGGGCAAGCTGCTGGGCCAGGCCCGTGCCGCACTGACCGAGGTTATTGAGGCTCGCACTAAGGAGCTGGAGGCCGAGCGTGAGGCCCGCATCCTGGCCGAGGAGGCCGTGGACATGTCGGCCGCATCCGCTCGCCGCTCCCTGGGCGGTCGCCACCCCATCGCCCTGATGCAGGAGCGTCTGACCGACATCTTCGTCGGCATGGGCTGGGAGGTTGCTGACGGCCCCGAGCTGGAGTCCGAGTGGTACAACTTCGACGCCCTGAACATTAAGCCGGACCACCCGGCGCGCGAAATGCAGGACACCTTCTACGTTGAGCCGAAGAACGCTCACCTGCTGCTGCGCACCCACACCTCCCCGGTGCAGATGCGCTCGATGCTCTCGCGTGAGCTGCCCCTGTACATTGTGTGCCCCGGCCAGGTGTACCGCACCGATGAGCTGGACGCGACCCACACCCCGGTCTTCCACCAGATTGAGGGCCTGGCCGTGGATAAGGGCCTGACCATGGCCGATCTGAAGGGCACCCTGGAGTACATGGCCCGCGCCATGTTCGGCGAAGAGGCTAAGATTCGCCTGCGCCCGAACTTCTTCCCCTTCACCGAGCCCTCCGCCGAGCTGGACCTGTGGCACCCCAACGCCAAGGGCGGCCCCCAGTGGATCGAGTGGGGTGGCTGCGGCATGGTGAACCCGAACGTGCTGCGTGCCGCCGGCATCGATCCCGAGGAGTACTCGGGCTTCGCGTTCGGTATGGGTATTGAGCGTACCCTCATGTTCCGTAACAACGTCGCCGACATGCACGACATGGTCGAGGGCGACATCCGTTTCTCTGAGCAGTTCGGGATGGAGATCTAAATTATGCGTATTCCCCTGTCATGGCTGCGCGAGTTCGTGCCGGTCGCCGAGGACGCTTCGGCTGAAGATTTGATGGCAACCCTGGTGAAGGTTGGCCTGGAAGAAGAAGACGTTCACCGCCCCACCGACGAGATGTCGGGCCCGATTGTGGTGGGTCAGGTTCTCTCGATGGAACCCGAGACCCACTCGAACGGCAAGACCGTGAACTGGTGCCAGGTGCGCGTGGTTCCGGAGGGTCGGGAGCAGACCCTGACCGGTAAGGGCATCGAGCCCTCCGGTGTTCAGGGCATTATTTGTGGTGCTCACAACTTCAAGCCCGGCGACAAGGTCGTCGTGACCCTGCCCGGCGCTGTTCTGCCCGGTGGTTTCGCGATTACCGCCCGTAAGACCTACGGCCACAAGTCGGCCGGCATGATTGCCTCGACCCGCGAGCTGGGCATCGGCGACGACCACGGCGGCATCCTGGTGCTCTCGACCCTGGGCCTGGACCCGGAGCTTGGCACCGACGCGATGGAGCTGCTGGGCCTGTACGACCAGGCGGCCGAGGTGAACGTGACCCCGGACCGCGGCTACGCATTCTCTCTGCGCGGTATCGCCCGCGAATGGTCCCACGCTACCGGAACCCCCTTCGAGGACTTCGTGCTCGCCTACGGTGAGCGAGCTCCCGAAGCGAACTCCTCCGGTCACCCGGTGGCCCTGCGCGACGATGCCCCGATTCACGGTAATCCGGGTTGCGTGCGCTTCGTGATGCGCGAGGTATCCGGCGTGAAGGCCGAGACCCCGGTTCCGACCTGGATGTCCTCGCGTCTGCGTCTGGCCGGTGTGCGCTCGCTGTCGCTGCCCGTCGACATCTCCAACTACGTGATGCTGGAGACCGGTCAGCCCCTGCACTTCTACGATGCCGATAAGGTTCAGGGCGAAATCGTGGTGCGCCGCGCGGTGGCCGGTGAGAAGCTGGTGACCCTGGACGGCGTGGAGCGTACCCTGCACCCCGAGGACATCGTGATTGCCGATGATTCGGGCGTGATTGGCCTGGCCGGTGTGATGGGCGGCGCCTCGACCGAGGTGACCGACTCGACCACCCGCATCCTGATTGAGGCCGCACGCTTTGACGAGGTGTCGGTGGCTCGCACCGCCCGCCGCCATAAGCTGATTTCCGAGGCCTCCAAGCGTTTCGAGCGCGGCGTGGACCCGCAGATTCAGGCAGCTGCCGCCCAGCGTGCCGTGGAGCTGCTGGTCGAGCTGGCCGGTGCCCAGGCTGAGCCGGGCGTTACCGACGTGTCCCTCGGTTACGAGCCGGTCGTCATCGAGCTGCCCGCCGAGTACACCGCCGGCCGCATCGGCGTGGACTACTCCCCGGAGCAGATTGAGTCCAGCCTGCGCGAGATTGGTTGCTCGGTGGAGCGCACCGAGTCCGGCTACCTGGTGGCCGTTCCTTCCTGGCGCCCCGACCTGCGCGCGAAGGAAGACCTGACCGAGGAAATCGCCCGTATCGACGGCTACGAGAACATCCCCTCGACCCTGCCGGTGGCCCCCGCCGGCCGCGGCTACACCCCCGAGCAGGCAGGCAAGCGCCGCGCCCTGAACGCGCTGGCCGCAGCCGGCCTGACCGAGGTCTTCGCCTACCCCTTCGTGTCGGCTGAGGCGAACAACCTGTGGTCGGCTCCGTGGGTCAGCACCCCCGAGAACCCCGTGACCGAGGTGCCCTCAATTCGCCTGGAGAACCCGATTTCTTCGGCTGAGGGCTGGATGCGCCGCTCGCTGCTGCCCGGCCTGGTCGAGGTGCTCAAGCGCAACCTTTCCCGCGGCTTCAAGAACCTGGCCATCTTCGAATCCGGCCACGTGTTCATCCCGGGTGAGAAGCTGGGGTCAGACTCTATCCCGCCGCTGGGCGTTCGCCCCTCGGATGAGGTTCTGGCGGACCTGAACGCCGGCATCCCGAAGCAGCCCTCGTTTATTGCCGGCCTGTTCGCCGGCACCGAGCACGAGGTGATGCCCGGTGCGGCTCCTCGTGCTTACGATTGGCGCGATGCCTTGGACGCCGTGCGTCTGATTGCGGATGCCGTATCCGCGCCGATTACCGTGCGTAACGGCGTTCATACCGCATTCCACCCGGGACGCGTGGCCGAGGTCCTGGATGCGAACGGCGAGCGCATCGGTTTTGCCGGTGAGTTGCACCCGAAGCTGTTGCAGGAGCTGAACCTGCCGGAGCGCACCTGCGCCTTTGAGCTGGACTTCTCCGCCCTGTTCGCGCACCGCGTCGAGGTACACCAGGCCGTTCCGGTGCTGACCTACCCGGCGGCAACCCAGGACGTAGCCCTGCTGGTGGACCGCGATCTGCCCGCTTCTGAGGTGGAGCGCGTGCTGCGTGAGGGCGCCGGTGAGCTGCTGGAGGATATCCGCGTGTTCGACGATTACCGCGGTACCGGCATCGATGAGTCGAAGAAGTCCTTGGCGTTCGCACTGCGTTTCCGCGCACCGGATCGCACTCTGACCGCGGACGAGGCTTCCGCCGCTCGAGAGGCAGCCGTGGCGGCCGCCGTCGAGCAGCTGGGCGCGGAGGCTCGCGTCTAGTCGAGACCAAGTGACGCTGACGGGGTGGGGGCTTCGGCTCCCACCCCGTTTGCGTGAACACCTGCGCGTTCGACGGCGCATCCGCCGAATTTGTATCTGAATATGCGCGTTTGGCCTCGTCAGATAAAGAATAAAGCACAAGTTTGTTCTTTTATTGGTGATGCTCCGCGGTAATGGGTACCCTAGAAGGTAGACGATTTGAGGGAGAGATAATGGCTAACCGAGAAAGCTCGCACGATCGCCGTCCGCAGAACGAGGATTCTGCGACTAATCATTCCGAGGATTTCCGCTACGAGGAGCCCGAAGAACTAGAGTATGAAGAGTACGACGAGTACGAAGAGTACGATGACGACGAGGATGACGAGGAAAACGCCTCCCTTTTTGCGATGAGCGAGGATGAGCTGGAGGAGCGCCCCGGCGTGAACTGGCTGTCGGTGCTCTCGGCCGTCGTCGCGGTGGTCGTGGCCATTATTCTGGCGGTCGTGGGCGTGCGTTCCTTCGCCTGGGTGAACGCGAATGCCGACTACGCCGGCCACAGCTGGGTTGTGCAGGGCACCTACCAGGATTTGACTCCCGACCTGATTACCAAGGAGAACGTGGCGCGCTATAAGGGCAACCCCCCCGCCGATGATGCGCTCAACGGCAAGACGTACGTGTCGAATCTGAAGGATAAGTACAAGGTCAATTCCAGCGCTACGGTGGAGTTCCGCGGTTCGCAGACCGGTGACGTTCCGGCCGATTTCCCGCGTGAGGTGGATGGCCTACTGGTTGAAAACAACGGTCAGCTCGAGGTTGTTTACACCGCAGAGAAGGGCACCCTGAAGCCCGTAACCGAGGGCCAGGTGACCGGTCATCGCGTGGCCGGCATCGCAAGCATCATCGGCGCGATCCTGGTGCTGCTGGGCGGTATGGTGTTCGCCGTGTGGCTGAACCGCCGTTCCCGTAACGTGGAATACGAGGACCTGGACGGTCTGGTGGATAACGAGGACTAACCGATCAGTCCTTCCATAACGATTTTGTGGGGGCCCGCCTCCCGCGCCGGTACGTGATGAGCGTAGTCGGTGCGGTAGGCGGGCTTTCGCTGTGCTCCCGGAAGATGCTCCCCAAAGAGGGGGCGGCGCCTATGCATAGCACGCGAGGTTATACGTCCGGGTGCGTATTTGCACGCGGAGATACGGCGGCTGGAACGTACATATCGTGAGATTCCGGGGCGGATTTCCCTATAAATATGAGAATAATCCATATTTATGACGCATATTTATGTGCATATGTATTATCTTGGGTAGAGAGGACGCTACCCGTTCCACCGACGGACGGGAAGGTCCGTACTCGTGATTGGCACCGTAGGAAGAAGAGATAACATGCCTTTCCCCTCGACCAAGATCGCGCGTCAGGCCCGCATCGTTGAGCTGCTGCAGACCCGACGTGTACGTTCCCAGGCTGAACTGGCGCAGTACCTGACCGATGACGGTATGAAGGTTACTCAGGCCACCCTTTCCCGCGATCTCGTTGAAATTGGAGCCGAGCGCATCCGCGATGAGGGCGCCGGTCTGATTTACGCTGTTCCGAACTATCCGGCTCGTCGCGGTGGCGGCACCGCGCCGGACGCCCGCATGATTTCCCTGTTCAAGGAGCTGCTGATTACCGCCGAGGGTTCGGCGAATATCACGGTGCTGCGTACCCCTCCGGGGGCGGCCCAGTTCCTGGCTTCCTCAATCGACCAGAGTGGCATGGACGCCATCCTGGGCACGATTGCTGGAGACGACACCGTGATGGTGATTACCCGCGACCCCAATGGCGGGGCCGGGCTGGCTGAAAGCTTCCTGGACTGGTCGGCAGCCCAGTAGCGTGCGAGGGGTGCGCCCCGGATCGTCCGATGAAGAATCGGCGGTCCCGGACGCACCCCCGTTGCGTACCCGAGACAGGGCAAGTGGGCCCGGAGGCCGAGAGCCTCATGAGGGCATCAACCTATAGACGAAGACGATACGAACAACACAGAACAACACCGCAGGAGAACTCAACGATGACTTCTACAACCGCTTCGACTCCCAGCGATCCCTCGCAGGCAGCGCCCTCGGCCCGGAATAATACCGCCTCAATTCTGGCGGAGGCGGCCGCAGCCTCCCCGCGCAAGACCGCGCTCGCACTGCCCGCCGCGGGTGACGCCTCCGAGTCCTCCTCGCTGCTGAACATCAGCTACGGCGAACTGGCCTCGGCAGCGGCAGAGGTGCAGCGATACCTGGGGACCCTGGGCGTGGAGGCGGGCGACCGAGTGGCCCTGTCCATGCCGAACGTGCCGCTGATGCCCGCCCTCTACTACGGTATTGCCGCGCGCGGTGCAATTTGCGTGCCGCTCAACCCCCTGCTGTCGGGAGCGGAGCTGGAGTACCACCTTGAAGACAGCGGCGCAAAGGTTCTCTTCGCCTTTGCCGGCACTCGCCTGGCGCAGGAGGCCGCCTCGACGGTGCCGGTGAAGAACGGTTCGGTGCGGTGCGAAATTTTTGAGCCCTCCGCCTCGCCCCTGGCCCCCTTTGACGGTGTGGACGTTCCGCTGGCACCCGCCGTGGTGAAAGAGCAGGATCCCGCGGTTATCCTGTACACCTCGGGCACGACCGGCCGCCCGAAGGGAGCCACCCTCAGCCACGCGAATATCCTCTCGAACGCCCGCAGCTGCGTGAAAGTTTTTGGTTTCACCGCCGAGGACGTCATCTTTGGCGGCCTCCCTCTCTTCCACGCCTTCGGCCAGACGGTGTCGATGAACGCGGCTTTTGCGGCCTGCGCGACGGTGGCGTTGCTTCCGCGCTTTACGCCCGACCACGCGCTGAGCCTGATTGAGGCGGCCCGGGTGTCGGTCCTGGCAGCCGTGCCGAGCATGTACATCTCTCTTGCGGCCCTCATGGCTGAGCAGCCGGAGCGTTGCGCCCGCCTGCGCGGTACGGTGCGCTTCGGCATTTCGGGTGGTTCGGCTCTGCCCGCTCCGGTGCACGAGGCTTGGAAGGAACTGGCCGATTGTACCGTGTACGAGGGCTACGGCCTGAGCGAAACCTCGCCCGTGGTCTCCTTCAACCAGGCGGCCTTCGGCATGGTGCTGGGCTCGGTGGGCCGCGTCCTGCCCGGTGTGCAGGTTCAGGTGCGCGACTCGGCGGGCGTCGAGTGCCCGACGGGGGAGAGCGGCCAACTGTGGGTGCGCGGCGAGAACGTGATGCTCGGTTACTGGAATAACCCCGAGGCAACCGCCGGAGTGTTTGACGGTGAGTGGTTTGCGACCGGGGACGTGGCTCGCGTGGATGCCGACGGCAATATCTTTATCGTGGACCGCATCAAGGACATGGTGTTGCGCAACGGCTACTCGGTGTACCCGCGCGAGATTGAGGACGTGCTGTACACCCATGATTTGGTGCAGTCCGTGGCGGTGCTGGGTGTGCCGGATGAGCGAGTGGGCGAAGAGATCGTCGCCGTCGTGGTGCCGCGGGCCGGAGCCGACTGGGGCGTGGTGCAGGCGGAGCTCAACGCCCTGGCCCGAACCCGCCTTGCGGCCTACAAGTACCCGCGCCGCTACATTGCGGTGGATGCGATGCCGCTGGGCCCGACCGGAAAGGTTCTGAAGCGGGACCTGCGTTCGAAGCTGGCGGAGTCCTAAGAGCATACTGAGAGCGTAGAGTCCTAGAACGCGGGGCCCTAACCCCCGATGCTTCCCGCGCTTCAAAGCCCCGGCCCCCTCACATGAGGAAGCGGCCGGGGCTTTACGCGTGAACCTCGCGTCAATCTCGCGTTGATGCGGGCTAATGCGGGTGACCTGCGGGTGTATAGAGGAAAAAAGCGCTGGAACAGAGTAGAATTCTCTAGGCGGCCTGTGCCGCCGCAGACGATTCCGGGCCGTTCGAGCCCGACGCCACCCCACGAAAGAGAGAGCATGAGCGTTCCCGCTTCTGAGGCTACCCCCATCGAACAGCGCATCCCCGCGGCCTGCGCCACGATTCAGGATTACCCGCACGAGGGCATCCTCTTCTACGATGTGACGACTCTCTTCGCCAATCCCGAGGTATTCAAGGCCTGCATCGATGAGCTGGCCCACCGCTTCGAGGGCGAGTTTGATGTGGTCGCCGGTGTGGAGGCCCGCGGCTTCCTGCTGGCATCGGCCCTGGCTTACGCTACGGGCAAGGGCATCATGACGATTCGCAAGGCCGGTAAGCTTCCCCGCGAAACCTACCGTGAGGAGTACGCGCTCGAGTACGGTACCGCGGCCGTCGAGATTCACTGCAGCGACTTCGCGCCGGGTACCCGAGTGCTGATTCTTGACGATATCCTGGCAACCGGCGGTACCCTGGAGGCCGCGGTGAAGCTCGTGGAGCGCGCCAACCTTAAGGTTGCCGGCGTGGCGGCCCTGCTGGAGCTGGACGGCCTGGGCGGCCGCGATGCGCTGGCCGGTTACCGCGTTGAGACCCTGAGCCTGGTCTCCGAGTAGCGGCCCGATAGCGGATTCCGCATTATTTCTTCCTGCCGTAGGGCAGAACCGAGGTGCCCCTTCCGATGCTTTCGGGAGGGGCACCTCGCTGTCTGACCGGCGCTGCCGGAAGCCGTCATATTTCTGGGCTCGAGAGCCCATCCTGTAGAATAGTGACCCGTATTTTTAGGTGCCGCTCGCGGTGCCGCACTGAGACGCACTATGTTTAAGGAGCTTGCGTGTCATCTGAATCCCTGTCCCACCGACCCGAGGAATCGTCGAAGGCTGAGCAGCTATTTGCCGAGCAGATGGCTGCTGAGCGCGAGTACGTGTCCCGCGTATACGCTCGTCTGGACGAGCTACGCGAAGAGACCGGTCAGAAGCTGGCGGATGTGCGCAAGAACCAGGCGGTGGGCGGGCACCAGAACCGTTCGGAGCGTGATTCCTTCGCAACCTATTACGAGGATCGCCTGGCTCAGCTGAACGCCGTGGATTCTCGCTTGACCTTCGGCCGCCTGGACATGGACCGCGAGGGTGCGGACGCTGTGCGCTACATCGGCCGCATCGGCATTACCGACGATAACCAGCGTCGCCTTCTCATGGACTGGCGTGCCCCCGAGGCGGGTACCTTCTACCAGGCCACCGCGTTTCAGCCGATGGGCGTGCGTCGCCGTCGTCACCTGATGCTGGAGGGCCGCACCGTCGTAAACATTGAGGACGAGGTCTTCGACGAGGCCATGCTGGAGGACTCGGATGCCCTGCACGGTGAGGGAGCGCTGCTGGCCGCGCTGAATAAGAAGCGTACCGGCCGCATGGGCGATATCGTGGCGACCATTCAGGCTGAGCAGGATGCAATCATCCGCTCGGAGCTGCCGGGCGTGCGCGTGGTCCAGGGTGGTCCCGGTACCGGTAAGACCGCGGTGGCTCTGCACCGCGCGGCCTATCTGCTGTACACAAATCGTGAGCGCCTGTCGAAGGCGGGTGTGCTCGTGGTGGGCCCCTCGAATTCTTTCATGTGGTACATCGAGCGTGTGTTGCCTTCGCTGGGCGAAACCGGCGTGGTGATGGCTTCGCTGGCGACCCTGTACCCGGGCCTGCGCGCCGTGCCCGAGGAAGACCGCGCGGTGGCATCCCTTAAGGGCGATTTGCGTATGGTCAAGGTCATCAAGCGCGCTGTGGCGGACCGTCAGAAAGTTCCCGCACGGGCGCAGCTTCTGAACGTTGAGGGAACGGACGTCGAGCTGACCCCCGAGATGGTGCGTTCGGCTCGTTCCCGCGCCCGCTCGACCGGTAAGCCGCACAACGAGGCCCGCGAAACCTTCGTGAAAATTCTGTTGAAGGAGCTGACGGCCAAGCTTGATGAGCAGCTGAACCGCGCGGCGGGCCGCGTGGTGGAGCGCCCTTACCTGCAGGATGACGTGCGCGCCTCCATGGACGTGCGTCGCGCCCTGAACCTGGCGTGGATGCCGCTCTCGCCCGAGACCCTGTTGCGCTCGCTGTATTCGAAGCCGCACTACCTGGAGTCGGCTACCCGTAGTCTGTCGAAGGCGGAGCGAGAGCTTCTGGCCCGTCCTGCGGATGCTCCCTTTACCGAGGCTGATGTCCCCCTGCTGGATGAGGCCGCGGAGCTGCTGGGCGATTTCTCGAAGGTGACGGGTGCCGCTGCGGCGGCGCGTGCGGCGGCCGAGCATCGCGCGAACCTTGAGAACGCGACGAAGGCTTTGGAGAACGTGCACCAGTCCCTGGAGGATATTGGCGCCGATGGCGTGATTACCCCCGAGCAGATTGCGATGATGAACGAGGTGCGTGGCGAGCGGATGACCGCGGCGGCCGCGGCTTCGTCCGATCGCACCTGGGCGTACGGTCACGTGGTGGTGGATGAGGCGCAGGAGCTCTCGCCGATGCAGTGGCGTCTGTTGATGCGACGCTGCCCCATGAAGTCCTTCACGATTGTGGGCGATATTGCGCAGGCTTCGTCGCCGGCGGCGGCTTCGTCGTGGGCGCAGGCCCTGGAACCGTTCGTGGGGGAGCGCTTCACCCTGGACGAGCTGACGATTAACTACCGCACTCCGGCGCAGATTGCGCAGGCGGCGGCTTCGGTGGCTCGGGCTGCCGGCTACGAGGTGTCGGCTCCTCGCGCGGTTCGTGAGGGTCAGTGGCCTCCGCTGATTCGCGAGGTTGCCCCCGATGCCGTGGTGGAGCAGACCGTGTCCGTGGTGAGCGATGAGGTTGCCCAGTCCGGCGGCGCGCTGATTGGCGTGATTTGCCCGTCGAGCCTGTACCTTGAGACGGCTCGGGCGGTGGCTCGTGCGCACGCCGACCGCACGGGTACCGCGCAGACGGCTCTGGAAAACCAGGTGCTGGTGCTGACCCCGTGGGAGGCGAAGGGCCTGGAGTTCGACGTTGTGGTGATTGTTGAACCGCAGCAGCTGATTGATGATGCGGACGGCGCGGTGGGTGACGTGTACGTGTCGATGACCCGTCCCACCCAGCGCCTGTATCTGGTGGGCTCGCGCATGCCCGCGGGCCTGTAGCCGCATCCATGCACCCGCCGCCGGGCGCTTGTTCTGAGCGTTTGTGCCGGTGCGGTGTTAGGCTTAGTACATATTTTGTTCGGACGCCTCGTGCGTCGTTACCTTGTGAATGGGAGAAGCATGTCTGCCGAGATCCTCAACGCGCAGCATAATGACGATACCTTCGAGAATATTTGGCAGGAGCTGAAGTGGCGCGGCCTGGTGCACGTGAGCACCGATGAGGCTGCCCTGGAGAAGGCGCTGAGTGAGGAGACCCTGACTTTCTACACGGGTTATGATCCGACCGCGGCTTCGCTGCACCTGGGCCACCTGGTGCAGCTGCTGGTGATGCGTCGTCTGCAGCTGGCAGGTCACAAGCCGCTGGGCCTGGTGGGTGGTTTCACCGGTCTGATTGGTGATCCGCGTCAGACGTCTGAGCGTGTGCTGAACTCTCCTGAGGTTGTTGCTGAGTGGGTTAAGTCTCTGCGCGCACAGATTGAGCGTTTCCTGTCTTTCGAGGGTGAGAACGCTGCTCGGATGGTGAATAACCTGGACTGGAGCGGTCAGATGTCTGCTCTGCAGCTGCTGCGCGATGTTGGTAAGCACTTCCGCGTGGGCACTATGGTGAAGAAGGAGATTGTGGCGAAGCGCCTGAACTCCGACGAGGGCATTTCGTACACCGAGTTCTCGTACCAGATTCTGCAGGGCCTGGACTTCCTGGAGCTGAACCGTCGTTTCGGCTGCACTCTGCAGACCGGTGGTTCTGATCAGTGGGGCAACCTGACCAGCGGTACCGAGCTGATCCGTAAGGTCGAGGGTAAGAGCGTTCACGCTATTGGTACCCCGCTGATTACTAACTCTGACGGCACCAAGTTCGGTAAGAGCGAGGGTAACGCTATTTGGCTGAACCCGCAGATGTGCTCGCCGTACGCGTTCTACCAGTTCTGGCTGAACACCGCGGATGCGGATGTGGTGGATCGCCTGAAGGTGTTCACCTTCCTGACCCGCGCTGAGATTGCCGAGTTCGCCGAGAAGGTTGAGAAGGAACCGTTTAAGCGTGAGGCTCAGAAGACTCTGGCGTACCTGGTGACTTCGCTGGTGCACGGCACCGAGGCTACCGATCAGGCCGTGGCTGCTTCGGAGGCTCTGTTCGGCAAGGGTGATTTCGCTGCTCTGGACGAGGCTACCCTGGAGTCTGTAGTTGCGGAGCTTCCTTCGGCGAAGCTGACCGAGGACCGCCTGGACCTGATTTCGGTGCTGACCGAGCTGGGCTTTGCGAAGTCTAACTCTGAGGCTCGTCGCATTCTGAAGGAGGGCGGTGCTTCGGTGAACGGCGTGAAGGTTCAGGGTGAGGACGCCACCATCTC
Organism: Rothia sp. HMSC062F03; assembly: GCF_001836905.1. Lineage (NCBI taxonomy): Bacteria > Bacillati > Actinomycetota > Actinomycetes > Micrococcales > Micrococcaceae > Rothia > Rothia sp. HMSC062F03. The sequence continues at coordinate 539 of NZ_KV830882.1, read as the reverse complement.
CAAGGATGACCTGCTGCACGGTCGTTTTGCGATGGTTCGCCGTGGCAAGAAGAACCAGGGCGCTGTAGAGCTTGTTTAGTCTTTTCTGACTTTCTCTATACATATAGAGGGGAGGGGTTCTTCTCTGCTGAGTGTTTAGTGCTGAGTGTTCGGTACTGAATGTTCGGCGGGGAGTGCCCCTCCTTTTCTGTTCCCTATATACATTCCCTATATGCACAGAGAGCCCCTCCGTCAGGAGGGGCTCTTCTTGTATCGTTCTGCTGCCCTCTGGCTCTGGGGTTTCTTGGTTTGTCTTTGTTGGCGAGGGCTTTGGGCGCCTTTCGACCCTGTTTTGGGGCTCCCGAGAGGGGAATTCGCAGATTTTTGAGGTTTCTAGAAGTTTTTTAAAGATTTTCTGACACTCATAAAATGCTCTGACTAGGCTTTTTGGTGTCTGAGAGGGTGTTTGAGACCCTTACAGAGTCGCATTTGTGTTCTACTTCACCCCTATTCGGGTTGCGGGCCCGTATTCGGGTCTGTATAGTTGTATGAGTCGCCGC
>NZ_KV830881.1:0-214 GCF_001836905.1 Rothia sp. HMSC062F03 | reverse complement strand
TGGTGCAGGCTGTACCGGCAGGGCGGCGCGCAGGCGCTTAAGCCTAAGCCCAAGGGCAGGCCGAAGGGGTCGGTGCGGGCGTTGCCGCCAACGCGTGAGGAGGAACTCGAAGAGCGTGTGCGCAAGCTTGAGGCGCAGGTGGCGTACCTAAAAAAATCGATTGCCCTGAAGGCGCGCAGGCGCTCCCAAACCGGGACAAAGCCCTAGTGGTCGC
>NZ_KV830880.1:0-1650 GCF_001836905.1 Rothia sp. HMSC062F03 | reverse complement strand
GATTCACCAACCACCACACAAGGACGTACATACCATGAGCACAGCTGAAGTAAGCAGAGAAGCGTACTCTGCTACCATCGCCGACTCCAACCCGTCTGAAGGAGTGAATAGCTAAATGATGTCTCAAGAATCTGCTATTACCTTTTGGGGCGCATGCTCCATTATCACGATCATTTTCACGCTTTTCACCCTGGCCACCTACATCATTAATCGGCGCCGTGATGCGAAGAAGAAGTGTGAAGGCGTCTACATTAGTCGCGTGCAAGCACTACTGGCGTACATTATTGTCTTTATCCCGGGCTTCCCGATTATCCGCTATTTTTTGTCGCTCAACGGCCTCGAGACTAACTCTTTTATAGACATTGCATCCATACTCATGACTGCTTTCCTCTTGTATTACCTGTGGAGCGTTAACGCCACGTACTTGAAGATTTCTTCTGAAGGTATTGAGCAGCGCACCCCCATTCGCGGGTCGAGGATCTGCCCCATTGGCGCGATTGATAGCGTCGTGTATAGCGAGTCCACGGATGAGGATACCCGAAGCCGCACCTGGTTCCTCACTAAGTCGGGGGCGCGTATTAACCCGTTGAACCCGAATTATGACGAGTACTATCTCTTGCTTATGACTCGATTTAGGATTGAGTACGGGCGTTGGCCTTACCTGGATATTCCGGCTGACGTTGATAAGGTGAACCGGTTGGATAACCCCGCTGAAGTCATTCCGTACTTCAAGTTCCGCAAGAAAATCTCGGGTCTGGCTGAGATTGACATGTAGCCCCGACATACAAGGCTAAAGGCTCCCGGGGATGCGCGGACGGAGCGCGCTCTTCCTATTCACCAACCACACGAAACGAGAACCCACCATGCGTATTTTCCTGACTATTTTCTGGGGTGTCTTCGCTGTATTCACTACAGTTGCAACGTTTTACGTCATCATCAATTACGAGGCGCAACGTTGGAAAGATAAAAAGCGGCGGCGCGAGGGTATTTATATTCGACGAGTTAATCAGGGCGAAGCTCTCATTATGATATTTACCCCCGCCTTCCCCTGTCTTTCGTTTGTAGCCCACATATACGGTCCTGATTCATTAGATATAGGGACTGAAATATTAGTCTTATCACTTTCGGTTATGTTCCTTTCTTTCTTGCGTTATGTGCATGTCGCTTATGTGAAGCTTTCTCCCGAAGGTATCGAGCAGCGTGTCTGGTCAGCTAACCCAACGGTCTACCCGCTAGGTGCGATTGATAGCGTTACCTACTACAAGACCGTGGATGTTGAAGACCAGGATATGGTGGGTTTTTACACGAAGTCGGGTAAGCAGATTGCTGCTTTTGGTCCGATGACTCATAACAATTACCGGCTTTTGGCGATTGTGCGTTTCAGGATTGAAAACGAGCGTTGGCCTGACATGGACAACCCGGATGATGTGGCGCAGGTGGATTTCTTGGATCGTGCCTCGAGGACAATTCGTTATTTTGAGGATTTGGAGAAGGTCTCCGGCCTCGCCGACGTCGATATGTAGCGCCGCATAGAGAAAGTCCCTGGGCTGAGAGCTTATCTCTCAGCCGAGGGGCTTTCTGCATACCAGCGGTTACTCACCTGAGCGCCACCCGCCGGTGAATGGTCGCCCAGTCTTCACCCGAGCCTTG
>NZ_KV830879.1:0-75670 GCF_001836905.1 Rothia sp. HMSC062F03 | reverse complement strand
GAGTATGTCACGCAAAGGCAACTGCATCGATAACGGTGCCACCGAGCAAGTTTTCGGACATCTGAAGGATGAGTTTTTTCGTGGGCAGGACTGGTCAACCTTTGAGAGTTTCAAAGCTGACCTTGACGCCTATATTACGCATTGGAATACGGTAAGACGTCAGGTGAAGCTTAGGGGCCTGACTCCGGTAGAGTACCGGGTTCAGGCCCTGCGGGAAGCCGTGTAATGGCTATTATTTATTGCGTCCAAGTTTCGGGGCGCAGTTCATCTCCGGCGCGAGGGCTTTTCGTATAAGGCTGTTGCGTGGCGATACCTGGAGGTGTGCTACTTGGAGGCGCGCGGCTTGGCGAATCGGCGCTCGCCCAGGTAGCCGAGCAAGCCACCAAAGACGGTCCACTGCAGGGCTGCTAGAAGCAGGGTGGGCGGGTCGGTCACCTCAAAGGAATTGGGAATGACTCGGAACCACAGCAGCGGCAGGTAAATCAGAAAAAGAATGGGGGAAGCCCACACAAAGAACGGGACGGAGCGCTTGGCCATAGTGACCTCCTCGTGACGTGTTATGGCCTGGACGAGGGGAAACCTCTGTCGACACATCATAACCCGGAACCGTTCTCAATTGCTAGGGGTGTACCCGGGTGACTAGAGGTAGCGCTCCAGGCTGCTTTCCGCCATGCGGGTCAGCTGCTCGCGCACCGTGCGGGCGCGCGCCTCGCCCACGCCGTCCACGGCTCGCAAATCCTCAAGGGAGGCCGCCATGAGGGCCTGAAGGCTTCCGAAGCGCTCCACGAGGCGTTCGGCAATCGCGTTCGGAATGCTCGGAATACCGTCCAGCAGACGGAAGCCGCGCGGTTGCAGGGGAGTCTCCAAATCGGGGTTCTCGCCAAAGCCGACGGTGCGGGCAATCGTGCGCAGATCCACGATAGCCATATCGTCCAGGTTCTGAAGCGCCTCAACACCGGCGGTAATCAGCTCGTCGTTCACCTCGGGCAGGTAGTCGCGCAGAATCAGGTCGCTAGCGGTCATCTCGGGGGCGCGTAGCTCCTCCAGCTGCAGGGCAATCAGGCGGCCGTGCACGCCAAGCTCCAGCACGTAGTGGCTGACCTCGCGGATAATGCGGTTCACCATCTCCATGCGCTGAAGGGTCATCGCCACATCCGCCAGGGACACGTTGGACTCAATCTCCAGGGCCGAGAGCGAGGAAAGCACAGAGCGCAGGCGCTTCTTATAGCTTTCAAGGGTCTGAATCGCCTGGTTCGCGCGGGCCATGAGGTACTGGCTGTCCTCGACCGTGTAGCGGGTGCCGTCAACGTACACCGAAATGACGGACATTGAGGCGCTCACCGAAATCACCGGGAAACCGGTCTGAATCGCGGTGCGCTCGGCGGTGCGGTGGCGGGTGCCGGACTCGTTTGTCTCAATGGAGGCGTCCGGCATGAGTTGCACTGCGGCGTGCAACAGGCGGGTGGCGTCGCGGTCGCAGATGATGGCGCCATCCATCTTCGCCAGCTCGCGCAGGCGGGTTGCCGAAAACTCAGTGTCGATGTTGAAACCGCCCGAAGACATGGAGGATACGGTGCGGTCGGATCCGAGTACGATGAGCGCGCCCGTACGGCCACGCATGATGCGTTCTAAGCCCTCGCGGAGCTCGGTGCCGGGGGCGATTCGGGCGATAGTTTTCAACAAAAGGTCACTATAATTCATCTGCACGAAAACCATTGTACCCATAAGGGTGGTTATTGAGCCAGGTCAGGGGCGAAACGGCGGGCTAAAGTGCTTTAAAAACGAATAGATATTCTTGATTTTAAACGATGTTGAAATGTTGTTCCCCGGGAGGCACTTGCGGCGGCCCCGGATGGTTTTACGGGTGCGGGCCGCCCCGCTGTACGCCCGTCGCGAGAGATGACCTTCGCCCCGGTAAGAAAGCGGGCCCGCCCCTACAATAGAGCCATGAGCGCCCGCACCAAGACCACCAAAACCGCCCCCGCCTACCGCTGCACCGAATGTGGCTGGACCACCGCCAAGTGGGTGGGCCGCTGCGGCGAGTGTCAGACCTGGGGCACCGTCGAAGAAGCCGCCGGGGGAACCCGCGCGCGCACCCGTGCCGCATCCAGCGTGCAGAAACCCGCCCAGCCCATCGCCGAGGTCGACTCGCGTGTGGCCGCCTACATGAGCACCGGAAACCCCGAATTTGACCGCGTACTCGGCGGCGGACTCGTGCCCGGCGCGGTCATCCTCATGGCGGGCGAACCCGGCGTGGGCAAGTCCACCCTACTGCTGGACGTTGCCGCCACCTTCGCGCGCGGCACCGCCGGGATTGCGGGGCAGAAGGGCGCGCAGAACCGCGCCACCCCGGCGCAAAACACCTCTGCGCAGAACACCCAGCCGCCGCGCCCGGTCCTGTACATCACCGGCGAGGAATCCGCCGCGCAGGTCAAGCTTCGCGCCGACCGCATCGGTGCCATCGCGGAAACCCTCTACCTGACCAGCGAAACCGACCTCGGCACCGCCCTGGCGCACATCGAACAGATTGACCCGGCGCTACTGGTCATCGACTCGGTGCAGACCCTCGCCTCCGCGGAAGTTGAGGGTAGCGCCGGCGGCGTCACCCAGGTGCGCGAGGTCGCCGCCTCCGTGATTGCCGCCGCGAAGGAACGCAACATGTGCACCCTGCTCGTGGGGCACGTGACCAAGGAGGGCACCATCGCGGGCCCGCGCCTGCTCGAGCACCTGGTGGACGTGGTCTGCCAGTTCGAGGGCGACAAGCACTCGAATATCCGCATGCTGCGCGCGATTAAGAACCGCTTCGGCCCCACCGACGAGGTGGGCTGCTTTGACATGCACGAGGATGGCATCGCCCCCGTACTGGACCCCTCCGGCATGTTCGTCTCCAGCACCCCGCACCCGGTGGCGGGCACCTGCGTGACCGTTACGATGGAGGGCCGTCGCCCCCTGCTCGCGGAGGTTCAGGCGCTGCTGGATCAGGCGGTGGCGCCCGCCCCTCGCCGTACCGTTTCGGGCCTGGATTCGGCGCGTATCCAGATGCTGTTGGCGGTGCTACAGCGCCGCGCCGGGCTGAACGTGGGCAAGCTCGACTGCTACGTCTCCACGGTGGGTGGCGCGAAAATTGCCGAGCCCGCCGCCGACCTGGCCTGCGTCATGGCGTTGGCCTCGGCGGCGCAGAATAAGCCGCTGCCGCGCAAGCTCGCGGTCTTTGGCGAGGTGGGTCTGGCGGGCGAGGTGCGCGCCGTGCCGGGCATCCGCCAGCGCATCGCGGAGGTGGGCCGCCTGGGCTTCACACACGTGCTGGTGCCCGCCTCCCCGACCGGTGTGGGGGACGTGCCCGAGGGGGTCACCGTGCGCGAGGTGACCACCCTGGGCGAGGCGCTGGCACTACTCTTCCCGCAGAAGTAAAACGGCAAAAGCGAGGAGGGGGCTCCCGGCTGGCGTGAATGTCGCCGGGAGCCCCCTCCTCTATACTTTGCGGCTGGTCGCCGACCCCGTTAGTCCCGGCGAACCTGCGAGGGACGGTCGGTGCGCGGCTGGGAGGCGTTCTCCTTCTCGTTCTCGAACAGCATGATGTTGATCGAACGGGTGTGTAGCTGATCGGGCTGTCGCTGGATATTCTCCAAAGCGTTCTCCGGAACGGAACCCGTCACGGTGGCGGCGCCCATTTCGGCGGCGCGCGCCTCCATCTCTTCGGGGCTCACGTGCAGGTCAATCACCGGCAGGGAGGAAGTGCTCGGGGCGTGCTGCGTCATGGCCTCGCCCAGGGGCATCAGCTTGTCCAGGGCCTCCTTGTGGCTCATGCCGGTGGCCTCCATGAAGTCCACCACGATGAGGCGCAGCATCAGCACCAGCGACTCGCCCTCGAAGGATGCCACACCCATGTAGTGCGGGTCGAGGGTTCCGGCCAGGCGCACCATGCGGTCCTGCGCCTTCTTCATGTAGTGCTCGCGCTCCTCCTTCTTCGGCGCAGACATGCCCAGGCCGATGCTCTGGGCGGCCAGCGACAGCTCGTCCAGAGCCTTGCTCAGCGATACCTGAGCGGCCGAACGCAGCTGCACGTGGCGAATGGTTGAGGCCATGCGACGGTTGAGCACGCGGTCGTTACGAATGGCCAAATCCACCGCGGCGAGGGTCTTCGCCATGCGTTCCAGCTCTTCGCGGTTCTTGCGGCTATTCCACGACAGGTCGTTCATGCCCTGCGCGGTGATGAGGTCGCCGCGGCACGCATCGTAGAGCGGCTGCAGGGCGCGCGCATCGAGCAGGCTCTGGTACGCCTTGTTGTAGTCGTAGTAGCGGATTGCCTCGGAGGAGAGCTGGAAAACCTTCGCGAACGCATCCATGAGGGCCTGTGCGCGGGCACGCGGGTTCTTGCGCGGGTCGCGCGGCATCAGGTACATGGTGAGAAATGCAAAGGCGCCACCCACAATGCCATCGAAACTGCGGGTGAACGCATCGTCAGGTACGGGCAGTAGCAACGTGAAACAGGCCTGGAAGCTGAGCTGAATCGTAAAAATAATGCCCTTATCAATAAATCGGGCAATAATCACGGTCAAGAAAAGCACCACTGCCGCCTGCCAGGTACCGTGACCGAGCAGGATCAGCAGAAGGTCGCCAATGAGAATGCCGAGGGTCACGCCGAAGGAGACCTCAAGGATTCGGCGGGAATGCTTGGCACCGCTTACATAGCCGAGGGATACGAGGGCAGCGACCGGCGCGAAAATGGGCTCGTGGTGGCCCAGGACGCGCTCAGCGAAAAGCCAAGCGCCCATAGACGCCGCAACAATCTGCACAGACTGAAAGAAGTCTGCTCGGACTCGGTGAACACCCTCACGGATGAACTGTCGAGTACTACGTTCTGCGTTGCGAAGAATGTCTGCGAATTGTGCCATGGGAACCATCATACCGTCGAGCCGAGCGGGGCGAGGGGAGGCCGGAGTATGCGGTTCTGTGACGTGCGACCTGCACCCCCGGCCAGGTCGGGCGCTCTCTACTGCTTTGGGGGTGCTGGAGGTACCGCGGGGTGCCGGAGGGGCGCCCAGAGGGGCAGCCGACCTAGCCGCGGATGCGGCGGGCCACCCGGCGCAGAAAGCCGGTGCGGTTCTCGGGCTCCGGCGGCTCGGGGTTGCGCTCGTCCCGGGCTTCCCCTCGAGGTTCGTTGTCGCCGGGGCCGGCCGCCTCGCGGGGCTCTTCCCGCTCGGCCAGCAGGCGCTCGAGCTCGGCGCGGTGCACGGCATCCCAGGAGTGCGCGCGGTCGGACATGGCCCACTCGAACCCGGCCGTCAGGCTCGTGGCCGTAAAGAGATCGCGTGCGGCGCGGACGGTTGCACCCAGCGGCTCGGGCAGCGCCGGGACTTGTGTCGCGGCGGGGAAGGGTGCGGGGGCTTCTGTTTTTCCAGGCTTCTCTTCACCGTGCGCAAGGATCTGCGTCAGCAGGTAAGTGCGTTCGGCTCGTAGAGCCTCCAGCAGCTCGGTGCGGCGCGCATCCGATGCCACCGCCGCATGTCGCAGGGCGGTGGCGATCATCAGCTCGGGAATACCGCCGGCAAGCAGGCCCAGCGGAAGGGTGAACTCGCCCAGCCCGTACTGGCTCAGCGCGCCGCCCACCCGCATCTGCGTGAACGCATCGGGCACGAGGGCGAGCACGGGAATACCCGCCGCGGCGGAGAATACCGCCGGGTGGTAGCGGCTGGTCAGGGTGAACGCCGCCGCCCGGTGCACGGTGATGCTCTGGTCGGCGTGCAGAATCGGTAGCAGGGTCGCCGGGGTGGAGGGACTGAGCTGCTCGGCGATGCGCTGGTGCGCCTGAATATCGCCGCTTGCCGAGTCCTGCGGGTCACCGTAGTGGCTCAGAAATACGGGCGCGTAGCCGTGCTCGCGCCACATGCCGTCGAGTAGGCGCGCAATCTGCTGAGCCTGCTGGTCGGTACATTCGTTGACGGTCACGCAGACGTAGTGCTCCGGCAGCTCGTTAAGTGCCTGACTTGCTGAAATACCCTCCGCATAGTGCAGGGTGCGTGCCGGGTAAACCGTCGGGTAGTCGGTAGCGTCATCCACGCTCAGGCGCGCGTCAATATCCCGTTCGCGGCACCAGGCGAGCGAGGAGCTTTCGCGTACCGTCACCGAACGGGCGGTGCGGAGCATACGCTCCAGAACCTGCGCATCCTCGGGGTTGAGGACCGGGCCCAAGGACTGGCCGGTCACGAATAGGGGAACACCGGCGTACTCGGCGACGAGAGTCACCGAGGCACGCTCGTAGAGGAGCCAGCCGAAGCGGGAGTTGAGGTTGCCGCCGCCCGAGATGACGACCGCGTCCATGGCGGCGATGGAGTCCGCGAAGCCCACCATGCGTTCGACGGTCTGTTCCAGCGGGTGCAACACCTCGGGCAGCGCCTGCACCTGCGGTAGTGCCACCAATTCGGTGATGGAGGGCCGCTCCCGGTCGGCGTGCAGCTCAGTCAGGACGCACTCGAGCGCCGCGAGGGTCAGCTCACGCTCGGCCGGCGCCCAGGGGAAGAGGAAAAACGGCAGGTAGGAGTAGCCATCGCCCTCTGCGCCGCGGGACGCGTTGAGGTACCGCGCCGAGTGTCGCTCGTCGCGGGTCATGAGGGTGACCTCCGCGCCGCCTTCGGCAAGTGCCTGAGCGCTCGCAATGGTCATCGCCTCGTCGCCCACGTGGTAGGTGTGCTGGCCGATATCGCCGACCACGAGCACGCGCGGCGCGCGGGAATGAGTAGAATGAGCGTTCTCCGTCATGGGTTAGCGGCCCTCCCCGTGAGGCGTTGCGGAACGCATGCGCCGCGCGAGGGAGCGGGCCGCGGAACTCAGAGTGCGCAGGGCGCCGCGTCCCCGCGACCGGTCGGCGGCGAATCGGGCCTCCAGCTCGCGCTGGCGCGCATCCATAGCGGCCTGATGAGTCTCAATGCGCTCTAGCCGCTCCCCGAGGGAACGCAGAAGATCCAGGGATTCGCGGGTCAGGTCGTGCCCGTCAATCACGCGACGTTCCAGATCGGCCATCAGGTGCGCCTGATAGAGGTACGGGCCCGGGCGCCCGCCGGACTGCAGGTCGTCGCGAATCGCGCGGGCGCGCACGCTTGCATCAAAACGGGCGTGCTCGGCCTGGCGCTGTACGCTATTGGCCTCCGCGCCGTCGGCCTCCGGGCGCAGCGACCAGTAGGCGAGGGGTTCGTCCACGAGTAGCACCTCGGTCACGGCGGCGGCACGCAGGTTGAACTCCCAATCGCCGACCACGGGCAGGGACTCGTCGTAGAAACCGACCAGCTCGTGCAGGCGGCGACGGTAGAGGATGCCAATGGGTACCGTGCGGTTGGTGCGGTAGAGGAACTGCAGTCCGAACCCGGGCAGGCCGTCGTGGAAGATGCGCTCCTCGTACACCTCGAACTCGCCCTCGGGGGTTTCGCGTTCATAGCGTTCCACCACGCGGGTCGAGCAGATGAGTGCTTCGCTTGCGCGCAGGGCCCCGACGGTGCGCTCCAGGAACTCGGGGGCCCACAGGTCGTCATCGTCGTGGATGGCCACAAATTCGCTGTCGGTGACCGCCAGTCCGGCGTTCGAGGCCGCCTCCATGTTCCCGCCGCTGGTGGTGATCAGCATGAGTCGCGGCGCATCGCCCTCCAGCAGGTGCGCGAGGGGCGAAGCCTGCAGAATGGCGCGGGTGGCAGACTCGTCCCCGCCGTCGTTGATGACGCAGACCGTGTAGTCGGTGAAGGTCTGCTCGGCGATATTGGCCAGGGCGCGGCGCAGGAAACGGGGGCGGTCCTTCGTGCGGACCAGAACAGCTACGGTGGGGGAGGGCATAGTCACTTATCGATTGGGGGAGGCCGTGTGAAGGCTCGTGAACTCACACCATTATGAAGGGCGTTAGCTCCCGCGCTCAACCCGCGCCGATCATAGATGAGAAAGGGAATCAGGTGGGGTCTACGGCGGCCCCGCGAAGCCTCAGAGAAGCGCCTGAACCGCCATCATGACCGCCACACCGACAATAAAACACGCCGGAATGGTCACAATCCACACCAGCAGAATCTGAAGCACAATGCGGGGCTTCAACGCGTTGAAACGCTGGTTAACACCCGCACCCAGGGTCGATGCGGTCGCCAGGTGCGACGAAGAGAAGGGAACCTGCAGCAAAAAGTACCCAAGAATCTGCACGGCGGCGGTGGTTCCCTGCGCGACGGCGCCGCGGAGGGGATCGATGCGCACCATCTTGTACGCGAAGGTGTAGCCGATGCGCCGCCCGCCGCTGAGCGTTCCCAGGCCCAGGGTCAGGGCGATGAAGAGCGTGCCGAGGAGCATCCCTGCGGTGTCCAGGCGGTACGTTCCGCCGGAGCCCGAATGGTCGCCGAGCAGGGGAACCATGAGCGACCACAGGAGCAGGTACAGATAGCCTGTCTGCACCCCGTGCAATAGCGAAATCGCGGAGGAGGACACCGCGAGCACCTCGCGGGAGTGCTGGTTGACCATGCGCGGGTTGTGCCCCACCACGAGCCGGTAGAAGGGAATCACCATGACCCAGGAGAGAACAAAAATCAGCGGAGGCAGGTAGAGCAGGGGCCAGAGGGTCGCCTCGAAGATGTGCGGCAGAAACGAGCTGAGGTGCAGTTCCTGGCTGCCCTGCGTGCTGAATCGGGCCCACCAGCTGACCCCGGCCAGCGCGCCGATGAGCGCGTGGGTCGAGGAAGAGGGCAGGCGGAGCGCCCAGGTCAGCATGCCCCAGATGGAGCAGACGAGCAGCGCGGCGAGGATGCCGCTCAGGCCGGTCTCGCCCTCGGGGGCGCTCACCCAGGTGGCCGAGTATTCGCCCAACAGTAGGAAGGCGCTCACGACGCCGAGGACGTTGAAGAGCGCCGCCAGGTAGAGGGCCGAGCGCTCGCCGAGGGCGCGAGTGCGCACGGGCACGGCGACCGTGTTGGAGGCGTCGTGCATGCCGGTCACGTAGACGGCCGCGCCGAACGCGCAGAGGGCGAAGGGAATCAGGAGCATTAGGACTCCTGCACGATGATGCGGCCAATCTCGGTGGAGACATCGCGCATCGCGTTGGAGGCGGCGGTCAGCTGGGCCAGGAAGGTCACGTAGCGGCGGTAGCGTTCGTGGGTGTAGCGGGTGGAGATGTGGGCTTCGTACTCTTCGGCGGTGCGCAGGGCCTGCCGCGAGATGCGGAGCATGTCCATCCAGTAGTTGTCGAGGCCGCGGATATCGGCGAGCTTGGGGATGACGGCCGCGGTGAGTACGGCCTGCCGCTGGATGATATCCAGGATTGAGGTGATGTGCGTGGCAAAGCCGTCAATGCTGTGCAGGGACAGCACGTGCGCGGCGCTCGTGAGCTTTTCAACAGCGGTGGTGAGCTTACGGGCCAGGGTGTAGATATCCTCGCGCGGAATCGGCGGGGAGAAGGAGCTACGCACCTCGGTGAGGGTGCGGTAGAGCAGGTCGGTGGAGTCGGCCTCGTGCGCGAGCATGCGCTCGAAGAGGGCGGGGTATTCGGCGACGGGGGAACCCACCATTTCGGAGAGGAGCGCCGCGGCCTCGCCGACCTGGGCCGAGATTTCGGCGAGGGAGGCGAGGGATTCGTTCGCGTGGGGGAAGAGGCGGTGCAGCATAGTTCCCAGTCTAGCGAGTGGTCGGGGCTGAGGAGTATTTTGGACGCGGCCCGTGCCCGGAACCTATACCCGGAATCCGTGCCCAGAACCTGTACCCGGGGCTCATCCGCAATAATGTATTCTCAATTTCGCATATACGGGGTTTGTGGCACGACGTGAAGAGATGCGCTGAAACCGAGAGCCAGAACCGGGCGCTGGAACTGGGGTCGAGAGCCCGGACCAGCCCAGACCGGGATGCAGACCATAAGGTACAGGCCGACAACATAAAACGGTGGGGGTCGATTTCTCGACCCCCACCGGAACGTTTAGGGATGTCGGGTTGGGAGCGCCTCTCGGCGGAAGGCCGCTCGAAGCGGCTAAAGATTTGGAGCCCGGGGCTACCTATTAGCAACCCGACATCTTGTAATTATTATCTACCCGCGCCCCGCAAAGAGTCAATCGAAAACGCCCGTTTCACGCCCTTAGCGTGCAAAGTGGAACCTGTGCCAATTCACGAAACCAGCCCGGATATTGAAGCACCGGCCCTTCCCTAAACCATAAAATCTGACGAGGGTGTTGCGCGTTTCAACAAAGCGCCTTATCGGGCCCCTATCGGCAGGGATTGAGCGCGGCGCGAACAGCGGCAGCCGGCAAATCGAGGAACCCAGCAGAGTGGGGCACCCGGCCTCTACGCGATTTCCTCCGGGTCTCGTCGAGAAGCCTCCGCGGCGCGCCACTGGGCGGCTACCGCCTCCAGGTCCTGCGCGTCCTGCTCGAGCTGCGCCGCCTGCCGCGGCATGCGCAGGTGACGCTCGACCGCCTCACGCTTAATCTCGTGGCTTGTCGCCACCGGAGTCACCGGCGCCGGATTACGCGAGTACCGCGCGAAATCCACGCGAATCCCCAGAGCCACAACGCGAGCGAAGGCCGCGCACCGCTCCATCGCCATATCCAGGTCCCCCGTGTACAGGCCGGCCAGGATCTCGTCAATCGTACGCACAACCTCCTCGGCGCCCGGCGGATCCGGCACCCCCGCCACCACGTGCGAGCGGTAGTCCTCCGCCATGCCCAGCTCAAAGGCGCGGCTCACCCCGCGCGGGGAGCGGTGCACCGTGTCCCGCAGCCGATACATGCGCCAGAGCGCGCCCGGCAGGGAGTGCGCGCTCGCGTGCGACCATAGTTCGGCAAGCATTTCGATGCCGTAGTCGTCGGTGAAGCTGACGAGCCGCTCGGCCAGCTCTCGATCCCGGCCGCGCCCGCGCGTCAGCAGGATGCGGGCCGAGGCGTGAGCCGCCTCCTCACGGGCGGCGGGATCCATGCCGCCCTCGTGCCGTTCGAACTTCTCGGAGGTAAAGAGGACGGGTCTGTGATGCGTGCGGCGGCGGGAGCGTCCGCCGGTGGAAGATGCGGATGTAGACATAGGATTACCCAGTGTACTCCTGCCGTGACCCCGCGCATTTTCGCCCGCCGTGCCGCGCCCCGCACCGTTCCGGAGGGGAGAGCCGTTAGTGTATAGTAGTTTTTATCTGCAGGCTGTATAGCTATGCGGAAAGAGCGCCTTTAGCTCAGTCGGTAGAGCTACGGACTTTTAATCCGCAGGTCGTGGGTTCGAGCCCCACAGGGCGCACCGAACGACCCGTCGCCTCCCGCTCAGCGGGGGTCGGCGGGTTTTTGTGTCGTTATTGGTTCTGTTGCTCAAGAGATGAGGAGACCCCGTGAGCGTCACCATTAAGAACCCCGAAGAAATCACGATTCTGGCCACCGGCGGCACGATCGACAAGTTTTACTCTGTCGCCGGCACCATGGATATCGGTGAGCCCGCCGCCAAGGACCTGCTCGACCGCGTCATTACCGACGTGCGCTTCGACATCCGCCCGCTCATCGGCAAGGACAGCCTGGATATGACAGACGAGGACCGCGCCGAGCTGACCGAGGCCCTGGACGCCGTCACCAACACCCAGGTGCTCATCACCCACGGTACCGATACCATGCCCGAAACCGCCCGCTACCTGCTCGAGCACGCGAAGCTGGGTGAGAAGGTCGTGGTGCTGACCGGCGCAATGCAGCCGGCCGTCATGGCGCGCTCCGACGCCGGTTTCAACCTGGGTGCCGCAATCGCCGCCCTGAACCTGCTGGACCCGGGTGTGTACATCAGCATGAGCGGCCGCATCTTCCCGGCTGAGAGCGTTCGCAAGGACCGTTCCCGAGGTATTTTTGAGGGCTAACGCGCCCGAACCGGCGCAGTCGTCTGAATCGGTACAGTCGCCGGAGGAGCACGGCCCGCGCTCCGCCGCACCGGGGCCCCGCGGCTCGGAACTCTCCGAGCCAGCGGAGGCCCTCGTTGTGGAGCCTTGGGATATTGGCAGTAGCGAGCCCCTGCCAGCAAAGGCGCTCTACGCGGTGCGCGTCGTACTGCTCATCGCCCCCGCGCTCGGCATGGTGTACTTCTTCATGCGCGCGGCTCTCTTTCCCGTGGGTGCTGTGCCGCTCGTGTACCTGGTCGTGCAGGGTTGGTTGGCTACCATCTACCGCGCCGACCGCTCCGTCATGCTAATTTACTGGGGCAACGCCGTCTCGGCGCTCCTGGCCGCGGTGATGGGTGTCTTCTTCGCGTACCTGCTATTCACCCTGCACGGGCCGGATGCACTCTTTAAACACTTCGGGACATTCTACGCGGGAGCCGTATTTACGGTCATGGGGTCATTCGTGCTGGAGTTTTTCTTCTCGCTGTTCTACGCGGTGGTTCTGCGCCGGGTAATCAGGCGTAACGAGGCCTTCCACCGCGGGTCGTTCTCGGAGAACACCGGCGGCTAAAAGGGCACTGTCTGCCCCTCTTTTCATGTTCGGGAAGCCTTCAACTGCGCATGATACGGTAGAGGCGTAAACTGTCGTCCACGCCGTCAGGAGGAGATATATGGGTACCCCGGACCGGACCACAGACGATTTCGCACCGTCCGTCGAAACCCCGGATGGCACCGCCGTGCGGACCCGGTACCAGGCGCCCATCCGCGACCTGCGGCCCGCCTCCGCGGAGGTGAGCATCCCCTCCACCGCGATGCACCGCACGGTTCCCGCGAAGGCCGTGCCTCTTGCATCCCCGAAGGATGCGGCCCTGCCCGCCCCACACGTAGCGCAGGCCCCGACCACCTCCCTCAACCCCGCGGTGGCACCGGCCGCGCTTCCGGCGTTTCTGCGCACCTACTCCCGCGATGAGATTAGAATACGCCAGCGTCAGCTACGCAAAAACCTGCTGGTGCGCGTCGCCATTCTGAGTGTTCTGGGCCTGACGGAGGGCCTCATCATCGCCCAGTACACGCAGCCGCTGGCGATTTGTTTCTGGCTGCTTGCGGCCCTGTACATCATCGTCCAGGCCTGGCCGCTTCTGCGCCCGCCGAACGACGTTGCCGACACCTCCGTGTACAGCATCTGGGCGATTTGCTCGCTGATTGGGTACATTGGCGTGGGGCTGGTGCTCTCACCCATCACGTTCCTGCTTCTCATGCTGGACTGGGCGGGCGTCTCCATGGGCTTCGACCCGATGCTGGTGCTCTGTGGCCTAGGTCTGGTGTGGGTGAGTGAGGTTGGCCTGTCCCTACTAACGATTTACCGTTTCAACGAGTTGAGGACCGCGCTCACGCATCCCGCCCCGCAGGACGAGGCCGACGCATCCGAAGATTCCGGTACGGGCGCGGAGGCCGCCCCCTCCGATTAGGATTCCGCCGGGACGCCCCGGCCGATGCAATAAGCTCACCGAACACACCGTATTTCACCACACCATACGTACCCCGCGCCTACCCGCCGCATCGATGAACCGTCGTATATCACGGCGTGCAGGCTCTCGAAAGATCCAACCATGCCTACCCCCGAACCCGCACCGCTCCCCGCGGCTCCGGCCGCTACCTCCCCCGAGGCGTCCGTGAAGTCCTCGCGCTCTAAACCGCCGACCCCGAACCTCGTGTCGGTTGCCGGCTGGGTGCTCCTGGCCATTTCTGCGGGCTGGGTGGCGCTGCTGGTGTACACCACCGTGTCGCTGACGACGACCCATCTTCCGCGCCTGTCCACCTGGCATTCCTCCACCCTCGTGGAGGCGCAGGCCTACTACCCGGTGCTCTTCCTGATGCTGTGCACCCTCGGAAACGTGGTGCTGCACAGTTTCTGCACGGTGGCGTTCATCCGCGGCTACCGCTGGGCCGCGGTGGTGCTTTCGGTGTCTCTGGTGATGGGCATTATCTCGGCGATGCTGATTATGTTGAGCGTGGGTGCCATGCTCGCCACGCTGAACGGTGCGCCCAGCCAGGAGGTCGAGTTCCTGCTGAGCACCTCCTCGCCCCTGTACACGCCCGTGTACATCGCCGGGGGTTACCTGGTGGTGTGCGTCATCGCGCTGGCGTTGGTGTGGTCGCGCCAGTCGCGTGCCTACATGGCGGCCCGCAGCTCATGGCGTTTGAGCCGCCGCAAGGACTACCTACTCTAACCTCTGCCGCGGGCCTGCGGCCCGCCGATAGTTTATTCACCAACCACCGATAAGGACGATCCCCGTGACCCCTACTTCCGACCCCGCACACGAGTCACAAATCCGTATCGACCCCGAAGGGCACGATGACACCGTAGAGACGCCCGATAACGGCGAGGAACGGATTGAGCCGGCGCAGAAGACTTCGGTGCTAGTCGATATCTCCTTCTGCCTGGGCGTGGGGCTCATGCTCGTGTATGCGGGTTTGGACGCGCACCAGGCCCTCGCATCCGCCGGACACGGCTGGGACATCGTCTCAATCTTCACCATTGCCGTGCCTCGCCTTCTGAGCGGAACCATCTGGGTGGAACTGATCATCCTGTGCTTCCTGGCGGTCCTGTGCACGGGTAGCAGGGGCGCACGTCAGACGCTGATGCTCTACGCGGCCGTCTGCTGCCTGAGCGGCATGCTCATCACCGCGGGTTCCTTCGACCTGGCCGGGTTTTTCTTCCCGGCCTTCACCGCGCTGAACCCCGCGACGAGCCCGGCCACCGCCTCCCTGACCGTGACGAAGGTGCTGGTCATCACCGTGGGTGTTGGCGCCGCACTTTTCATTTTTCTGCTGGGCCTTGTCTCTACTCGGGATGAGGATGTCGTCCTGTCCGAGGAGCCTCCGGCACCCGCGGCGGAGGGCGCGAAAAATGTGGCCGGGGCCGACGAAGAGGCGGGCATGACCATCGAGGAGAGGCAGGCCGCCCATTACCTGGAAATGCTCCGGCTGATTGACGAGGAGGAACGGGTGACTCGCACCCCCGCCGAGCAGCGAATCCTCGATCTTCGCGCGAAGATGGCGGTGACGGAAAACCCCCTGGAGAAGCAGCGTCTGGAGGGCGAGATTCTGCTGACGCTCCGCGCCGAGCGTGCCGGTCTGGAACCTTATGACGGCGAGCTCGACGGTGACGAACCGGTCGATGACGAGCTGGTTGATGACGAGCCGGTCGATGAGGAGAACGTCCTCAGTCATCAGAGCGCAGATACAGAAACGCGTGCTCGCCTGGAAGAAGCACAGGCACATCGGGAAGACGAGGAAGCCAACCGACGGGCTGAAGAGGCCGTTGCTCAGCAGTACGAGACGGCCCGCCGCAAGGCTGACCGGAAGAAGCCTCGCAAGGAACAGCGCGGCTACAAGGACACCTCGGTGTACACCGAGGAAGGGTACCGCCTCAACTAGCGGTGCGAGCCGTCCCCCAAACAGACTATTCGGTTCTCCCGTCGCGGGATGGAGAACATAGAAAGGACAACACACACGATGTCAGAATACGCGCCCCCGGGGCAGGCCCCTCATTACCAGGAGAAGCGCAAACGACACAGCAATCGCCCGGTTGCCCTCATCGGGGTGACGGTGTGCATCGTAATGGTGATTGTGTTCAACGCCGCGAAGGTTACCATGGGCGCTCTCGAGAACAATCACACTTCCCTGAGCTATGAAGCTATATCGGATGTTGCTGTCCCCGCTCTGCTGCAGGGGGCCCTCATGGATGCGCTAAACCTTATCGTCCTCTGGAAACTCTGGCAGAGGCGCCTCTGGGCGCACGGCTTCGCCATTCTCATAGGTATCGTGGGTTCGCTCTACGGCATCTTCATCTTCATGGGTGCCGCCGAGTACTACAACTCCGCCAATATTGGGGCGATGGGTGTCGCCGAATACCTGAAGCTTGTGTTCATCGTCGCGCTGGCAAACGCACCCACCGTCTGCTACCTCGTTATGACGGTGCTACTGTTTACGCCCAGCCTGTTGCGGCGTACATACGCCAACGAAATGTACTAAAAATCTGAGGGGTGGGGACGTCAGAACGACGTCCCCACCCCTCAGCGCCTACCGGCGGATCCCCGTATCGTGCGGGGTATCTCTTAAACGTTACTCTGCAGATTCGCGCTTAGCCTTCGAGCGGCCGCGCAGGTACTCGATAAAGAC
This sequence comes from Rothia sp. HMSC062F03, assembly GCF_001836905.1. NCBI lineage: Bacteria > Bacillati > Actinomycetota > Actinomycetes > Micrococcales > Micrococcaceae > Rothia > Rothia sp. HMSC062F03. The sequence continues at coordinate 59,643 of NZ_KV830879.1, read as the reverse complement.
CGGCACCACGGACACCAGCACAATAATCACGGCGATGTACTCGATGTTGTTGTGCACGAACGGAATACCGCCCAGCAGCACACCGGCCAGACCAATCACGCCGATCCACGCAATGGCGCCGACGGTGTTCCACAGGTGGAACTTCTTACGGTCGTACGAAGAGATACCGGCTGCCAGCGAAACGAAGGTACGCACAATCGGCACGAAACGGCCCAGAACCAGGGCCAAACTACCGCGCTTCTGGAAGAACTCCTCAGTAGTGTGCAGGTTCTTCGTGCTCAGAATCTTCGCGTCATCCTTGAAGATGTTGCGGCCGTAGCGGGCACCAATCTGGTATCCCACCTCGGCGCCGGCCATCGCCACAATCACCAGCACGGGGAACGCAACCCACAGGGACAGACCCATCTGCTGGTGTAGCATACCCAGCGCAAAAATCAGGGAGTCACCCGGGAGAACCGGGAACAGCACACCCGACTCAATGAAAACAATGATCGCCGAAACAACCAGAACCCAGGGGCCGGTGTCGAGCAGGAACTGTTCAAGGTTAAGGCCTAGCAGCGCAACCGGAAGCTGCGCGAGGGCGGCGGCAAGAAAAGTCATGAAAAATCCTGAACTGTGAGTGGACCGCGCGCACGGATTGGCGGCGGCGGAGTAACACCAGCATAGAGAACGTGCCTATGGTGAACATAGTGCAAAACTATGCGGAGGCTGTGTAGCACAGAGACAATTCTACCGGGGTTTAGCCCGGATGCACGGGTGAGCGAGGCGTAAATCTCCGGGCCCGAGAACGAAATGGCGCGCAGTGATGCGGAACTCGCACGCCCTCCCAAGAAATGACCGGCTCCGAGGCCAGGATGCGCCGGGTGTGACATGATGGGAAGACAGCGCGTCGGAGCGCCCGCCCGCGAACCACCCACCGTCGGAGAAAACCATGAACCCCCAGCAGCCGGACACCGCCACCTCCCTGCGCGACGAGGCCCGCGAACTGTTGCGCCGCCTCACCGGCGCCTCCGAAGCCGACTTCCACGACGGCCAGTACGAGGCGATTCACGCCCTCGTGGCCGACCGCGCCCGCACCCTGGTGGTACAACGCACCGGCTGGGGTAAGTCCGCGGTCTACTTCATCTCCTCGCTGCTCCTGCGCGCCCGGGGTACCGGGCCGGCACTCATCATCTCCCCGCTGCTTTCGCTCATGCGCGACCAGGTGGCTGCCGCATCCCGCGCGGGGGTGCGCGCCGCCATGGTGAACTCAGCGAACGTCACCGAGTGGGACCGCATCCGCGAGCAGGTCGAAGCCGACGAGCTCGACGTGCTCCTGGTTGGCCCCGAGCGGCTCAACAACCCGGCGTTCCGCGAGCAGTGGCTGCCGTTTCTCATGCCTCGCCTGGGCCTGCTCGTGATTGATGAGGCCCACTGCATTTCGGACTGGGGCCACGACTTCCGCCCGGACTATCGCCGCATCGGCGCGCTGATTTCTTCTCTACCCGCCGGCGTGCCCGTGCTCGCTACGACCGCTACAGCAAACGACCGCGTGACCCGCGATATCGCCGAGCAGCTGAGCGCCGCGGCCGGGGACGCACCCGAGGTGTACGTGGTGCGCGGCCCGCTCTCCCGGGCCTCCCTGCGCCTGGGCGTGCTCGCACTGCCCGACGAGGGCCAGCGCCTGGGCTGGCTCATGGCGCACCTGAACGAGCTACCCGGCTCGGGTATCATCTACGCGCTGACCGTTTCGGCGGCGGAGGATACCGCCTCCGCCCTGCGCGCTCGCGGATACGACGTGCTCGCCTACACCGGAAAGACCGACCCGGATGAGCGCATGGCCGCCGAGCAAGCCCTCAAGGAGAACCGAGTCAAGGCCCTCGTGGCGACCAGCGCCCTCGGCATGGGCTTCGACAAGCCCGACCTGGGGTTCGTGGTGCACCTGGGCGCGCCTTCCTCTGCGGTGAGCTACTACCAGCAGATCGGCCGTGCGGGCCGCGGGGCCGCCAACGCGGACGTCCTGCTGCTACCCGGGCGCGGGGACCGGGCCATCTGGGAGTACTTCGCGACCTCCTCGATGCCGGAGGAGGAGAAGGCCCTGCAGGTGCTGGCCGCCCTCGAGCAGACCCCCGAGGGCCTGAGCCTCACCGCGCTGGAGGCGCGTGTGCAGCTGCGCCGCTCAACCCTGGAGCTGCTGCTCAAGGTCCTGGACGTCGAGGGCGCCGTCGTGAAGGAGGGGAGCCGCTGGTGCCGCACCTCGGCTCCCTGGAGCTACGACCGCGAACGCTACGCGGGGGTTGCGCGTGCGCGCGTGCGCGAGCAGGAGTCCATGCTGGAGTACGAGCGGACGGAAGGGTGCCGCATGGTGTTCCTCGCCCGCCAGCTCGACGATACCTCCGCTCAGCCCTGCGGGCGATGCGACCGGTGCGCCGGACCCTGGTACTCGACGCAGGTTCCCGAGGAGGCGCAGCAGGCGGCGCGTCAGAGCTTTGCTACCGTGGGGGTTCCGGTGGAGCCGCGCCGCATGTGGCCCACCGGCCTGGACCAGCTGATGGGCGTCTCCGCTCCGCGTGGCCGCCTGTCGAAGGAGGAACAGGCCGAGCCCGGTTATGCGATGGCGCGCCTGAGCGATATGGGGTACGGAACGCGCCTGCGCGAGCTCTTCGCCACGAACGAGCTTGGTGAGCCGGTTGACTCTGAGGTGCCGACTGACCTGGGCCGCGCCTGCGTGAAGGTGCTGGCGGCGTGGCAGTGGGGTGCCGCGGGGCGACCGACCGCGGTGCTGACGTTGCCGTCGCCGGTGCGTCCTCGCCTGGCGCAGTCCCTGGGCCGGGGGCTGGCTACGGTGGGTCGTCTGATGGATTTGGGGCAGGTTTCTTTGGTGGAGGAGCCCCGCTTCTTCGGTGGTAATAGCGCCTTCCGCTGTGCCGACGTTTTGCGTTCTTACCTGGTTCCGAGCGAGGTGCTGGACTACGTGCGCGAGAACCGCTGCGCGGTTCTGCTGGTTTCGGATCTGGTGGATTCCCGCTGGGCTAACACGGTGGTGGCTCGCGCGTTGAGGGAGGCCGGGGCCGCCGCGGTGTATCCTTTCTCTTTGGCCGCTACTCACTAGTCGCGTTTCACGCTCTTTTACTCCCCGACGAGGTTATATGTCATATTCGGAATATTTAAATTTGACGGTTGATGACGGTTCTTCCACCGTGCTCAGTGACATTCCCGCGCGTGCCGACCACCGTGAGTGGATGGGCCTTGCCCTGGCGGAGGGGAAAGCCGCCGGTGAGCGCGGCGAGATTCCCATCGGCGCCGTCATCGTGGATGAGCGCGGGACCGTCGTCGCCTCCGCCGGCAACACCCGCGAGCGGGAACACGATCCCAGCGCCCACGCGGAGGTGAACGCGATTCGGCAGGCGGCGGCGCGGCTGGGGCAGTGGCGGCTGGAGGGATGCACCCTCGTGGTGACCGTCGAGCCCTGCCTCATGTGCGCCGGCACGATTCTGGCCTCGCGCGTCTCGACGGTGGTTTTTGGCGCCTGGGAGGAGAAGACGGGCGCCTCCGGTAGCCGCTACGACGTGCTGCGGGACGGGCGGGTGGCGCCGGCTCCCGAAGTGTATGCGGGGGTGCGCGCCGAGGAGTGCGCACAGCTCATGCTGGATTTTTTCAGGGAGCGTCGCTCCTGAGCGCGTTCCTGCCCGCGTTTCTCGGTGGTGTGCCCCTCGGAGATGTCCCTCGGCGGCGCACCCCTCGGCTGTGCCCTGTCCTCGGTATTCTGTTGCGAATAATTCGGCGAGTGGAGTCTGCCGCTCTGCCCTGCCTCCCAGCCCAGTCGCCCCCTCGTCGTGCCCGGGGCCTGCCACAGGGGTTTGTCACAGGGGCCTGTTCCCTGGGATTGTAGCGGGGGAGGAGGCCTGGTGAAACCGGTCATGGGTTCGTGGCTTATTTGAACGAAAAACCCCAATTTTTTGAAAAATACTCCGAAAATTTCAAAAATAGACGCTTTTTCACCCGAAAATCCCCACAAAACCACACTTAACCGGGTCTACGATATATAAGCATCGGAGCCTGAGAACCCCTCCGCGTCCTTCAGCAGGTATCGCGGAACGAGGTCCTCGGGCTCGTACTTTTACCCGTTTCTACCCGTCGTACAGATTGAAGGGACCGCCGTGCTTCGCGTTGATAACATCTGGGCCAAGGGGCGTCACCACGCCCTTTTTGGCCGCACCACTTTCTCGGTAGGTGGGGGCGAAGTCATCATCGTTCAGGCCGACAGCCAGATGGAACGTACCTCCCTGGGCCTGGCCCTCACCGGCCGTTTGCCCCTGTCAGGCGGCGAGATTTACTGGAGCGCCGGCGATGAGGAGCCTCAGCCGATTTCAATGAAGAAGCTGCGCCGCATCAGCGACATTATCGATTCCCCCGATGTGACCTCCCCAGAGCAGCACATGCGCGTGCACGACTACGTCTCTGAGATGCTCTCCTACAATCTGCCGATTTTTGGTCGTTCCCACGCGGGCCGCTGGTTGAAGGAGCGCGGCCTCGAGGATTTGGACGGCCTGTGGATGGACGAGCTGGACGGCGAGATGAACATCGAGCTTATGGCCGCCCTGGCACAGAGCAGCCCCTCGGACCTGCTGGTCTTCGATACCCCGTCGCGCCACCTGAACCACACGCGCATGTGGCTTCCCTTCCTCGAGGAGCTGGCCAACGATGAGGACCGCCCCCGCACTGTGGTGGCGATTGTCCCGCATATTTCCGATACCTGGCACGGTGCGCGTGCCGTGGTGGGTAGCGTCCACATGGATCAAGAGGGGGAGTTCGAGGCCCCCGAGGACCCGGCGGAGGAACCGACCGAGCCGGAGATTGACGTGATTGAGGTGCGTGAGGTGGAGGAAATCCCCCTGACCTCTTCGATTCCCCTCACCCCCGCGGCCGGGGTAGCGGCCGAACCCACCGTTGTGGCGACCCCCGTTCCCGCGGCGTCCGGCGTGACCGAAGCCGTTCGGGCCGTTGATCAGAAATCCACTGATCAGAAACCCGCTGACCAGAAACCCAACACCCAGAAGACCGCTGAGAAGGAGTAAGAATGACTGTTCTGCGTGTTGCTCTTGTTGAGCTTAAGCGCCTGACCAGCGGTGTTTTGCCGGTCCTGGTGCTCATTGCGATGTCCTGCATCCCCCTGCTGTACGGTGCCCTGTACCTGTACGGCAACTGGGACGCCTACGGCCACGTGAACGGCATCGTGGGTGCCCTCGTGGTTGAGGATGAGGGCGCGACGGATTCTTCTGGCCAGCAGGTGAATACCGGTGCCGACGTGAAGAAGAATCTTCTGGACGCCGGCACGTTTGATTGGCGTCAGGTTCCGACCCGCGAGGAGGCCGTCGACGGCGTGGAGAAGGGCACCTACGATTTTGCGTTGGTGATTCCGAAGAATTTCTCCCGTAACCTGCAGAGCGCCGCGGCGTTTAAGCCGGATGCCAACGGTAATACGGGCACGATTGATCCCCAGTCAGCCGGTATTGAGATTGTCACGAATGACGCGAACAACTACGTGCTGACGAACATCGTGACGAAGGCGGGCACATCGGTGCGCGATTCGGTGGCGTCGAAGGTGGGTAATGCCACCGCGAATGCGTTGCTGGCAAGCTTCACCACGATTCACTCGAAGATGGGGGAGGCGGCCAGCGGCGCAGAGAAGGTGAACACCGGCACGGTCAAGCTGGCCGATGCGATTGTTCAGCTCAAGGACGGCTCTGCCACGGTGAACGACGGTGCCCTCAAGCTGAAGGACGGCACGGTCACCCTTTCTGATGGCACGACCCAGCTGGTGGATGCGCAGAAGCAGCTGGCCGATGGCGCGGATAAGCTGGCAAGTGGTGCGGCAACCCTGGACTCGGGCGCCGCAACCCTGAATTCGGGCGCCGCGAAGCTGGTGGACGGCTCGACCACCCTGAAGAACGGCACCTCGACCCTGGCCTCTGCCGCGGCTTCGGCTTCTGACGGCGCGTCGAAGCTGAAGGACGGCTCGGCCACCCTGGCTCAGGGTACTTCTTCACTGAAGGATGGCTCGGCCACCCTGGCCCAGGGCGCGAACAGCCTGGCTGAGGGCACCCACAAGCTGCGTCAGGGCCTGGATGAGTCGGGTATCCGCGAGCTGCCGGGCCAGCTGAACGCGATGTGTCAGCACCTGCAGCAGACGGACACCTCCGCCCCGAGCGGTGATTTTGGCCGCGACCTGTCGAATACCGTGGTGTCGGCGAGTGCGCAGAGGCTTCGCGAGCGTCTGGCTCCGATGGTGGCCGCTGGCACCATGACCCAGCAGCAGGCTGATGAGCTGGTGTCTTCGGTGGATTCCGATGAGTTTAAGGGTGAGGTGGCAACGCTGAACCAGAAGGCTCTGGAGTCTCATCTAGCCTCGCGCAGTGCGACTGCCGCAGATGTTATGTCGAAGCTGCAAGCCCTGAAGTCGAGCCACTGCGTCGCGGACGGTTCTTCGTCCTCGGCGGCTAAGATTCAGACCCTAGTGTCGGGCGTGGACGCGCTGGATGCTGCCTCCACCTCGGTGGCGAAGGGAGCCTCTTCCCTGGCTGAGGGTGCGGCCCGCGTTGATAGCGGTGCCTCTTCACTCGCCTCGGGCGCGGCTACCCTGGCCGATGGTAACGCCCAGATTGCTTCGGGTGCATCCTCTCTCGCTTCGGGCGCCGCAACCCTGGCTGAGGGCACCGAGAACCTGAAGTCGGGTACCGATTCGCTCAAGAGCGGTACCGCGACCCTGAAGGACGGCACGAGCACTCTGGCCGAAAAGGAGCAGAGTGCCGTCGAGGGCCAGCAGAAGGTGGCCGATGGCGCGTCGAACCTGAAGGATGGCGCGTCCCAGCTCACCGAGGGTACGGAGAAGCTGGCCAGCGGCACGGATCAGCTGAATAGCGGCGCCTCGGAGCTGCAGGACGGCACCTCCTCCCTGCAGAGCGGCCTGGCTTCTGGCACGAAGCAGGTTCCGAACCTTTCGGAGTCGGATCAGACGAAGGTTGCCGACACGATGTCGAACCCTGTGACGCTTTCGCACAATTCCCTGGCTTCGGGCCGTAACTACGGTGAGGGCATGGGTCCGTTCTTCATGTGCCTGGCGCTGTGGATTGGTGGCCTGATGCTGGTTCAGACGCTGCGCGTGATGAATAACCGTGCGTTGGCTTCGCACGCCCCGTCGGTTCGCGTGATGCTCGGTAGCTGGATGCCCTTCGGTCTGGTGGGTATTGCTCAGGCGACGCTCATGTTCGTGGTGATTAAGTTCGGTCTGGGCTTTGAGATGGCTCACCCGTGGCTGGCGTGGTTGTTCCTGTGCTTTGTGGCTCTGATCTTCACCGGATTTATTCACGGTCTGACGGTGTTCCTGGGTGCTCCCGGCAAGCTGGTGGCTCTGGTGGTCCTGATTCTGCAGCTGGTGACCGGCGGCGGCACGATGCCGTACGAGACTCTGCCCGAGTCGATTCGTTGGATGCACGATTTCTTCCCGATGGGTTATGCGGTGACGGGTATGCGTCGCCTGTCGTATGGCGTGAACGAGTCGAGCCTGTGGGGCATCATGCTGGTTCTGACCCTGTGGGGTCTGGCGGGCTTGCTGCTGGGTTACCTGGGCACGCGACGTGATCGCACCTGGTCGTTGAAGAAGCTCGCACCGGAGATCACTGTCTAATAAAATAGAGGTATACCTGCAAAAAGGGAGGGAGGACTTCTGATGTTGCAGCGACCAGTCGCTGAAGCTGCAAGTCGTCGTCCCGGCCGTACTGGTAAAACTCAGTTGAAGTTGTTCAACGCTGCTATGGATATCATGACCCAGAAGGGGCTTGAGTACGCCACTGTTGAAGAGGTGGCTGCTCGGGCGGGTGTTTCTAAGGGAACCGTGTATTACAACTTCGGTTCCAAGAAGACTATGGTGGATCAGCTGGTTCAGTACGGCACGCAGTTGCTGCTGAGCGATGCGCGCCGCGCGGCGTCGGCCCAGTCCGACCCGCGTGAGGCGTTGCGGAGTGCCGTTCGTGCCGCGTTTCAGTACCTCGAGGACCGCCCGGGCTTTACCCGGATGTGGCTTTCGGAGGCCTGGAAGGGTGCGGAGGGTTGGACCGAGACGATGAGCGATAACCGTCAGGATCTTCTGGAGTATCTGGAGGAGATGACGGAGGCCGTATCTCGCCGCTACACGGTTGATACCGCTCAGAATCCTCGTGCGATTGCAATCTCTATGTTCGGCGCGATTTACATGCTTGCCATGGATCGCGAGGTCCATCAGGTTGACCGCAACGCTGAGGACGCGACGCGTGCTGTCATGCTGGTTATAGATGGGTATATCCGTCATTAGACGAACCCGCCGGGTTCGTTGATGTTGCCGGGACTTCGGTGTCGGGTGTCGAAAAGGGCACGGTAAAAGGGCCGTGAAAAGGGCGACACCCGGTTGCCGCACGCGTTTTTGCCCCGGTGGGAGAAGATACATCCCACCCCTGTGCTTTTCTTGCCCTTTTGTCTTGGGGTGTGCTACACTTTTCCACTGTTGGTGGTGTGTCCGAGCGGCCGAAGGTGCATCACTCGAAATGATGTTTGGTGTAAAAGCCAACGGGGGTTCAAATCCCTCCACCACCGCACCAACGAAAACCCGTCGAGCTGAGCTCGGCGGGTTTTCTGTTTGCCGAATTACGCGGCTCGCCTGTGAATGTATATGCGAGTGCGAGTAAAATTTATGCCATGCGTATTAAGATTCTTGACCACCCGCTGGTCGCCCACAAGATTAGTGTTCTGCGCGATAAGAACACCCCTTCCCCGATTTTCCGTCAGCTGGTTGACGAGCTGGTGACTCTCCTGGCCTACGAGGCTACTCGCGAGATTCGCGTGGAGGAGGTTGAGGTGGTGACTCCGGTGGCTACCACGACCGGTGTGCGCATCGCCAACCCGAAGCCGCTGGTGGTGCCGATTCTGCGTGCTGGTCTGGGCATGCTGGAGGGCATGACCCGCATGGTGCCGACCGCCGAGGTGGGTTTCCTGGGTATGGCTCGCAACGAGGAGACCCTGGACATCGTGACCTATGCCGAGCGTCTGCCGGAGGATTTGACGGGTCGTCAGGTGTACCTGCTGGATCCGATGCTGGCCACCGGCGGCACCCTGATCGAGGCTATTAAGTTCCTGCGTAAGCGCGGTGCCGAGTCGGTGACCTGCGTGTGCCTGATTGCCGCCCCCGAGGGTATCGCCGCCCTGGAGAAGGGCGTTGAGGGTATGGAGAACGTGGACCTGTTCCTGGCTGCCCGCGATGAGCGCCTGAACGAGAAGGCCTACATCGTTCCCGGCCTGGGCGATGCTGGCGATCGCCTGTACGGCCTGGCTGAATAATTTTTGATTCGGCTTCGCGAGACGGTTTCGCGAGACCAATTGTGCACCGTCCCCGCGCTGGCTATTTCGATAGCCCGCGCGGGGACGCTTTTGTCTAATAGGGCGTGCGTACGATGCGGGATGGGTGGTGTCGATGATTCCCCCTCCGTCGAACGGGGGAGGGATAATTCAAAAAATCTACATGTGACAAGAATCATTTCATGTGGATATTGTTGGGTTAATGAGGGGTATTTGAGGGTCTCTCAAGCTTTGATTGAGGGCATGAAAATACAGTGCTCCGCGTCATCATGCCGCTTTAGATGAATATTTATGTAGATGGGGCGCGACGGGGCTTGATGCGGGACGAGTCTGGCCCGGATGAGTGGGGATGTATTGTACTCCTTTTTGGATGCGGGAAGTATCCACGATGCCGAATTCGCTTGATTTATCCGTCAAATAGGAGAAATATTAAGAGAAAGGATTGATGCTCGAACAGGTATTAGGGACTGTTGGGCCACGCGTCACTTCCGGCGCACCCCACCACCATGTAGGTAAGGCAATTCCTACGTAGATTTTGAGAGAAGGCTGAACCATGTCAGGTGCTGTACCTGGATACGTCCACATCTCCCAGCGAGGCCGCGCCGCGAAGCGTCAGGCCGTCCAGCCCCATCGTCCCGCCGCCCCTGCCGCAACGTTGCGTCCGATGACATTCTCCGCGGGGGATTCCTCCCCCCACAAGAATGCTCAGGAGAACGAGGCTCGCGGCTTCGTGCTGTACGTGGGTCTGAATGAGGAGCTCGCCGCCGCAAACGGTACCTCCCTGGTGCGCATCGTTCAGGATCTGCGCACCTACGCCCACCACCTGGCCCCCGAATCTGAGTCTTACGCCGCCGTGGCGCTGGCTCCCGTGAACGCCGAGGGTAGCGACCTTGAGGTGGTCCGTAACGCGCTGGGTGATCCGACCGCCGTGTACACCTACCCGGAGGCGAATACCGCCCGCGAGGCGGAGGGCATGAACGGCCACTCCTCGGGTGTGCTGATTGACCTGGCTCGCCGCGAGGTGTTCCTGGACGGTGAGCCGCTGATGCTGACCTTCAAGGAGTTCGAGCTGCTGGCCCACCTGGTTGAGAATAGCTCCCGCACGGTTGGCCGCGAGGAACTGCTGAAGGCCCTGTGGAGCTCGGGTGACGAGCACCCGCACGAGCGCACGATTGACGTTCACATTCGTCGCCTGCGTTCGAAGCTGGGTCGCCTCTCGGGTACCGTGCGTACGGTGCGCGGTCAGGGTTACCGCTTCTTTGAGCACCCCGAGGTCGTCGTCTGGGCGGCCCCGGAGTACTCCATCTAGGCTTGTAGTTTTAGGGTGCACCCCGGTGCGCCGGCCCCGTGCCGGTGTGCCGGGGTTTACTCATGCCCGGGTGGCGGGTGCGCGGGATGTATCGGCGCGCTCTGGATAAAATGGGTGTATGGCTGAGAATTCTTCCAACACTGCATCCGGCTCGCACCGTAGCGGAGCTAAGCGCCTGATTATTATGCGCCATGCGGAGGCCGATTGGGGCCTGAACGATTTCGACCGTCCCCTGACCAAGCGCGGTCACGAGCAGGCTGCCGCCGCGGGTGCCTGGTTGGCTTCGCGCGGCTATATTCCCGAGCAGATTATGTCTTCGTCGGCGTTGCGCACGCGCCAGACGACCACCTGGGTTGCGGACGGCCTGGGTTCGAAGGCCCCGACCGCGCATCTGGATGAGGGTCTGTACGAGGTTTCGGCCGCCCGCATCATTGCGCGCATTAACGGCGTTTCAGAGAACGTTCATTCGCTGATGGTGGTGTCGCACCTGCCCGGCGTGCAGGATGCCGCGCAGCGTCTGATGAGCCCCGACTCCGATCCGAACGCGTCGATGGATGTGTACTATGGCTTCCCGCCGTCCTCCATCGCGGTGTTCGAGGTGCCGGGGGAGTGGGCCCTGCTGGACGGGGCGGATGCGCGCCTCGTGGACTTCAAGAGCTTCTAGGTTGTGCGCCCGATGAAACGGGCATAGTAAAAGCCCCGTACCAGCCGGTACGGGGCTTTCAGTGGCGGAGACGGGGGGATTTGAACCCCCGGTCGAGTTTAACCCCGACCCTTCATTAGCAGTGAAGTCCATTCGGCCGCTCTGGCACGTCTCCACGGTGCGCTCGTGAGCGCATCCCTATAAGAATATAGGCTGTTTTGCGCTTGGTCAATTCGGTAGGGGCCTCGCGTGAATTAGGCGTGTTGCTCAGGTAGGCGAGGCGTTTTGCCCCAAACCGGCTGAGCCGACGGGGGCTCTACTCCGTGGGATACGGGCCGTGCACATTGAGGGTTATACGCATTTTCGATACACTACACTCCATCCAAACCGATAAATAGAGGGCGTCTCTGGCGTGTGAATTTTCCATACAGTGTTGCCAGAGTTGCCTTATTTACTCAACGAAATGAGAAATCATGTCTGAAAACCCCAACAACCCCCAGCCCCAGTTCAACCAGGACCCCCAGTTCAGCCAGCAGGCACCCCAGTTCAATCAGCAGGCTCCTTACGGTGTGCCCGTTCAGACCCCTGAGCAGCTGGCTCAGGCGAAGAAGGCAAAGACCCTGTCGATTGTCTCTCTGGTGAGCGGTATTGTGAGCTTCTTTGTCCTCGGTTTCATCCTTGGTGCTGTAGCTATTGTGACCGGCCGCCTGGCTATGAATAACCCCGAGCTGAAGAACCGCGGTATGGCTATTGCCGGTACTGTTCTGGGTGTCGTCAGTATTATTTTGCTGGTCGCTCTGAAGATTTTTGTAAAGCAGTAAGATTGAAGCTATCTGCAGTAGCCTCATGATTTGAGGAAGCCCGCGAGCGCCCCGTGCGCACGTGGGCTTTTGCATGCTTGAGGGGGCATTGCCGGGATAAGCGCGGTGTACGCAGCCGAAGCGTGAATATAGCTGCCGCTTCGGTGATAGGCTAGGAACAACACGGGCCAACGCCGACCAACCACAAAGGTGAGATGCCATGTCTCAGAATCCGCAGGGTTCAAACCCTGAAGACTCCGACCCCGAATACAACCAGCTGAACGAACAGCTTGCTGAGCTGTCTGCGCAAGATGGCCAGGATACGTCCGGTCAGCCTATGATGCTGCCCGCGGATACCGTGCAGAAGATTATCGGGCGGGTTGAGGGCGAGCGGGCCGCTCAGACTTCCCTGGTGCTCGGTCTTGTCAGCCTGATTTGCCTGGGTTTTATTGCCGGCGTGCCTTCTTTCATCATGGGCTATATCGGTATGTCTAAAGCGAAGGAAGCGGAGCGCCTGGGCGTTTCGGCTACAGCGGGTCGTAGGATGAGTAAGATAGGCACCTTTATAGCTTTCCTCATTTTCTTCTGCACGTGTGTCTTCATGCTTATGGGGATTATCGGTTCCCAGAGGGTTGCTGGCTATTCCCCCTATTAAACTTCCGGGTCGGCCGGTATCTTAGCCTGGGCGGGCACCATGAAGGTGCCTAATCCTCGCCGCCGAAAACAGATTACGGATATCGGGGCCTCCCCCGAAACACCTGTCGCGTATCAAGACTGAAAGATCGTGGTTATTATGTCTCAGACTCCCCAGCCTCAAGAGCCGGACCCGTTCGACTACAATCCCGCGTACAACCAGCTCTACGAGGGCCGCGATGCCGGGCAGGGCGCGGGCGGCGAGCCGCGGAATGTCCCGGCTACCTACAAGCCCGCCGGGGCGTACACTCCGCCTCCTGCCTACCCGGAAAGCGTCCCGGGGAATATCATCACGCCCCCTGGCTTCCTGGAGGAGGGCCAGAAAGCGGCACAGCGTTCGTTGACGTTTGGCATTATCAGCGTGGTGCTCATTCTCCTCATGTATTGGATTCCCTACTCCACCCTCGGATCAATTATTCTGGGCGCCCTGGGAATTTCGGCCGCGCGAGACGCGGAACGCCACGGTGTGCCGGCAAAGGCGGGGCGCATCCTCAGCTGGATTGGCGTGGTCCTGCCCATCGCCCTGACGGTCTTTGCGATTATTGCCCTCCTATCGCTCCTTTTCACCCTGAAGGGATAGCCGCGTTAGCGGTTCGGCTGGCCGAGACTTCTGGAACCAAGCCCACCATCTTTTGTCTGCAACATGTAGAAGCCCCGTTTCTCGAATTGAGGCGCGGGGCTTTACGCATATTCGCGGAATCCCGAACTAACGCTCGAGGTGTCTTGCGCGGGTCAGAATGACGGGTGTAGTTGCCCCCGTTCCGTTGATAGGCTAGGGTGAATATTGTTTAACACACACCTGCCGCACGAAAGTGAAACGCCATGTCTCGGAATCCGTGGGGTTCTGACTCCTACGATTACAACCCGGACTACAACCACCTGAACGAGCAGTACGATCAGAACAGCCAGTACGGCCAGTATGGGCAGGGTTCGTACGGTCGGTACGGCCAGGGTTCGTATGGCCAAGGTTCGTACGGCCAATACGGGCAGAGCTCTTACGATCAGTATCCCTATGACCCGTACGGCCAAGACCTATATGGTCAGAATCAGTACGACCCGTACGGTTACCAGTATGACCAGCCCATGATGGCCCCAGCCGGCTTTCTGCAGAAGACCCCCGAGCAGTTTTTTGGTGAGAAGGCTGCCCAGACCTCCACTGTGCTCGGCGTTATCGGTTTGATCTGTATCGCGACTCTCAACTGGTGGCTGTTCGGTCTGCCCTCCCTAATTCTGGGTGTTATCGGTGTTCTTAAAGCGAATGAGGCGGAACGCTACGGCGCCGCTGCTTCGGCAGGCCGCATCATGAACTGGATTAACGTAGCCGCTGGTGGCATATTCCTAGTGCTTTTCGGCGGAGCTTTTCTGCTGGCGCTCATGCTGGCTCTTTCGGATTCTGCCGCTAATTCAGAGTTGGTTGATGCCGCGCAGATACTGGCACTTCTCTAAAAACTTTGCCCTTCTCGAAGAGGTAAGAGCCCCGCTCCTCACAATGAGGAGCGGGGCTTTGCTGTACATATGCCGTATATTTTGCGTATTGGGCCGGACACGCTTGTTCCCTCTGATGGGAAGGTCTAGGGTGAAGTTAACACCCGGTATTGAAAGGTCGTGGATGCGATGTCGCAGCTACCTCAAAACAACGAAGCCTTCGATTACAACCCCGAGTACGCCAAGCTATACCGGCAAAATAGTAACGGGCAACCCATCGTTGGGTCCGCAGGGGGCCCACTGCAACCCGCGAGTGGGTTCCCGAGTCAGGAAACCGGGCGGAGCGCCGAGAACCTCTCCTTGCTCTTCGGTATCCTCAGCTTAGTGTGCATCCCGGGTATTCGATGGACGCTGTACGCCATCCCTTTCTCACTGATACTGAGTGTTTTAGGTATCTGGCAGGCGCGAGTGGCACGACGGCACGGTGCGCGCGCTACCGCGGGTATGATTCTCAGCGCGGTGGGTATAGTCGTTGTCCTTCTTCTCGTTGCCCTCATCATATTGATTCTGAACGCTTTGTCGGGCATCCACTAATCACAGCGGCTCGATGTCGAGCCTAAATGCTCTCTCAACCCGATAGGCACTTAACACCCGGTATTGAAAGGTTGTGGATGCGATGTCGCAGCTACCCCAAAACAACGAAGCCTTCGATTACAACCCCGAATACGCCAAGCTCTACCAGGAAGATGACAGCGTACAGTCCGACGCTGATGATGTGGAAGACAGGTTGCTACGTGCAAGCGAGCCCCCTTCCAATGTGCGGAGGGCGCAAGCCGGTGAAAGAGCAGCGAACTTCTCCCTGCTTTTCGGTGCCCTCGGCCTGCTATCTCTCTTCATAGGGTTTTGGTGGTCTGCCGATGGCATTGAAATCGGTATACTCCTGGTCATCGTCGCACCATTCCTGAGTATCTTAGGTCTCCGACAGGCATTCGTGGCACGACGGCACGGTAAGCACGCCATCGGGGGCATGATTCTCAGCGCGATGGGTATAGTCGTTGTCCTTGCTATCGTCGCCCTCATCATAATGATTCTGAGCGCCTTGTCCGGATTAAATGATGCAGGCCCGTCGAGGAGCCTGAACGCTCTTATGCTGTACTGGAACTAGCCTCGAGATAAATACAGAAAAGTCCTGCCCCTCATTGTGAGGAGCAGGACTTTTCTGTGTATATGCCGTATGTTTCGGCAGGTGGAGCCTGACATGCTTGTTCCCTCTGATGGAAAGGTCTAGGGTGAAGGTAACACCCGGTATTGAAAGGTTGTGGATGCGATGTCGCAGCTACCCCAAAACAACGAAGCCTTCGATTACAACCCCGAATACGCCAAGCTCTACCAGGAAGATGACAGCGAACAGTCTAGCCCGGATGCTTCTGACGAACAGCTACTATCCGCAAACGAGTCCCCGGATGACTCTTCGGATGGTTCTCCGGATGAGCCCGCAGATCAAGCGGTCGGTGAGAGAATGGCGAGCTTCTCCCTGCTTTTCAGCTTCCTCAGCCCGCTATCTTTCTTTCTAGGGTTCTGGTTGGCAGCCCATAATCCTGAAGGAGACGGTCTGCAGTTAGCTCTCGTTGCACCGGTGCTGAACATCCTGGGTCTCTGGGAGGCGTTCGTAGCAAGGCGGCACGGTGCGAGGGCCATCGGCGGTCTGGTTCTTAACGGTCTGGGGATATGCTTTTTCCTCTGTATCGCCTTCCTCATCATGTTGATTGCAAACGCTTTGTCAAACATGTCAAACATGCACTAACGACGCCCCCGGTAACTCGATCCGGTATATGCAAAGAGCCCCGCTCCTCAATACGAGGAACGGGGCTCTTCGCGCTCCACACGTGGAGCAGAAGCTAAAACGCGGATGGTAAGGGATTTGAACCCTTGAGACGGGGTTACCGCCTACTGGTTTTCAAGACCAGCTCCTTCGGCCGCTCGGACAACCATCCTTGCGCTCCAGAGACCGGCATTTTATCTCAACGCCGTGCCGCAGGGCACTACGAGATTATCTCACGATGTATGCTTTCTGTAAATCGAGTGCCGATGAGGGCACATCCGCTCAGGAGGAGGGCTCATGCGAGCAATTATTGAGGAAAACCACGGCGGTCCCGAGGTGCTTCGGGTCAGCGAGATTCCCGCCGCCGTTCCCCGTTCGCGTGAGGTGCTCATCCGCGTTCGCGCCGCCGGAATCAACCGTGCGGATGCCCTGCAGCGCCGCGGATTCTACCCGCCCCCTCCTGGATCAAGCTCCATCTACGGCCTGGAAGTGGCCGGGGAAATCGAAGCCGTCGGCGAGGGGGCATCCGTTGAGAACTGCGGTCGCCCCGTGATGGCCCTGCTCCCCGGAGGCGGGTACGCCGACTACGTGACGGTTCCGGTGGATCTGCTGCTGCCGAAGCCCGAGAACCTGAGCTTTGAAGAGGCCGCGGCGCTACCCGAGGTGGCCGCCACGGTCTACTCCAACCTGGTACTGACCTGCGGCATGAGCATGGATCCCGCCGAGAACCTGCGCGAGGACGGGCAGAACGCCACGGTGCTGGTACACGGCGGCACCGGGGGCATCGGGGTGCACGCCATTCAGGTGGCCCTGGCCGCGGGAACCCGCGTATTCGCCACGGTTGGGACCGAAGAGAAGGCGGAGTACGTGCGCTCGCTGGGTGCTGAACCCATCGTGTATCGGGAACATTCGTTCCGGGATGTCATTCTGTCGGAGACCGGCGGGCGCGGCGCGGACTACATCCTGGACGTCGTGGGCGGGCGGTACTTTGAGGACAACCTGCACACCCTCGCCGACGGTGGGCACCTGTGCATCATCGGGTTGCAGGGCGGACGAAAGGCCGAGCTGGACCTCGCGTACGCACTCACGCACCGGCTCTCGGTGCACGCCACGAGCCTGCGCAGCCGCCCCGAGGCCCAGAAAGCCGAAATTCTGCGCGGCGTGCGCGAGCAGATCCTCCCGCTGATCGAGTCGAGTCGCATCGGTGTGGGTCTTGACCGGGTATTCCCCCTGGAGGCCGCGGCCGAGGCGCACGAGTACTTTGAATCCGGTCTGCACCGCGGCAAGGTGGTGCTACGGGTCGATTAGACAGGTTTCCGCGGGATGCGGAGAAAACCTTGTTGCCGCGCTCCGCGAAACGTGACATAAATGCTCATATTTCCCTGACGAACCGTCACCAAAAGAAGATTTAGGGTAACCTAAGTATAGGTGGGTTTGTAGCTCGCCGCGGAAGGTGATGCACGCATCCGACGCTCACCGGCCGCGAGCGACTCCCACCCGATAACCGTTCACGGCACACACCTAACGTAGAGGAGGACTCATGGGACTCAAAAGCTACCTGCAATCACGCCGAGACGACGCCGAGCTCGGCAAGGGCATCTGGCGGCGCTCCCACGACCGCTTTATTCGCGGCATCGACCGATTCCACCAGGTGCTCGAGCGTCTGGCGGGCACCGAGTCCTCCGCCTCCATGATTGAACTCATCGTGCCGGACGCCAACGAGCTTGCCGACCTCATCCCCCGGGTGCGTGCCGTGGCCATGGAGGCCCACCGCCTCGCCCCCAGCGACGGCGATATCCCCGCCTCGCAATTCGGCACCTACTCCGACCTCAACCGCGCCCTCTCCAAGGCCGGCAACGCCGTGGCCCTCTGCGCCGAGGCCCTGGCCATGGCCCGCTGCTTCGGCGAGTGCACCACCGGATGCGACCGCCAGGTGAGCGTGCACCGCCGCGTTGAGACCGTGGTGCAGCACGTACAAGAGGCCGAACGCCTGATTCGCCGCGCCCAAAAGGAAGCGGCCGGCGAGCTGACCTTCGACGACGGAATCCCCGTGGGACGGACCGAACTCGTCGAGGCCTAGTGGTGCGTCAGTTTGATGCTCCACCGGGCACACGATACGCTTAAAAGAGAGGTGCATGACACCCCGCAAGCGGTTCAGTCACAATGGATGTGACGATGGTACGCAATCGAGAATCGCAGCTCGGTCCAGGCCCTCTACGGCACAACCAATGCATTAACGATTGACGGAAGAAGTCACACACCATGTTTGAATTCCATCGGAACGAGCGCGCGCGCCAGCTGCGCCCCAGCCTCTCCCGCTCCTGGTTGCTCGTTCGCGCCAACGCCAGCGAAGACGTTTTTGAGCAGGCCTTCGAATCCGAGGCCGATTCCATCATTATTGACCTCGAGGACGGTTGCCCGCCCGAAGAGAAGGACGCCGCCCGCGAACAGGTCGTCCGCATGCTGAACTCCGGCGTGGTTGCCTGGGTTCGTATCAACGCCATCACCACCGAGCACTGGTGGAAAGACGTCAAGGCCCTCAAGAACGTGAAGGGCCTGCGAGGCGTCATGCTCGCCACCGCCGAGCACGCCACCGACATCGACCGTACCTCAGCTGAGCTGCCCGCCGGTACCCCCATCATCGCGCTGATTGAATCGGCCCTGGGCGTGCACCACTCGGTCGAGATTGCTCGCGCCATCGGCACCTTCCGCCTGGCCTTCGGCGCGGGCGACTACCGCCGCGACACCGGTTCCTCCGCAACCCCCATGGCCCTGGCCTACGTGCGTTCGCAGCTGGTCATCGCCTCCACCCTGGGTGGCCTGCCCGGCCCCATCGACGGTCCGACCCTCGGCGCCTACGGCGGGGACCTCTCCAAGGCCTGCGGCTTCGCGAACGACCACGGCATGACCGGCAAGATTACCCTGGATATCCGCCAGGCAGAGACCATCAACGCGGCCTTCTCGCCCAGCGAGGTTGAGATTGAAGAGGCCCACCAGATGCTCGACGTGCCCATCGACGGCCCCCGCGACGGTTCCTACCTGCCGCGCTACCTGCGCGCCAAGAAGGTCAAGGAACTCGCCAAGGTCTACGGCCTGTGGGGCAAGACCGACAGCGACTTCCAGCGCGCATCCAAGTAACGCGCCGGCCCTATAGCGAAGGCCGCGCATCCGACCCCTCGGAGGGATTCGGATGCGCGGCCTTTGGTTTAACGCTCCGGCCACCGACCGGCGGACGGGCTTGGCGACTAGTTGCGCGGGGAACGGCCGCCCGTAAGGGCGTGCGCGGCAACGTAGGACGTCGCCAGGGAAATCACGATGGGCACCAGGAACGAGGTGTCGTCCTCGTAGACGGCGCGGTAGAAGAACCAAACCGCCAGCGAAATCACGAGCGCCAGCACGTAGACGATGGCGAAGCGCGCGGTGGGGGTGAACGGGGCGCGCTGCGAGGAGCCCTTGCGGGCGGAGGTGCGGGACGAAGACATGAGGCCTCCCGGGATAGAGCGAGCTGTCGGACGCCTCGGAACGGGGTCGGGGCCTCGCGTGCCGAAGACGATACTAAAAACCGCCGCAACACACCGGAAACCGGCCTTGTTACGGCGGATGTGGAGCCCCCAGTGGGATTCGAACCCACGACCTTTTCTTTACGAGGGAAATGCTCTACCCCTGAGCTATAGAGGCACATACGCTACCTGCCGCGTTGAGACGGGCTTTCCGCGGAACAGTGCATACCCCGCAATGGTACCAAAAAGGCGGGGGAGAGGCGAATCATCGCGTTGCTACGGCGGCTCCGCGCAAGAGCCCCGCGCGGACGCGTCATGCACCCGCCGCGCCGGCGGGATAAGATGAACCTAAGCGTTATCCGTGCGCCCCGGCACCGATTCTTAGGAGGAATACCATGACCTCACCCTTTACCCGCCGCGCCCTGCTCATCGGCGCGCTTCCCGCCGCCGCACTGGGCCTGAGCGCCTGCGGCTCATCCCGGGCCTCCTCTACCGCCTCCGCGAGCGGTTCGGCAGGCGGCTCAGCGAGCGCCACCTCGGAGAGCACCGCCGCAGCATCGGCGAGCGCATCCGCAAGCGCGTCCGCTACTCCCTCGAGCTCGGCTTCGGAGACCGCTTCCGCATCGGCTACCGCGGATGACGGCTACGTCGGCTTCCGCCTCAACCGCGAAGTACCCGGTGCGGGCACCGCGACCCTGTACACCGACTTCCAGTGCCCCTACTGCGCCAAGGCAGAGCCGAAGTTCGAGGAGGCCGCCAAGAAGCTCGACGGTGTGCTGAACGTGACCGCCCGCCACATGCCCCTGAGCATGCACGCCAACGCCGTGCCGGCCGCCCTGGCCGTGCAGGCCGCAGAGGCACAGGGCAAGCACCTCGAAATGGCCGATAAGCTCTTCGCCACCCAGAACGACTGGAAGGGCATCAAGGAGCGCGATAAGCTGCGCACCCTCTTCAACGACTACGCCAAGGAACTGGGCCTGAACGTTGAAGAATTCGACAAGGTCCTACTCGCCTCCGACACCGTTAAGCCCATCCAGCGCGACTACGAGCACGCCGTCAAGATTGGCGTGAAGGGAACCCCCACCTTCGTCGTGAACGACAAGGTCGTTGAGGGTCTGGATTCTTCCTCTTCGGTGGATGAGCTGGTCAGCACCTTCAAGCGCGAAGCCGGCGTGAAGTAGTGGCGCACATTCAGCTCTCCGGCGGGCAGCGCGCCGAGATTCAGCCTGACGGGTTCAGCGAGCACGGCTACGTTCTCGAAATTGGGGGTGCCGAGCAGTCCCACGTGGATACCGCGGATCCCTCCTACGTGTTCTACGAGTACCTGCGCCGCATCGCGAACGCGGTGGATGCGCTCGCCCCTGCTGGCGAGCCCATTACCGCCGCGCACCTGGGTGCGGGGGCGCTGACCCTCGTGCGCTATATTCAGGAGACCCGCCCCGGCTCCCCCCAGGTTGCCGTCGATATCGAACCCGAGCTTATGGGATTCGTGACCGACCGGCTGCCGCTACCCGCCGGCACCGACTGCCGGCTCGTGGTGGGCGATGCCCGCGAGCAGCTGGCCCACCTGCCCGAACTGCTGGGCGTGCCCGGCTTCGACGCGATTATCCTCGATATTTTCACCGGCATGGACGCGCCCGCACACCTGGCGAACCGCGACTTCTACCGCGAGCTCAGGGATTCCCTGAGCGAGCGCGGCCTGGTCGCGGTCAACGTGGGTGACGATGCGGGCCTGCCCTTCTTCCGCCTGCAGACGGCCGCCATGCTCGAGGTTTTTGACCACGTGTGGTGCCTGTGCGAGAGCTCGATGCTCAGCGGCGAGAACGAGGGAAACCTCGTACTGATCGGTACCTCCTGCGAGCTGGACGAGGACACCCAGGACCTACTGTACGCAATGGGACCGCATCCGGCGGAGGTGCTTACCACCGACGAGCTGCGCGACCTGCTGGACAGCCTGGAGGCTTAGGCGCGAGATTTAAACCGTTGAGGCGGGTACCGACCGGGTACCCGCCTCAACGGTTTTCTATATGCCGTGCACCGGCGACCCCGGGCCGTCGCCCGCGGGCGGGGCCTATTCGGGCAGCGGCATGGGAACGGGCTCCTCGCCCTCATCCTGCTGCTTGGAAGAGCCGCTCTGCGCGGTGGTCAGCGTAATGCCCACGCTCGCCGTCATGAGCAGGCAGATCGCCACCCAACGAATCGGGCCCGTCTCCTGGTTTAGCAGCGCCCAGCCGGCAATCGCCGCGATGGCGGGCTCCATGCTCATCAACACGCTAAACACCTGCTGCGGCAGGTTGCGCAGGGCCATCAGCTCCGCGCTGTAGGGAATCACCGAGGCGAACATCGCGGTACCGAAAATCATGAGGAGTAGCACCGGGTCCTGAGCCGCGTTCCACAGCGGCTGGGATGCCGGAACAACCGCCGCCGCCGGGGCAATGAACGCGGCGCCGACCAGCATCGCCACCGCCAGGCCGCTTGCACCCGGAACCAGGGCACCCCCGGGCACGAGATACTATCCTACGTGCTACCCGGGGGTGCGAGAAAGAAGAGACATGCTCTCCAGCGCAATATTCAGCTGGGCTCTCTACGGCTACCTAGAGGCCCTTCGCCTCGCGGTCGGCCCTAATCTGCTCGGCCGATGGAAGCGTAATGGAACTGGTCGCCATCTGTGCGATATCCACCGCGTGCGCATCCACCGCACCGGGGAGGTAGCGATCCATCTCCTCGCTATCACCGCGTTCCTGGGCCCGTTTTTGGGCGCGGGCGTGCGAAATGGAGATGCCGATACTCGCCAGCACCAGCAGCGAAATGGCCAGCCAGCGAACCGCATCCGTCGGCTCGGCCAGCATAATGACGCCCACCAGCGCGGCAATCGCCGGTTCCAGCGAAAGCACCACACTGTAGATGTGCGCCGGCAGCAGGCGCAGGGAAGAGACCTCGCCCAGGGCCGGGATGGCCGAGGCCAGCAGACCCATCAGGCAACCAATCGCCAGCAGGTGAACGTCCTGAGTCACCTTCAACAGGTTATTGCCGCTCAGAATAAACGGGAACGGCAGCACCAGCAGCGTGGATACGGCGTTGCCCATCACCATGCCGCCCATACCCGGGATGAGCGCGCCCACCTTCTCCGTCGCCAGGATGTAGGCGGCACGCGAAATCGCCGTCAGCACCGCGAAGAACACGCCCACCAGGGCAAAGTCCTCAGGCTTGGCCTGTGATTCGGCCGTCAGAATCGCCATGCCGCTAAAGGACAGGGCAATCCATACCAGGTCCAGCTTGCGGCGGGACATAACGGTCGCCAACACCAGCGGGCCCATAAACTCGATTGCCACGGCAATCGCCAGCGGAACCTGCTCAATCGCCACGTAGAAGAAGGCGTTCGCGCCGGTGAGGGCCACGCCCAGCACGATGACCGCGGTCCATTGCGCGCGCGTCCACGCGAGAATATTCGGGCGGAAGAACACGTACAGCAGGATGGTGGAAGTCAGCAGACGTAGCGCCACCACACCCCAGGGCCCCAAATCACCCATGAGCTGCTTCGCGAGGGCTGAACCGAATTGCGCGGAAATAATCGCGCCGGTCGCGTAGGCGACACCCAGCCCCTGAGTGGCCAGGGGAGAACGCGCAGCCGTGGGCGTGCTGGCGGAAGAAGTCATGGTAATCCTTTACAGCATGAAGCGTAAGCAAGTATCGGCGGTACAGCCCAACCCGAATCGCCGTGAAACGGGTCACGCATTATGCAGACAATGAATAGTGTGTAACCTAGGACAATTTTACGCGGTTTAAAAAAGGGCGCAAATAAATGGGAAGCGATTTCAGAAGCGCCGCCGCGCCGGCTGGACGACCGCGCTCAAGCCCTCGGTGAACTCAAGCCCTCGGTGAACAAGGCTCTTCCAGCCCGCCGGAAGGCCCGCCCGTTCAGGAAATATTCACCCGACCGTGCTTTACTAAAGACATGATTGACCCGAAGAAGTCTCTATTCGATGAGGACGGCAACCCCCGTCCCGCGCTAACCACCACCCTCGACAACGTACTGCGCATGCAACGACCGCTCGCGCTGTCCATCGTCAAGAAGCTGCGCGAAGCGCACCCCGACGAAACCCCCGAACAAATCCACAAGCGCCTCGACCGCACCTACCTGCGTGACATCACCGCCATCGGCGGCGTCACCGGCGCATCCGCATTCGTGCCCGGCGTCGGCACCGTCACCTCCATGAGCCTGTCCGCGCTCGCAGTCGGCGGCTACCTCGAACGCACCGCACTCTACGCCCAGGCAGTCGCAGAACTGCACGGCGTGCACGTACACGACGCCGAAACCGCCCGTTCCATGGTCATGGCAATCATGCTCGGCGAAGAAGGCTCCCAGCTCATGAACACCGTGCTGCTGCAGACCGGTAAGGCAGGCGGCATCTCCAACAAGTGGGGCATGCTGCTCGGCAACTCCTCCAGCGGCAAGATGTTCAGCGTCGAACGCACCATCCGAAACATGTTCATCCGCCGCTTCCTCACCCGCCAGACCGGTGCACTGCTCGGCCGTGCCCTGCCCTTCGGCGTGGGCGCAGTGGTCGGCGGCGGCGCAAACCTGGCTCTCGGCAAGGATGTCGTGCGCAACACTCGTAACGCTTTCGGCGGCGCCCCGGCATACTTCCCCACGGAGCTCATGATTACCCCGCGCGCGCCGCGCGTAAAGTCCGAAGAGGATGAGTCCCCGGAGAGCACCCGCGGCGAACGAGGCCAGCTCGTGGATAAGGCCGGTTCGATTCTCAAGGGTGCGGGCAAGGTCGCTAGTAAGGCTGCCGGAAAGGTCTTCACCCGTGGCAAGGGCCACGACACTGAGACCGAAAACCGCCCTATGCTCGAGCGCTAAAACCCTCGCTGGTTAGCAGACATAGCAAAGCCCCAACACGCTGAAGACCCCGGATCCCTGAACTCAGGGACCCGGGGTCTTCAGCGTTAAGACCGGCGCTCAGCCGATGCTACCGACTACGCGTTCTTCGCGTGATCGAGCAGCTGAGCCGCAATGCCGTTGTAGGTGTGCGGGGTCAGGTTCGACAGACGCTCCTCGGCCTCGGGGGAAAGGCCCAGGGTTGCCACAAACTCCTTGAGGCGAGCCGCATCCACGCGGTGACCACGAGTCAGCTCCTTCAGACGCTCGTAGGGGTTCTCCATGCCGGGAACACCCGCGATAGCCTCCGCGCGCATCACCATCTGGATTGCCTCGGCCAGAACCTCCCAGTTGGAGTCCAGGTCGGCGGAAATCACGTCGGCCGCGATGTCCAGGCGCTTCAGGCCCTTCACCACGTTCGAGATGGCCAGGACCGAGTGACCGAAGGCCACGCCGATGTTGCGCTGAGCCGAGGAATCGGTCAGGTCGCGCTGCCAGCGGGAGGTCACCAGGGTCGAGCCCAGCGAATCCAGCAGGGCGTTGGAGAGCTCCAGGTTAGCCTCCGCGTTCTCGAAGCGAATCGGGTTAACCTTGTGCGGCATGGTGGACGAACCGGTCGCACCGGCCACCGGAATCTGGCGGAAGAAACCAATCGAAATGTAGCTCCACACGTCGGTGCAGAGGTTGTGCAGCACGCGGTTGAAGTGCGCGATATCCGAGTACAGCTCGGCCTGCCAGTCGTGCGACTCAATCTGGGTGGTCAGCGGGTTCCAGGTCAGGCCCAGGTGCTCAACGAAACCGCGAGAAATCTTCTGCCAATCGGCGGTGGGCACCGAGGCGTAGTGCGCGGCATAGGTGCCGGTCGCACCATTGATCTTGCCGAGGAACTCGGTCGCCTTCACATGCTTGACCTGGCGCTTCAGGCGATAGGCGAGCACGCCCATCTCCTTGCCCAGGGTGGTCGGGGTTGCGGGCTGACCGTGGGTGCGCGAGAGCATGGGAACCTCGCGGCCCTCCTCGGCCAGGTTCAGCAGAACCTCAATCAGCTCCTCGGCTGCGGGGATCCACACGTTCTGCACGGCATCCTTGATGCCCAGGGCGTAGGAGAGGTTGTTGATGTCTTCGGAGGTGCAGCCGAAGTGAACCAGCGGCACCAGGTGGTCCAGGCCCAGGCCCTTCAGACGGCGACCGATGTAGTACTCGACGGCCTTCACGTCGTGTACGGTCACGGCCTCAATCTCGGCCAGCTCGGCCACGGATTCGGCGTTGAAATCGGTCACGATGGCGCGCAGGCCCTTCTTCTGCTCCTCGCTCAGCGGGGACAGGCCCGGCAGCACCTTGTGCTCGCACAGGTAGATGAACCACTCGACCTCGACGTGGATGCGGTCGCGGTTCAGCGCCGCCTCAGAAAGGTAGTTCGTCAGGGGTGCGGTGACGGAGGCGTAGCGTCCGTCCAGGGGGCCCAGAGCGAGTTCGCCGGTGCCCAAATCGATACGGCCAGAAGGCAGGATGGTGTTATTGGTGTGAGACATAACTCCATTTTCGCATGGATCGCCGGAAAATGCGGGCGGGGTGCGGGGCGGTGGGCGGTTGGAGGGGGCTCTGGATAGTGGTTTGGGCGAAGGCCCAGACTGCGGTCCGGGTGGTGTCGGGGATGGTCCGGGCGGTGCTCGCTGCAGGCACACTGACTCCAATGGGCGGGCGTTTTTTCGGCTCCGAAGCGGCTCCGGAGTGGTTTCGGGGCAATCTTTGCACGGAAATATGACGGCTACGGAAGCTGTGGATAAAGCATTTTGCGGGTCCTGGGGCCCAAATCCGTGCGGATTTTTCGTTTTGTGGGGTCGCTATCCACAGGCGGCTAAAAGCCGGGGGGAGCAACGCCGGCCCGCCCATAGGCTGGAACCAAAGTCCACCCGCTAAGCCGGTATCCGTAACCGGCTCCTCCGAAAGGACGCGCCGTGCCTACCTTCGTCGATTCCACACCGCCATCTGCGCCTCCGGGAACCCCCAACCCGCCCAGCACCGCGGATATTCTGCGTGCCGCCGGCCATATGGGCATCGGCTCCGCGGCCGGACGCGCGTTCGCCGCCTCGCTCCTCGCGGCAGCCGCCTTGGCCCGCACCAAGGGTGCCGAGCTTTCCGCACGCATGCGCGCCGAAGCCCACGAGATACAGGGGGTCTACGCGCGCACCGGCGAGCTCGGAACAGAGCACTGGGCCTCGGAGGCGGGCCGCGCCTTCCGCAGACAGCTCGAAAGGCACCGCGACAGTATTCGAGACAGGGCACAGATTGCCGAGAACGCGGCGGCCGATATTGCCGCCGCCGCTGAAGAGCTCGCCGCCGAACTGACCGCCAAAGCCCAGGCCGTTACCGCCGCGGCCGGTGCCCTCGACAGCCTTCTCGGGTCCCTCACGGATACCGCCGCCGATATCCTCGACCCCGGAAAACTGGAGGACCTCGTGGCCCGCCACGCGGGGTCCGCGCAACACGAGCTTGATTCCCTCATGCACGTCACCCTCCCCGAGGGGCTCAACGCGCTCGTTACCCGCCAAACCGGCTATTAGACCGCTACTCACTGCTAGTCGTCGCTAGGAGAACCCATCTAGGAGAACCCATGACCAACGCAACGTACGCCCTTCCCATCGAGGGGAGCGGCTCGGCCCCCACAGGGGCGACCATCACCGTCACACTGGAAGAGATGCCCGCCATCGCCGATTCCCTCGCCCACGCCAGCCAGCGCTGCGCTGAACGTCCGGTGCCCATCTCGAGCATTGGCGCAGAGACGATGCTCTTTCTCGGGGTCAACGCGCGCGCCCGTCTGGCCAGCGGCCAGTGCACCATGTTGGCCGCCGGGATGGGCGAAAGCGCCGCCGATCTGGTGGCCACGGCGGTGGCCGTGCGCCTCGCCCACAGCGCCTACCTGCAGGTCGAGAACATGGTAGCCGGCTGGTTCGAATCGCTCGGTATCGCCCAGGACGGTAAGCTCCCTGACGGGCTGACGGTGCGAACCCACATTCGCGGCGCCCTCGCCGGCGACCCCGACGAGGTCCGGTACCTTATCCGGCTGACGCTGCCCGAGCTCGGGTACTACAGCGCATCAATAGCGATGCCCTATTCACCCCTCGTCGCGGCGGTACTTTTCGGAGCGACAGCCTATCTTGACGCCCGACTCAACCCCGAGATTGCCCGCCGGCGAGTGGCTGGACGGCTGTCCAGGATCACCGGAATCCCCGCGAAAATCATTGAGAAATTCATCGGGAGGGCCACCCTATCGTTGAAGAGAGAGAATACGTGGCGGGACGTGGGCAGCACGGCACACAACGTGCGTACCGCTTCGGCTGATGAGTACGGGGTCGCGGCGCACCGGGGAGAGAAAAATCAGCTTTCCGTAGGCTCCAGCTCGGAACGTTTGCAGGCGGCTGCCAAAGCCCAGGACCAGGAATTCGAGCGTTCTCAGCAGGACCCGACGAAGGGCGAACGCGGCGCCGTGATGGTCACCGTCATGTACGAAGAAGGCCACGAGGGTGACCCCGCCTACGCCCTGTACGTGGTGAGTATTCCGGGGACTAACTTTGACTCCTGGGGCGGCTCTCCCATGGACCCTGCGGGTGCTGTGCGTGAAACGTTAGGTGAAGATACCACGAGGAACCCCGCCTATCGGATGGTTCTTCAGGCTTTGCGTGATGCCGGTGCGCCGCAGGGGGCCCGCGTGTACCTGGAAGGGTTCAGCCAGGGAGCCATGATTGCCTACAACATGGCTAATAGTTTCGAGGTCGCCAAAGAAATCAACATCGTCGGTATCTACGCCCAAGGTGCTCCGCTACGAGGTTTGCCCGCCAAACGCCGAGACTTCGCCGTGGACTATGTGGAAGGCGAAGGCGATATTGTTCCGGATAGTGCACGGCGGGAAGAGGGCGGCTGGCGTCCTGACGACCGTGATACAGCAATTACCATCCAGAACCCTGTACACGATGGCGAAAAATACCGAGAAGCTCTAGAGCGTGAGGGGCATAGTAACGCGGTTTTTGGTGGCATGCGTGCGGCGATGGATGGTAAGGAATACGTGCTGGGGGAGCAGAAGGTTACCTCGGGTTCTGCTATGCCGGACGGATACAGCCTAGCTGAGCGAAGGGACGTAACGATCTCACGTATCGGAATCTACTCGCGACAGGCCTACAAATCGGGGGTTAGGTTTGACGAGAAGGGTGTAGACGAAGCGATTGAACATGGAACAGGTGGAATGATCAAGGGCGTTCAGGACGCCAAAGATAAGGGGGAACGGATCCAAAAAGCAGCCCAAGATACGTGGGAGAGCGCCGAACGGCGTCTCCCTCACCCGGGCCCTAAACCGTCGCAGGAGCCGGGGAGCCCGAAGCCGACCTGGCCCGAGATGCCTGCACCGCAGACGCCCAAAACACCTCCCCTGCAGGGATACGACCCGCAGAATGTTCCGTCCGCCATCAACTTGCCGGCGGACCTGAGCGGCCCGGAGCCTGCCCCTATCAAATTGCCCGCTCGAGTCGAGCCGGAGGGTCCACCACCCCCTGCAGATTTGCTCCCGCCGGACCTTCTACCAGAGCCCGCAGGCTCACAGGCAAACATCGGAAAGGTTATTAATCAGCCAACCATCGATGACCTGCCACTCCCTAAAATTGGTTCTGCGTTTGCGGGCACATTCCTCGGGCCCCGACAGGGCGGGGACTACGATGGTGAGGAATCGCTTACCCCCGACCTACCAGAGCTGAAGCCTGTTCCCATGCCCGTGGCGCCGGCCGAGGACATCGACCCGGGGTTCCACACGCCGATTCCTCCCGAGGAGATCGACCCGGGGTTGATACACCCCGCACCGGAGCCTCGGCGCGCCGTCACCGTTGAGCGGGAGCCGGTATTTGCCTAGTGGGGAGCCCGGCCGGTGAGGTGGCGGAGACCGGCATGGGGATGGCTCGTCCTGTCCCCATGCTGGTCTTCACCCCGATAGCGCTGGCTCCGCGGCGCTCGCAGGCACATACTAAAGCTATGAGCCACTCAGAAGAACCCACCAGCATCCCGGTCCGCCCCGTCTTCGACACCCTGCCCAGCTACGCCGCGGGCAAGCCTCCCGTTCCCGTCGAGGGCCTGACCCGGTACAAGCTTTCCTCTAACGAGAACCCGCTGGGCCCCGTGCCCGAGGTGGCGCGCGTGCTGGCCGAATTCGATGCGGTGCACCGCTATCCCGACCCCCTCTCAACCGCCCTGCGCACCGCCCTCGCCGGGCAGCTGGGCGTGGATGCCGAGGATATCGTGACCGGCGCCGGCAGCCTCGGCGCGCTCAACCAGATTCTCAAAACCTTCGCGGGCGTTAACGCCGACGGCGTGCAGGACGAGGTCATCTACGCGTGGCGTTCCTTCGAGGCCTACCCCATTCTGGTTGGCATCATGGGCGCTCGTAGCGTGCAGGTGCCGAACCTGCCCGACGGCGCGCACGACCTGGACGCTATGGCTGCGGCCGTCACCGACCGCACCCGCCTGATCCTCGTGTGCACCCCCAATAACCCGACCGGTCCCGCAGTGACCGAGAGCCAGATTCGCTCCTTCCTCGCGAAGGTGCCGGCTACCGTTCCCGTGGTCATCGACGAAGCCTACTTCGAGTTCTGCGCGGCCTCCTCCATCCCGGAGGGGGAAGAGCCCCCGCTGAACGGCCTGGACATCTATCGTGACTACCCGAACGTCATCATCCTGCGCACCTTCTCCAAGGCGCAGGGCCTGGCAGGTTTGCGCGTGGGCTACTCGATTTCGCACCCGCAGATTACCCGCCACCTGCGGGTTGCCGCGACGCCCTTTGCCGTGTCCGCCCTGGCCGAGCGGGCCGCCGTCGCCTCCATCGAGCACCAGGAGGCCGTCATGGAGCGGGTCAGGCACATCGTGGCCGAGCGTGAGCGCGTCACGGCCCGCCTACGCGAACTGGGCTACGAGTTCCCGAGCACCTACGCAAACTTTGTGTGGCTGCCCCTGGGGGAGCGGACCGGCGAGTTCGTTGACCTCATGGACCGGAATGCTCTCTCGGTGCGTGCCTTCGGATCCGAGGGCGTGCGCGTGAGCATTGGTGAAGTCGAGGCAAACGACCGTTTCCTGTCCCTGTGCGAGCTCTTCGCGCAGAAGAGCTAATCTCGCTCAACATCGCTGGATAAGCTTGAATCGCATAGCGGTCCTGAGCGTATGAAGATGAAGGAACCCTCCTATATATTCCGGTTATCGAATATATAGGAGGGCTCCTTTAGTCATTAAACGCGGTCGGTAGCGCCGCCGGTTTTCGCTTGCTCATATGCTGAATGACGGGGTGCAATACGCTGTGTTCCAGGCGTGTTCCGAGCGCGCACGTTATCGCCGAGAGCCCGAAATAGTAAACTGGTAGGTATATATGCCCAGTCCTGATGGTGCACCGGCCGTAAATCAGCCTCTCAACCCTCCACCTTTCGTGGAGAATGAGGCTTAGCCCCGGTAGCC
Organism: Rothia sp. HMSC062F03; assembly: GCF_001836905.1. Taxonomy (NCBI): domain Bacteria; kingdom Bacillati; phylum Actinomycetota; class Actinomycetes; order Micrococcales; family Micrococcaceae; genus Rothia; species Rothia sp. HMSC062F03. The sequence goes on along the minus strand of NZ_KV830879.1, from coordinate 28,717 downwards.
CGCAGGCGAAGCCATCGTCACGTGTGGAGGTTAGATGCACGAGAACGACAAGTACCCGGGAGTGCCCGAACGCATCCAGCTCATGGATGAGAACGGCACCGTCCACGAACACCCCACCTTCAGCCGATACGTCAAAGACGTCGATGGTGATACCCTGCGCGAGGCCTACCGCCTCATGTACACCACCCGCCGCTTCGACGACGAGGCGACCGCCCTGCAGCGCCAGGGCCAGCTCGCCCTGTGGGTTCCTAGCCGAGGCCAGGAGGCCGCGCAGGTCGGCTCCGCACTGGCCTACGCCCCCAACGACTACATCTTCCCCTCCTATCGTGAGCACGCCGTCGCCCTGGCGCGCGGTGTGGATTTCCGCGATCTGATTACCATCTTCCGCGGCACCACCACCCACGGTTGGGACATGAAGGCCCACAACTTCCACACCTACACCAAGGTGCTGGCCGCCCAGACCCTGCACGCCGTCGGCTACGCCATGGGCCTGAACTTCGATGCCGATATCGAGGCTGAAACCGGCAAGCGCCCCACCGGCCAGGGCCAGGCCACCGACCCCGCAACCGACGCGCAGAAGCCCGCCGTCGCGGTCTACTTCGGCGACGGCTCCTCCAGCGAGGGCGACGTTCACGAATCCATGGTCTTTGCGGCCTCCTATGACGCCCCGGTGCTCTTCTTCGTGCAGAACAACCGCTGGGCCATCTCGGTTCCCTTCGAGGTGCAGTCGCGCGTGCCGATTTCGACCCGAGCCGCCGGTTACGGCTTCGAGGGCCTGCGCGTGGACGGCAATGACATCCTGGGCGTGCTCGCGGTGACCCGTTACGCCATGGAGAAGATTCGTGCCGGCGAGGGCCCCGTGCTCATCGAGGCCGAGACCTACCGCCTGGGCCCGCACACCACTGCCGACGACCCCACGAAGTACCGCACCGAGGCCGACCTTGAAGGGCCGCTGCACCGCGACCCCATGATTCGCCTCGAGAAGTACCTGCGCGAGCAGGGCTACGCCGACGATGCCTTCTTCGAGGAGGTTGCCGAGTCTGCCCAGAAGGTCGCATCCGGCGTGCGCGACGCCGTACTTTCCGCCGAGGTGGCAGACTTTGAGCACTTCTTCGACCGCGTCTACGCCCAGGAACACCAGCAGGTTGAGGACGACCGCGAATTCTACCGCACCTACAACGCAGGCTTTGAAGAGGAGTAAAGATGAGCGAAAACATTGAGCGTTTGACCCTCGCCAAGGCCATTACTCGCGGCCTGGAGGATGCCCTGGAGGCTGACCGCACCGTGGTTCTGCTCGGTGAGGATATCGGCAAGCTTGGCGGCGTGTACCGCGTGACCGAGGGCTTGCAGGCCCGCTTCGGCAACCGCCGCGTCATGGATAGCCCGCTGGGGGAGTCCGGCATTATCGGTACCTCCATCGGCATGGCGCTGCGCGGGTACCGCCCCGTTCCCGAGATTCAGTTCGACGGCTTCGTTTTCCCCGCCTTCAACCAAATCACGAGCCAGCTTGCGAAGATTCACAACCGCACCGATAAGCAGTACATCGTGCCGGTGACGATTCGTATTCCCTACGGCGGCGTGATTGGCTCGGTGGAGCACCACTCCGAGTCACCCGAGGCGCTGTTCGCCCACACCGCCGGCCTGCGCATCGTGACTCCCTCGAGCCCGCACGAGGCGTATTGGATGACCCGCAAGGCGATTGAGTGCCCGGATCCGGTCATTATCTTTGAGCCCAAGCGCCGCTACTGGCTCAAGGGGGACGTGGATCTGAACGACACCTCCTTCGACCCGTTTAGCGCCAAGGTCGTGCGCGAGGGTACCGACGCCACGATTGTTGCGTACGGTCCGCTGGTTCCGGTGGCCCTGGCAGTCGCGGAGGCCGCGGTTGAGGATGGCCGCTCGATTGAGGTGATTGACCTGCGCTCGATTTCTCCGCTGGATGTGCCGACCGTGGCCGCCTCGGTGGCGAAGACCGGTCGACTGATTATCGCCCACGAGGCCCCCACCTTCGGTGGCATGGGTGGTGAGCTGGCGTCCGCGATTACGGAGCGTTGCTTCTACAGCCTGCAGGCCCCGGTGATCCGCGTGGGTGGCTACTACATGCCGTACCCGGTGTCCCGTGTTGAGGAGGAGTACGTGCCGGATATTGACCGTATTCTTGAGGCGGTTGATCGTGCTTTCGATTACTAGGCATTCCCTGATCTGACGTATCAGCGTGTTGCGCTTATTGCGGGTTGCGAGCCCGCACAGAATATTCCATGTAGGGTATATGCCCTAGTGAGAGGTAAATATGTCCCAGATTTTTTCGCTTCCCGACGTGGGCGAAGGCCTGACCGAGGCTGAAATCCTCAGCTGGAAGGTCGCAACCGGCACCGAGGTCGCCATCAACGATGTGCTGGTCGAGATTGAAACCGCCAAGAGCGTTGTCGAACTGCCCTCGCCCTATGCCGGCACCGTCGAAGAACTGATGGTCGCCGAGGGTGAGACCGTCGAGGTGGGTACCCCCATCATCCGCATCTCCGGTGGCGACGGCGCGGCCCCGGCCGCCCCCGCCGCGCCGCAGCAGGAGACCGAATCCGGCACCGCGCTGGTCGGCTCCGGACCCAAGGCGGACGCCGTTAAGCGCCGCGCACGTAAGCGTCCCGCCTCCGCGGCCCAGCCCGCACCTGCCGCCCCCGCATCACCCGCGGCGCCGACAGCCCAGGCACCGGTGGCGCACACCCCCTCCGACCCGGTAAACCGCAACCAGGGCCTGCTCAGCGAGCTGGCTGAGCGCGCCTCCCGCTTTGTGGAGAACACCCCGCTGAACTCGGTGGTGCAGCGTCTGGCACCCGAGCCCGCAGCGGCTCCCGCGCCGACTTTGGCTCCCGAGCAGGTTCCGCACCGCCCTACCCTGGCGGCTCCTCCGGTGCGTTTGGCCGCTAAGGAACTCGGCGTCGACCTGGCCCACGTGACCGCCACCGGTGCCCGCGGCCAGGTGACCAAGCAGGACCTCATGAACTACGTTGCCCACCTCAAGGACGTGCAGCACAGCGGTGCCCGCCAGCCCTTCTGGCAGGGTGCAACCACCCCGGGCGACCGCATCGAGCGCATCCCGGTGCGCGGCGTGCGCAAGGCCACCGCGAAGGCCATGGTCGCCTCGGCCTTCAGCGCCCCGCACGTGTCGATTTTCGTGGACGTGGATGCATCCCGCACCATGGAGTTCGTCAAGCGCCTGAAGAAGTCCCGCCACTTTGAGGGCGTGAAGGTCACCCCGCTGCTGGTTCTGGCCGCCGCGGTGATTTGGGCCGCCGAGCGCAACCCGCAGGTCAACGCAACCTGGACCGACAGCGAGATCCAGATTAAGCACTACATGAATCTGGGTATCGCTGCGGCGACCCCGCGCGGCCTGATGGTTCCGAACATCAAGGATGCCCAGGAGCTTTCCCTGCGCGAGCTTGCGATTGCCCTGAACAACCTGACCACTCGCGCTCGTGAAGGCAAGACCCAGCCGGCAGAGATGGCGAACGGCACCCTGACCATTACGAATATCGGTTCGCTGGGCATTGATACCGGTACCCCGATTATCAACCCGGGTGAGGTTGCGATTGTGGCCTTCGGTACCATCAAGCAGAAGCCGTGGGTGGTTGATGGTGAGGTCATTCCTCGCTGGGTGACGACCCTGGGTGGTTCGTTCGATCACCGCGTGGTGGACGGCGATCTCTCGGCTCGCTTCATGGCCGATGTGGCGGCCATCCTGGAGGAACCGGCCCTGCTGCTGGATCACTAGGCAATAACCTAAACGGCCCCGAAGAGCCGCTCAACGCGAAGACCTCCGGCGCACATAGCGTGCGCCGGAGGTCTTCGCGTTTTGTATCGGCATCGGTGCGGTGTCCGGTGCTTCGGAGGCTAGTCGTCCTCGCGCTCCACCCGGGTGCTCGGGTACTTATCCACGCGGCGGTGGTATATCTGCCCGCAGGCGCCGCCTATAAGGGCTCCCAGGAAGCTGAGCGCCAGGATGAGCATAATCGCCAGCAGGCCGTTGGAGGTATCCCCGTTCATGAGCCGCTGCATGGAGAACGCGGCGGTTCCGTTCGGGAAAATCTGCGGGACCAGGTAGGTGGCCAGCGAAGCCACAATGAGGCCCATGAGGTGCCACAGCCACACCGCAATACCCTGCTTGGAGCCGGCGAATCGAGCCATGCGTCCGGCGGCGTATCCGCCGACCAGGTAGGCACCAAAGATGAGGACGCTCAGGGCGACCGCCACGGGAACTACGGAGGATTCCCCGGAGAGTAGTCGTCCGATGACGGCGTGGTACTCGAGGGACTGCTCCTGCCCGGTAGAGGTGAGCCAGACGCCGATGCCCCAGCGGCCGCCGTCCATGAGGGTGATGGCAACGAGCCAGCCGAGCAGGCCCGGGAGCACGTGCATGCGGGAGTACCGTTCCTTCTGCATCTGCAGGGCGGTGGCGGCGGTGAGCACCGGTTCGCCGGGCTGGAGGATGGGCTGGGTGGGTTGGCCCGCGGGGACGGCGAAGCCCCCGTGCTGGGCGGGCTGTTCCGGTGCACGCGGTGCGGTATTCTGCGGGGTAACGCTGGGTGCCGTTCCGCGGTCGTTGGCGGCCTGCGCGCCGCGGCGCTCGGACACGCTCGGGGCAGACGCGGCGCTCTGCGCGGGCGCGGAACCCGCGGATGCGCCGCCACCCGAGCTACCTGAGCCGGGGGTGTTGAGCCAGCCGAAGGCGCTTTCCCCGCCGTCCGAGGTGTCCGCGTCATCCTGCGGGCTGGGAGCCGGGATGGGGCTGGGGAAGGCGCGGGTCGCCTCCCCGTCGGTGGTTCGCGACTCGGCGCGGCGTGAGGCGGCCTGCTGCAGGTCCTCGGCGGTCAGCACGACCGTGGGGTCGTCGGAGGAGAAGGCCGCGTCCCACAGATCCTGCTCGCTGGGCGCGGAATTGTCGTTGCCCTTTGCCTGCTGGCTGGCCGCCGGGCGGGACTCCGGCTGCTGGTTGTGTTGTGTATTCATGGCTTCCGATAACGGGGTTCGGGGATCGTCTGGCGACCCGGTGTGTGCGGTGGCTCGCGTTTTGGGTGGGTCTTAGCCTACTCGCTGTGCTCGGACTGGAAGGCCCGGGCCTCTTCGAGGGATTCGGCGGAGTAGGGGTGGGGGTGTGCGGGTCGTTCGTTCTCGTCGAGGGTGCGAACTACGCGTCCGGGGTTGCCGACCACGACGGAGTTTGCGGGTACGTCCTTGGTGACGACGGTACCCGCACCGATGACGGAGTTCTTGCCGATGGTCACGCCGCCCAGGATGATGGCACCGCCACCGATCCAGACGTTGTCCTCAACGGTGATGGGCTTGCCGCCTTCCCAGTACGCGGCGCGGTCGACGGGGTTGAGCGGGTGGGTGGGGGTGAGGAACTGCACGTTGTTGCCGACGAGCACGGTGGATCCGATGCGAATCGGGCAGACGTCCAGGAATACGCAGTCGAAGTTGAAGAAGGAACCGTCACCAATGTAGGTGTTCACGCCGTAGTCGAAGCGCGCACCGGGGCGGATGTGGGAGTGCTCGCCCAGGTGGCCGAGGTTTTCGCGGTAGACGTGCATTGCCTGGGCGTGCTCGCCGCGTGCGTAGTGTTCTTCGGCGAGGACGGTGGCGGCGTGGATGCGCTTAGTCTGTGCCGCACATTCGGCGTCGGGCATGTAGGCGGCGCCGGAGACCATGCGGTTGAAGATGTCGCCGTTGGGGCGCTGCGGGGTGTGCATTAGTGGGCTCCTCCCAGAAGGTAGACTAGGGCGATGATGGCCAGACCGATGAGAATGACGACTCCTCCGGCGATGGCGAAGCGCTTGGAAATTTCGCGAAGGAGCTGCTTGAACTGCTCGTCGGTTATGTCTTGCTGTCGCTTACTCATGGTTTAAGTATCCCAGAGTTGCGCCGAGCGCACCCGGGGGAGTGTCGTGAAACTGGCCGCGCCGGGCTCCCTTAGCTGGGAGCCTGCCGTGAAGATGGCCTGGAAGGGCGCTGGAAGTTGAGTCGAGGGGCCGTCGGCGGGCACAATCGAAATCATGACTGAGGCTCAGAAGAACACGAACACGGGGGACGCAGCCCCCGCGCGCGCCGCGGTGTTCGGCGCACCCGCTACCGAATCCGGTGAGAACCCCCTGGCGCATCGCCCCTGGTTGAAGAATTATTCTTCGTGGACTGCCCGCGATATTGAGCTGCCCGAGACCTCGCTGAGCCACCTTATCGATGAGGCGGTGCGTAGCGTCCCGCAGAAGGTCGCCCTGGAGTTCTTCGGCGCGACCACGACCTACGCTGAGCTGGGGGACCAGATTGAGCGTGCTGCGGAGGGTCTGCGCGTTGCGGGTGTGCAGGCGGGTGACCGTGTGGCGCTGATTTTGCCGAACTGCCCTCAGCATATTGCGGCGTTCTATGCGATTTTGCGCCTGGGCGCGATTGTGGTGGAGCATAACCCGCTGTACACGGGGGCCGAGCTGCGCCACATGTTTGAGGATCACGGCGCGAAGGTCGCGATTGTGTGGGACAAGATTGCCTCGCACGTGACCGAGATGCCAGCCGATATCCGCCCCACCCACATTTATTCGGTGAACCTGATTTCGGCGATGCCGCGCCTCATGCGCACCGCGCTGAAGCTACCCGTCAAGAGCGCGCGTGCCTCGCGTGAGAAGCTGACGGGCCCGGCCCCGGGCACGGTGCCATGGTCGCAGCTGCTCAAGAGCGAGCGCATTGATCCCGCGCATCGCCGCCCGACGGCACACGATATTGCGCTGCTGCAGTACACCTCCGGCACGACGGGTCTGCCCAAGGGCGTGATGCTCACGCACCGCAACCTGGAGTCGAACGGCCGCATGGGTGAGGCGTGGATTAACCCGGGCGATGACGAGGTGATTTACTCGGTCCTGCCGCTCTTCCACGCGTACGGCATGACCCTGGGCGTGACGATTGCGTCGCTGTGCCGTGCCCGCCTGGTGCTGTTCCCGACCGTGGACATGGACCTGATTTTGAAGGCGATGAAGAAGACCCGTCCGACGATTCTTCCTGCGGTTCCGCCGGTGTACCGCCGCCTGATGGATGAGGCGAAGAAGCGCGGCGTGTCCCTGGAGGGTATCCGCTACGCGGTGTCGGGCGCGATGAACCTGCCGCCCGAACTGGTGGCCGAGTGGGAGGAAGCCTCCGGCGGTTTCATGGTGGAGGGCTACGGCCTGACCGAGTGTGCCCCGCTGGTCTCCTGTAACCCGCTGAACGACACCCGCCGCGCCGGCTCGATTGGTGTGCCCTTCCCCTCGACTGATATTCGCGTGGTGGATCCGGAGACGGGTGCGGATGTGCCTCTCGGCGAGGAGGGTGAGCTGTGGGTCAGCGGTCCCCAGCGCTTCATGGGGTATTGGAAGCGTGAAGACGAGACCGCGAAGACCATCACCCCCGACGGCTGGTTGCGCACGGGTGATATTGTGCGCCTGGACGAGGACTTCTTCATCCAGATTGTGGACCGCATCAAGGAGGTCATTATCACCGGCGGCTTCAACGTCTCCCCGACCGAGGTGGAGGTCGCCCTCAAGCAGCACGATACGGTTGCGGATGCGGCGGTGGTCGGTATTCCGCTGCCCGGCGGCGGCGAGATGGTCGTGGCCGCGGTGGTTCCCGCCCCCGGCCGGGTGGTGGAGGAGCACACCCTGCGCGAACACTGCTACTCGAAGGTGACTCGCTATAAGGTGCCGCGCCGCATCGTGGTCGTGGACGACCTGCCGCGTTCGATGCTCGGTAAGGTGCTGCGCCGTAAGGTGCGGGAGCAGCTGATTGCCTCGGGCGATTTTGAGCAGTAGCGTCGGTTGGTTTGCCGCCCGCCCGTAATGGGCGGGTACGATGAGCGCCGGCTCGGGTTTTAGGCCGGGGCCGGCGCTTTGCGTTGACGCAGACAGACGGCTGGTGGGGGAGCGGAATTGGCAAATAATCATCGTGTGACGAAATATGACGAAATATGACGAGCTTGACGTTCTGTGTCTCATGATTGACCCTTAACTTCCACCGCCGCCCCTGTGCGTGCTGTAATTGTCCCATCATCATTCGCATCGGCTTGTCGGCGCTCTATGCCCGTACCCGGTGAAGCACGTCATCATTCAACAGAAAGATTCATAGCCGTGAAGAAGTTTGCCGCTGCTCTTGCAGTCGTCCCCATGATTTTCAGCATGGCCGCTTGCGGTTCCACCTCGAACTCCTCCTCGAAGAAGGTCACCATCGGTGTGGTCGGCTCCGAGAAGTTCAACAAGACCCTGAAGGAAGAAGCCAAGAAGCAGGGCATCGACATCGAGTTCAAGGAGTTCAGCGCATACACCGAGCCGAACCCCGCACTGGACGCCGGTGACATTGACATGAACCGCTTCCAGCACATCGCCTACCTGTCGAACTACAACGTCAGCGCCAACAAGGACCTGCAGATCGTGGGCCCGACCGTCATCTACCCGATGGCTCTGTTCTCCAAGAAGCACACCAAGCTGGCCGACATCCCCCAGGGTGGCGAGATCGTGATCCCGAACGACACCGTGAACGAGGCACGCGCGCTGAAGCTGCTGAAGACCAACGGTCTGGTCACCTTCAAGAACGCTGACGTAGACGCCCCCACCATCGACGATGTTGACACCGCTAACTCCAAGGTGAAGGTCACCCCCGTCGACGCAACCCAGACCGTGGTTGGCATGGAGTCCGCTGACGGCGCAGTCGTCAACAACGACTTCCTCAAGGACGCAGGCCTGAAGCCCGCGGACGCACTGGCTCAGGACGACCCCAAGACCGACCCCTCGGCCATCAAGTACGTGAACCTCTTCGTCGCCCAGAAGGACAAGGCTGACGACGAGACCTACAAGAAGATCGTTGAAATCTTCCACACCAAGCCCGTCATGGATGCTGTTCAGGAAGAGACCCGCGGCACCGCCGTTGAGGTCAACGTGAGCACCGACGAGCTGCGTCAGTCCCTGGCTAACGAAGAGGCCAAGCTGCGCGCCAAGAAGTAATCTCCTGACAACACGCCTCTCGTAGGCACACGTAAGGCGGTAAGCCCGGGCACCCGATGCGGGTTAGAAGGGCTTACCGTCCTTTGCGTACCGGCGCCAAGTCCCTTGGCGTCCCAACCACGACATTTAACGGATACAAATACTATGAGTGAACAGCTAGAAGAGGTCGTAGAAGGCCTCCCCCAGCCCATGGTGATTCTGGACGGCGTGTCCAAGGTCTTCGGTAACGGCCCCAAGGCTGTCCCCGCCGTGGACAACGTCTCCCTCACCATCAACCGCGGTGAAATCTTCGCGATTATCGGCTACTCCGGTGCCGGTAAGTCCACCCTGGTGCGCCTCATCAACGGCCTGGAAAAGACCACGAGCGGCACGCTGATCGTGGACGATTTTGAAATCTCCGGCAAGCGCGACTCCGAACTGCGCGAGGCCCGCACGAACATCGGCATGATTTTCCAGCAGTTCAACCTCATGAACTCCCGCACCGTGCTCGGTAACGTTGAGTTCCCCCTCAAGGTGGCCGGTTGGCCCAAGGCCAAGCGCCGCGAACGCGCCCTGGAGATGCTGGAATTCGTGGGTCTGAGCGACCGCGCCGGCCACTACCCGAACCAGCTTTCGGGCGGTCAGAAGCAGCGCGTGGGCATCGCCCGCGCGCTTGCGACCAACCCCTCCCTGCTGCTGGCTGACGAGGCCACCAGCGCCCTGGACCCCGAAACCACCCATGAGGTGCTCGCCCTTCTCAAGCGCGTGAACCGCGACCTGGGTATCACCGTTGTGGTCATTACCCACGAGATGGATGTCGTGGCCAGCATTGCCGACCGCGTGGCGGTCATGGAGTCCGGCCGCGTGGTGGAAGAAGGAACCGTCTACGACGTCTTCTCTAACCCGCAGACCGATGTGGCGAAGCTCTTCGTGGCGACCACCGTCAAGCTGGCCCCCACCGGCCAGGAGGCGGAGGATCTGCGCGCATCGCACCGTGGCTACCTGGTCAACGTCGAAATCGTGGAGGGCAATCAGGAGCTCGGCAAGGTGCTGTCCTACCTGGGCGCCCGCAACGTCCGTTTCAACATCGTGGGCGGCGGTATCGAGACCCTGCAGGGCAAGGCCTACGGTACCCTCACCCTGGAACTCCTCGGCGAAATCACCAGTATTGATGCCGCCGTTGCCGAACTAAAGACCGTTGCCCGCGTGCAGGAGGTGCGCTAAATGTTTGCTACTACTCTTCCGCTGGCCGCTTCGAAGACCGACTGGGGCGAGTTCCTGCCCGAGAAGCTGATCCCGGCTATCGGCGACACCTTCTACATGGTGTCCATCACCATGCTCTGCGCCGGTCTGGTCGGCCTGATTGTGGGTGCCCTGCTGTACACCACCCGCGCCGGTAATATCTTCCAGAACCGCTTCGTGTACACGGTCCTGAACATTCTGGTGAACATCATTCGCCCGATTCCGTTCATCATCCTGATTGCGGCCCTGGGCCCGCTGACCAGCGCCGTGGTGGGTACCCGCCTGGGCGTGAATGCCGCGGTCTTTGCGATGAGCTTCGGCGCTGCGTTCGCTATCGCCCGCATCGTGGAGCAGAACATGGTCTCCATCGATCCCGGCGTGATTGAGGCGGCCCGCGCTATGGGCGCCTCGAAGCTGACCATCCTGTTCACCGTGATGATTCCCGAGGCGCTCGGCCCGCTGATCCTGGGCTACACCTTCCTCGTCATCGGCGTGGTGGATATGTCTGCAATGGCCGGTTACGTGGGTGCCGGTGGTCTGGGTAAGATCGCGATTGTGGACGGCTACCAGCGCTTCAACGACGAGATCACCTGGGCCGTTGTGGCGATTATTATCATCCTGGTCCAGCTGGTTCAGTTCATCGGTAATGCACTGGCCAAGAAGGTTATGCGCCGATAGGCTCGTGCCGCTATAGGCGCAGCTGATAAGGCATAGAAGACCCCCGGTCTGCTCCTTGAGGAGCGGGCCGGGGGTCTTTCTTGATGCTGCCTATCAGGTGAGGCGGTGGCGCGGTGAGGCGCCTGCGGTACGTGCTTAGTTCTGCGCCGCCTCCAGGTACATATCCGGGGCAGGCTTACCGGTGGGAACGTCGTTGCTGCTGGCCCAGGTGTGCACCAGCGAAAAAAGCATACGCACGTAGGAAAGAAGAAGAGAGGTGGGTGAAAGCAGCAGGGGAAGTGAAGACTGTTTACCGCTGTATCTGCGATAAGAACCTAGAAATGTTTAAGGCAGAGGAGCATCTGAAGCGCATTAAGACGACTTAGGATGTAAGTTTACTGAGGAGAGAGAACGGGCTGGGAGCTTTAGCAGCTAAATACTATAGTTTGTAGTGGTGCAAATTATTATTGAATCGTTACTAAAATAATCTTGACTCCCATTTTGCTAATTGATATCATAAAAGTATTCCGGTTCACATCAAACTAGAGATATCATCAACAGCTAGAGAAGGACAGGCAATGAAAAATTTTAGTAAGTCAATCGTAAGTTGTATTTCTGCGACTGTGGCGATAGGTATATCTGGGGTGGTGAGCTATCCTGCTCACGCAGAATCCACTGCTCCACAGAGCGTCTCATCTGTTTCACCTACTTTAGGTAGCTTTTCTGCAAACTCAAATGAAACGGGCGAAGCATATGCGAATCTCGTGGATACCTTAAAACATGAATTCACATTTGATCGCGATGGAAATCTAGCCCTGAAGTCCTCTATGCGGGATCTTGCTAAAAAATACTCACTGACTGATGTAGAAGTTTCTCAGCTCGATACCCTACTGAATACAGCAAATACATCTACGGGCAGCGTGGCTCAAAGCATTTCCGGCTCTTCAGAGTTGAGTGTGGTTGGAGGCATCTAGGCCTCCTGCGATGAGGAGCATTCGGAGTTGGTAGTTGGTGGGGTTGCGGTAGCCTCTGGCGGTGCGTCTTCCTAGTTCGATGATTCCGTTGATGGCTTCGGTGGGGCCGTTGCTGGCTCCTCCTGTATCGAAGTAGGCCAAGAAGGCGTCCTTCCATTTGCGTAGGGTTCGACCCAGTCGGGCGATTTCGGGGATGGGACACGTTGGTAGGCGCTGGATGAGATGAGCGGCCAGGCGTCGGCCTTGGGCGGGTGTGGCTTGATGGAAGACGTCGCGCACTTGCTGGGCGCAGTGGTAGGCGACTTCCACACTGATATGCGCCTCATCTGCCGTGAAGGCCTCACGGAGTCGTTCTTGTTGACGCTTCGTGAGCCGATCACGCGAGGCGCGCAAAAGATTGCGGATCTGATAGAGAGGATCACCCTTGCGCCCGCGGTGACCGGTCGTGTCTTGCTGGACGCGACGACGCACCTCATCGAGAGCGTCACCGGCGAGCTTGACGATGTGAAAGGCATCGAGCACGCTGGTGGCGTCTTGGAGCTGGTCATCAATGGCGTTCTTATATCCCTGGAAGGGATCCAGCGTCGCGATCTGGATACCGGAGCGAAAGTCTTCGCCGCGCTCGGCCAGCCAGTTCTTGTACACGGTGCCAGACCTTCCCGGGACCAGATCCAACAAGCGGGCCGTGGGATGATCCTCCCCTCGCGTCAGGTCGACGATGCCGGTGAGCTCACGGGGCCCTCGTCGGCGTCGGTCCTGGTGGTGCCACACGTGCTCGTCAACCCCCAGCACCCGCACCCCTGAGAAACGGGCGGGGTCATCAGATGCGGCTTGCAGACACGGCTTGATATGGGACCACACGGTATTCCACGTGGTTCCTAACTGGCGGGCCAGCCCCGAGATAGTGGCTCCCTCGAAGCGCAACTGTCGGATCGCCCAGCGGATCGCCCGAACACCCAGACGCGCCCTGGGAGCACACACCGAGTGGTTCTGCTCAGCGAAAGTCGTGATCTGGCAGGTATGTTCGCGGCATATCCAGCGTCGCTTATGCCACCGGATCCGCACCGGGACCCCGGCCCAGGGCGCGTCGATCACCTCCACCACCACACGCCCATGACCTTGAGCGATCACCCCACAATCTGGGCACCCCGCCAGCTGGTTGCACGACTCAACATCGAGCACCAGAGCATCTGGGGTGCGAACCGCACTCATCAGATGGAAGCCCTCCAAGTCGACGAGCAGATCACACCGATCACAACGATCAAGCGACACAGAGCAGCAGCAGGTAGGGTGAGACATTGTCGAGGTCCTTGACGACAGCGGGGGTAGAAGTCCGCTCATCATCAAGGACCTCGACCTCTACCCGCAACCCCCGACCAACACCCGGTCACCCACACTCAACTCGGAAGAGCCGCATTTCCACTGCTCCTAGAGCTGTAGTGGCGGGAGACCGTGGAGATGGCGCGCGAATTTTGTACATCGACAATGCCACCCTAACTACGGGTACAGCGTCCATGTTGTTCGCAGCTGCTCAGGTTAGCCCTGCTGCCCTCATGGCCGCTTGGACAGCCTTTACTGCCACTTTTAGTGGCCCCATCGCGATAGGTTCCGCAGTTCTGGGGTCGCTGTTCTTCGCCGACCTAGCCATGAAAATTGTCGGAGCCGGTGTAGAAGGACGTGGAATCGCGTTCTACGCAGATTGGGGTATGCCACCGCTGACAGCAAAAATTGAATAAATATCTGAGGTGATTAAGTTGGTCGACACTAGATACATACCGATACCTGAATTATGGTTCGCAGGTTATTCTTGCTATTATTTTACATCTTCGCATGATTCAATGTTTTATAATGTTGCCGGTATTTTAATTCTTTGTGGAGTTTTTGGGTACTCTGCATATCGTGCAAATAAGAACTACGTACAACCTGCGGCATCCTTCATAAAATCCGTATTTTTTATGTTGGCTGTAGTAATTTTACAAGTGTATTGGCTTGACCCTTTGGCTCAGGTTGTAGTTCTACTTATGAGTATCCTGTACGCTTTTGTTTTCTATAAGCAACAGCCGAAATAAGCATCCTTGGAGTTCTAAAACACCTAGCATCACGAGAACCTGCCAATGTTCAGGTTCTCGTGATGTTTTGTATTGGTACCGTTTAGTGAGACTTTTGAAAAGTAGCGCTCCGCGAGAGTGCTGATGAGGTCAAAGGGCTACAAGAGCGGGTGCTAGAGAGGCAGCTGATAAGCATAGAAGACCCCCGGTCTGCTCCTTGAGGAGCGGGCCGGGGGTCTTTCTTGATGCTGCCTATCAGGTGAGGCGGTGGCGCGGTGAGGCGTCTGCGGTATGTGCTTAGTTCTGCGCTGCCTCAGACTATTGAGCTGCCTCAGACTGCTGTGCCGCCTCAAGCTTGGCGATCCAGGTGCGTGCCGCCTCCCAGAGCTGCGGGTCATTGAACGAATCGAAGCGCCCAAAACCGGTCGGTGCCTTTGCCGGGTCGGTGCCTTCCGGAACGTAAATCATGACCTTCGTACCGGCGTCACGTGCCGCCTGCGCGCCCGCGGGGGAGTCCTCGAACGCCAGCGCCTCGTGACCTTCAAAGCCGAGGCGACGTGCCGCCTCCAGGTACATGTCCGGGGCGGGCTTACCGGCCGGAACGTCGTTGCTGCTGACCCAGCTGCGCACCAGCGGGGCGTAACCGTAGCTTTCCATTTTCAGGGTCAGAATGTTCGCGGTGGAGTTCGACGCCACCGCAACCGGCATGTGCTCGCTCAGGAAGCCCAGGAACTGTTGCGCGCCCTCAATCAGCTCCACGCCGGAGCTGATGACCTCGTGCTCGGTGGTGAGCAGATCCTTCATCACGCGTTCATGGTGCTCGGCGTACTCTGCGGAGGCGGTGTCCGGCTTCTGGCCGTTCTGCGCCTCGTAGGAGAGCAGTGCAAGCTCCTCGGCGACGTCGGCTGCCGCCAGGCCGGTGAGGCGGTGCTCCACCTCTTCGGTGAAGGGAACAGACCAGCGTGCGAAAAGCTCACGCTGCACATCGTTCCAGACGGTCTCAGAATCGAGGAGGATGCCGTCGCAGTCGAAGATTGCGCAGCGGGGGAACCAATCGGAGGGTACGGTGTGTTCAAACATAATGCCAGTCTCTCACAGGGCCATCGGTGAAGGAAGCGCCAGCCCGGCGCCTGAGAAAACATGCAGGGCACAAACCGGGTGAGGGCACAAACGCACGCAGCACAAAAGCACGCAATGCGTCAGTAGGCATAAAGAAACCCTCCCGCCGCGTCCGGAGAACGCAACGGGAGGGTAGAGGCCGAGCAGCCTAGAGAGCGGACACCGGCTTATGAGTCACCTGACGCATAAACGGAATGGTCGCCAACAGGCCCACATAGACCAGTACCAGACCCAGCGCAATAGCGCCGAAGGTTAGACCGAACATCTTCGCCAGAACCTCACCGGGAAGACCCTGAGCCGCAATCAAAGCCGTCAGCGGAAGACCCAGCAGCGCAGAAATCACGCTGATGAGCACCAGCGGGCCGAAGACCACGGTCAGGCGCGAAGCCTGCAGCAGCTTCGTGGGGGTACCCATCATATTCAGTGAAGAATACAGCGAACCACGCTCGTAAATGGCGGCGCTCTGGTTCAGCACTGCGGAGAGGGTGACCAGCAGGTACGAGAAGAACAGCATGAGCAGCATGCCCTGGAACATGTCCTGCATGATGGTCATGAAGGGGCTGGCAGCAGGACCGGCTTGCTTCGCGTCTTTGCTCATCTCACCCGCCAGAATCAGGATGGGGCCGAAGAAGGTCACCAGGAAGGTCGACAGCGCCACACCCGAAACCTGACGCCACGCCCCACGCGGGGATTCCAGCACCGCACGGTAACCCAGCAGAACCGACGCCTTCTGGGTCATGCGCACACGAATCTTTGCGTACGCCCACACCAGGAAGGTACCAATCAGGTCGATAGCAACCATCATCAGCAGACCCGGCAGAGCAATGAAAATCGCCAGGTTCTTGATGGCGCTATCGGCGCCGCCGTCCTGGAAGGGCGAGAACATGCTGAAGCCCGTGGAGGTAGACGCCAGAATCATCACGGCGATGACCAGCACAACACCGATACCCAGGGCAATATAACCAGCAGAACCAGCCTTCGCGCGGGTACGCACACCCAGCGGGCTAATGCTGACCTTCGCCAGGCCGAAGAGGGAGCTCAGCGCCGCCAGAACCATGCAACCCAGGAAGCAGTAGAAAATCATGCTCACCGGAAGAAGCATATTCTCGGCACCGAGCGGAACGTTCATGAAGTGCAGGGCGCCGAACGGGAAAATCAGCACCAGGTAGAGCAACAGACCGATGATGAAACCCACAAGAGAGTACACCAGCGCGTCCGCAACAGACAGACCCACAATCAGGGTCGTGGAGGCACCAATCAGGCGCAGGGAGGCCAGGCGCTCGTCACGGCGGCGGGCACTCAAACGAGCCGCCGAGGCACCCAGGGTAAAGAGCGGAACAACCAGCACCAGAGCGGCAACCCACGCCAAACCCATGTAGAGCTTCTGAATGCCCATCAGGTTGATCATTTCGTGGTCAACGTTGGCGTGCTCAAGCCACGTACTCAGCGCCTGAACACCACCGGCAACCGTCAAAAACAGCGCCGATGAGGCCGCAAAAGCCAGTACGGGAAGAATCGCCTGCGAACTCCATAGGGTTCGCTTGGCGAGCAGGGCATAGATTTGCATTATGCACCTGCCTGAGACTGAGCGTCAGGGTTCTGGGTGCCGTTCTGCGCGGGTACGCCACCCTGGCTATTGCGCTGATCGCTCACGATCTGGCCGTCCTGCAGATACACCACGCGGGAGCACGCGGCAGCCACGTTCGGATCGTGGGTGACCACCAGCAGAGTCTTACCCTGCTGCGGAATCATGGTCAGCAGCAGCGCCATCACCTCGCGCGCGGTCTTCGAATCCAGCGCGCCGGTCGGCTCATCCGCAAAGGTCACGGGGGCGCCGTTCACCTGCGAACGGGCAATAGCCACGCGCTGGGCCTGACCACCGGACATCTCACCCATGCGGCGATCCAGCATCTGGCCCAGACCCAGGCGGTTCAGCAGGTCAGCAGAAATGGCGCGCGCCTGCTGGCGGGGAATACCGGCAATCATCGCGGCGAGGGAGACGTTCTCCTCCGCGGTCAGCTCGGGAACCAGCAGACCCTGCTGGAACACGAAACCAAAAGAGCTAGCGCGCAGGGAGGTGCGCTCGCGCTCGCTGAGGGACTCCACCGCCACCTGACCGGTGGGGGAGTTGAACAGCACGGAACCGGCATCGAGCTTAATAATGCCCGAGAGCGCGTGCAGCAGGGTGGTCTTACCGGAACCGGAAGGACCCATAATCGCCACGGATTCGCCGGGGTAGATATCGAGGCTCACGTTACGCAGAACCGGGTTATTGCCGTAGGACTTGTGCAGGTTGCGGGCAGAAATAATCGCACCGGGCGCGAAGGGCGCCTGCTGCATCTGCTGGGGCATCTGGGGTGCCTGAGCGGGGTAACCCGGCTGGCCCTGATAATACCCCGCCTGGCTCGGCTGACCCGGCTGGGTGGAGTACTGGCCCGCAGGCTGCGCCGCCTGCGGAGGGGTCATCGAGTACGGGTTCTGGGACGTGGGAGCCTGGAACTGCGGGTTCTGGGGTTGAGGATTCTGCGTCATAGCAACCTTCATCGGATATGAACTAACGGAAGTACCCGTCTATCATCTCAGCTTCTCGGCGGCTCGGCCCTCCATCTGAGGGCTGAAAAATATGGGAATACGCTGAGAAAAAGGGCCGACGCGGCGCGGGAGGGAGCTATTCGCCTCGTCCTCCGGTATGAGGTCGGCACCGCGGGCGGCGTGCAGGCGGTGTGGCTTCGACCCCTTGAACTCGCGGAGACGAGTGGGATACTAGAAGGATGACCGACGCACAGAACACCCCCATCATCACCCCCGTCGCGTCCGAACCGCACGGAACCCGCATCATTCTTATGCGCCACGGGCAGACCGATTGGAACATCGACCACCGTTTCCAGGGCGGCACCGACATTCCCCTCAACGACACCGGCCGCGACCAGGTGCGCACCGCCATCGACGCGCTGAAGCAGGCCCGTGACGAAGGCACCGTCGTCGACCTGGTGCTCTCCTCGCCCCTGAGCCGCGCGGCCGAAAGCGCCGAGATTGTGGCCGAAGGCCTGAACGTGCCCTACCGGGGTGCCGTGGCCGGGTTCCAGGAGCGCTCCTTCGGCGAGCTGGAGGGGCAAATCGCCACTCGCGAGCTGGTGCTCGCCTCCCGCGAATCCGGTGAGGAGTACGGCGTGGAACCCACGGAGGAATTCGTCGCCCGCGGCCTGGCGGCTCTGAACCGCGTGCGCCGCGAGTACGACGGCAAGACCGTGCTGGTGGCAACCCACGGCATGTTCATCGCGCTGATGATGAACGCCCTGCTGGGGGAGCGCCCCGACTGCCTCACTGAGGAGGGTTTCTACCCGATTCCCGTCAACGCCTCCCTGACCGAGGTGCCCCTGCAGTACCTGGACAGCACCATCGACCGCCTGCTCGTGCATCAGAACGAACCCGACCTGGGACCTGAGCCCCTGCCCGCCGGCGCCGAGAACACCTCCCTCACCCTGATTCGTCACGGCCAGACCGATTGGAACAAGGCGAACCTCATGCAGGGCGTCACGGACATTCCGCTCAACGACACCGGTCGCGAGCAGGCACGCACCACCGGCCGGAAGCTGGCGGAGATGGGCCTGGACTTTACGGTGCTGGTGTCTTCGCCGCTGTCCCGCGCCCACGAGACCGCGCAGCTGGTCGGCGAGCACTTCGACCTGCAGGTGGACAAGACCTACCCCGAGCTGGTCGAGCGCGCCTATGGTGACGGCGAGGGCCTGGACATTCCCGCCCCTGAACGCCGCGCCCCCGAGCGCTACTACCCGAACGTGGAATCCGAACGCGACGTGTACATTCGCGCGGTACGCGTGCTGCGCCAGATTGTGCGGGACTACGCGGAGCGAGGCGGAGAACAGAAGATTATCGCCGTCAGCCACGGCAGCCTGATTCGCCGCGCCCTCTCCGCCGCCGCGGGTGAGGAGTGGACCGTAACCGTGCCGAACGCCGAGCCGCTGGTGGTGGACGTCCCCGGCCTCTTCGCGTGGGACTCCTCGCGATACACCGACGAGGTGGGTCGCATTGTCTGGTAGCGCGCGCCCCGCGGGCAAAGTCCTTGAGCGTCCGGCGCAGGGGGCATCCGTTGCACCCGAGGGGGCAGCTGAGTCCTCGGCGCGTCCCCTCTCCCGGGGGATGCGCGTGCTCCGCGGCGCCCTCTGGGCCCTTACCGCACTGTACTGCCTGGTCGTGGCGAGCATCGTGTTCGCCCCCGTCCACGTGGACGACAACGAGATGGGTGGCCGCCTCGCAGCCCTGCTGGATGCGGGCCACGCCGCCGGCTGGCTACCCGAGTTTGTGACCTACTCCAGCATCGAGCAGCTCTCAAACGTCATCATGTTTGTGCCCGGAGGCTTCCTCTTCGCCCTGCTCCTGGGACCGTCTGCGCGACGCCATGTGCTGTACGCCGGGTTCGTGGTGAGCGCGTGCATCGAGACGATTCAAAGCTTCATGCCTAACCGCACGGGGGATTTCGTGGATGTGCTCATGAACGGTACGGGTGCCCTGCTGGGAGCGGCCTGCGCTTTCTGGATGCACCGGGTGCTCCGCAAACGCCGGGAGCGCCGGGCGTAGGGACCGGCCCGCCGCCCGACCGGTGGACACCGGTGGTCGATGCGTGTGGGCCGCGTTATGTGTGGTCCGCGGAACAAAACCCAACGTATCATCGAGTCAAACAGACATAATCACTCATACGGGGTGGTAAAGGGTGTGGTTTCTGTAGGGAACACAGGGTAATATTCCGGCGAATACGGTGGTTTATATTGACCTACCCACAAAAACCCACATAAAATCAAGTATGATAATGGATGTTCTGGGGCGCACTGCGTTTGCTTCCCGCGGGAACGTACCCACACTGAGAACACGCCATAGATACGCACAGATTTCCTACCCACTACCGAAAGAACACCGAATTTATGTTCGCAGAAGAACGCCGTGCCGAAATTGCAAAGCTCGTTGCCTCCGCACGCCGCGTGAACGGCGCAGACCTTGCGCGCCGATACGATGTGACCATGGAGACCGTGCGCCGTGACCTTGCCGCCCTGGAAGAGGCCGGCAAGCTTCGCCGCGTCCACGGTGGCGCGGTGACCATCGAGCAGTCCACCTCTCTGGAATCGTCTATTTCCTCCCGCCAGGGCATGAACACCCCGGAGAAGCGTCGCATCGCTACCAAGGCGTACCAGATGCTACGCGATTCTGAGTCGGGTTCCATCGTGCTGGACGCGGGTTCCACCATCGAGATTCTCGCCGACCACATCGGCGCCGAGAACTTCAGCCTTAAGACCGGCAACGACCGCATCATCATCACCCACGCACTGCATATTGCAGTTAAGCTCGCCGAGGCCGAGGGCGTAACCCTCGAGCTGGTGGGCGGTCAGCTGCGTAAGATGACCTGGGCCGCCGTCGGCGCCCGCGCGGCCGAGCACTTCGGCACGATGCGCCCCGATATTGCGTTTATCGGTGCCAACGGCATCGAGCCGCACTTTGGCATCTCCACTCCCGGCATGAACGAGGCAATCGTTAAGACTGCAATCTGCAAGTCCGCCCGTCGCGTGGTCCTGCTCTGTGACTCCGCGAAGTTTGGCCAGGAGTCCCTGGTCCGCTTCGCTGGATTTGAGGATATTGACACCCTCATTACCGATCGCGAGCCCGAGGGCGCCCTTCGCCAGGCGCTCGAGGCCGCCAATGTTGAGATTGTGATTGCCTAATGATTATTACTCTGACCGCCAACCCCAGCCTGGACCGCACGATTGAGCTCGGCGCGCCCCTGGCCCACGGCGCCGTGCAGCGTGCTGTCGGTGCCGTACAGGATCCGGGCGGCAAGGGCGTGAATATTTCTCGCGCGCTGCAGGTTTCCGGTGTTCCGACCGTGGCTATTGTGCCCGGCGAGTCCACCGACCCGGTGCTGACCGCTCTGTCTGCGGTGGATGTCGAGTTTGCGAACCTGCCGACCGGTGAGCCGATTCGCTCGAACATCACCGTGGTGGACCCCGATGGCACCACCACCAAGCTGAATGCTCCCGGCACCCACTTTGATGCGCAGCTGCGCGAGAAGCTGGACGCCCTGGTGGTTGAGCGTTCCAAGGGAGCCGAATGGGTGGTCCTGGCCGGCTCTCTTCCGCCGGGTCTAGAGCCCACCTACTATTCCGAGCTGGTGGCGGCCCTACGCGCCTCCGGTTACGCGGGCAAGATTGCTATTGATACTTCTGAGGCGCCACTGATTGCGACCGTTGCGGGTGAGCACAAGCCCACGCTGATTAAGCCCAACTCCGAGGAGCTAGCCCAGCTGACCGGTAGCGATAATTGGGAGGAGCTGGAGGCCAGCCCCGAGCTGACCGCCCGCACCGCTCAGAAGCTGCTTGGCGACGGCATCGAGTACGTGTTGGCCACCCTGGGCGGCGGCGGCGCGGTGCTCGTGACCGAGGAAGGTATCTGGCACGCCGTGCACGAGCCGATTCAGGTGCGTAGCACTGTGGGTGCCGGTGACTCTTCGCTCTCGGGCTTCTTGATCGCGCATACTCGCGGCGCGGATGCGCCCGGTTGCCTGGTTCAGGCGGTGGCCCACGGTTCTGCCGCGGCGGCCCTGCCCGGTACCCGTATGCCCTCGCTGGATCAGACCACCCCCGAGAAGGTTACTGTCCGTCAGATTCAGCTCTGACGAGGAGCGAAGCACCACCGACGTAAATATTCTAATTTGAGAATATTTGTCCAAGGCTCTGCACACACTTAAAACACAGGAGGAGGGCGTTCCCGCCGGAGCATCCCGCCTCCACTCCAACCCGAGGAGAGAACATGTCCGATCTGATCACCGCGGATCTCGTCCTACTGGACGAGAATCTCGGCGACACCCGATTCGACGTCATCGCCAAGCTTGCCGAAGCTGTCGTCAAGGCCGGCCGCGCGACCGACTTCGAGCAGCTCTACGCGGCTGCCGAGGCACGCGAATCCAAGACCGACACCGGCATCCCCGGCGGTATTGCGATTCCGCACTGCCGTAGCGCCGCCGTCACCGAGCCGACCCTGGCCATGGCACGCCCCAACCCCGCCGTTTCGTTCGGTGCAAAGGACGGCCCCGCCGACCTGATTTTCTTCATTGCTGCACCCGACGGCGCTGACCAGGCACACCTGAAGCTGCTGTCCACTCTGGCACGCTCCCTCATGAAGAAGAGCTTCACCGCCGCCCTGCGTGAGGCTTCGTCCGCCGATGAGGTCGTGGACCTGGTGAACGGTGCGCTGGGCGTGGGCGAGAAGAAGGCGGAGGCTAAGCCCGCCGAGGCTGCGCACGCCGCCCCCGCCGCTGCCGAGAAGGAAGCCCCGAAGGCATCTGAAAGCGCGCCGGCCGTGAAGAAGATTGTCGCGGTGACCGCGTGCCCCACCGGTATCGCCCACACCTACATGGCCGCCGACGCCCTCAAGTACGCCGCCGAGGAACTCGGCTACGACCTGAAGGTTGAGACCCAGGGCTCCTCGGGCAACGAAACCCTGAGCCAGGCCGATATTGACGCCGCCGACGCCGTGATTTTTGCCGTGTCGGTGAATGTGCGTGACCGCAACCGCTTCGCCGGTAAGCCCTTCGTGGAGTCCCCCGTCAAGCGCGGTATCGACGAGCCGAAGAAAATGATCGCTGAGGCCTTGGCCGAGGCCGAGAACCCGAACGGTGCCCGCGTGGCCGCCGCCGCATCCACCTCCGATGACAGCGCCGGCGCCTCCGAGGGTGCCTGGGGCTCGCGCATCTACAAGGCCGTGATGACCGGTATCTCCTACATGATTCCGTTCGTCGCCGCCGGCGGTATTCTGGTGGCCCTCGGCTTCGTCTTCGAGGCCATCACCATGCCGAACCTTGGCGACGTGGACACCAAGGCAATTCTGGGTTCGGCAACCCTGTTCAACCTGGGTGACGTGCACTGGACCCTGTACCTGGGTGCCGTGCTGCAGACCATCGGTGGTTTCGGTCTGAGCCTGATGGTTCCGGCTCTTGCCGCGTACATTGCGTACGGTCTGGCTCAGCGTCCCGGTATTGCTCCGGGCTTCATTGCCGGTTCGGTGGCTCTTGCGGTGAACGCGGGCTTCCTCGGCGGTATCGTCGGCGGTATCCTCGCCGGTCTGATTGCGTACGCTCTGGGCACCCTGAAGCTGCCCCGCTGGTTGGGTTCCATGATGCCCGTGGTCATCACTCCGCTCGTGACTTCGCTGGTGACCGGCCTGGCAATGTACCTGCTGCTCGGTGCGCCCCTGGCTTGGGTTATGACCACCCTGCAGAATTGGCTGACCTCCATGTCTGGTGGTTCCGCTCTGCTGCTCGGCCTGATCCTGGGTGCCATGATGGCTTCTGACCTGGGTGGCCCCATCAACAAGGCTGCTTACCTCTTCGCAACCGCCGGCCTGTCCTCGGGTGCGACCGTGAACCAGGAAATCATGGCCGCCGTCATCATCTCGGGTATGGTCCCGCCGCTGGCCATGGCCCTGGCCACCACCCTGCGCCCCAAGCTCTTCAGCGAGGCCGAGCGCGAGAACGGCAAGGCCGCCTGGTTGCTGGGTGCATCCTTCATCTCCGAGGGTGCTATTCCCTTCGCCTCGGCTGATCCCGCCCGTGTCATCCCCTCGACCATTGTGGGTGGTGCCCTCGCCGGTGCCATCTCGATGAGCGCTCACGTGGCCTCTCCGGCACCGCACGGCGGTATCTGGATTATTGGTCTGGCGCAGAACCCGCTGATGTTCTTCGTGGCCGTGCTGGCCGGTACCGTGCTATCGGCTCTGGTGTACGTTGTGCTGAAGTCCATGGGTGCCCGTTCCAAGGCATCCGCCTAAACCGTAGACCTCATCTTCTGATTGACTCGCAACTACAGAGGACAGCGCGAATAGAACGCGTTACACTGTAGAGAACCCACAGATAGGATATGAATCCCATGACTACCTACAAGGGCGTCGGCGTCTACGCCGGTCGCGTGATTGGCCCGGTTCTTCAGATGCCCAAGCCCATTGAAGAGCCCAAGGACGGCCTGCGTCTGAGCAGTGAGACCGCCGAGGCAGCAGCGCAGCGCATCAAGGACGCTTCGGTCCGCGTTAAGGAAGACCTGCTGGCTCGCGCAGAGCACGCTAGCCGTGACGGTAAGGCTGTTCTGAAGTCCACCTCTCAGATGGCTACCGACCGTGCACTCATCAAGAGTGCTATCAAGCTGGTCGAGACCCAGGAGATGGCCCCCGAGCGCGCTATTTGGGAGGCGGCAACCTCCTTCGCTGACCAGATGGCTGCCCTGGGCGGCTACATGGCTGAGCGCGTGACCGACATCCACGACGTTCGTGCCCGCATTGTTGCTGAGCTGACCGGTCAGCAGGCTCCCGGCATCCCCGTTTCTGATGAGCCGTTCATCCTGGCCGCGATCGACCTGGCACCGGCCGACACCGCAACCCTGGACCCCGAGAAGGTTATCGCCCTGATTACCTCTGACGGTGGCCCCCAGGCACACACCGCTATTCTGGCTCGCGGCCTGGGCCTGCCCGCTATTGTGGCGGCCAAGGGCGTGACCGAGATTGCTGACGGCACCATCGTCTACGTGGACTCCAACGAAGGCATCGTTGACACCGAGCCCACCGACGCTGACCGCGAAGCAGCAATCAAGTACGCAAACCGTAAGCCCGTCGCTGACTTTGACGGCCAGGGCGTGCTGGCTGACGGCACCCGCGTTGAGCTGTACGCAAACGTTGGTGACGGCAAGTCCGCTGAAAAGGCTGCAAGCCTGAAGGCTGAGGGTGTTGGCCTGCTCCGCACCGAGTTCGGCTTCCTGGGCCACGACGCTGAGCCCTCCATCGAGACTCAGGCTAAGACCTACAAGTCCGTGTTTGACGCATTCCCCGGCAAGCACATCGTGGTTCGTACCCTGGACGCCGGCGCCGACAAGCCCCTACCGTTCCTGAACGTGAACCCCGAGGAGAACCCCGCACTGGGTGTCCGCGGTTTCCGTACCGACTGGACCGTGCCGGGCGTTCTGACCCGCCAGCTGCAGGCTATCAAGGCCGCTTCGGAGGATTCCGACGCCGACATTTGGGTTATGGCCCCGATGATTTCGACCACCTCCGAGGCTCGCAACTTCGCGAACATGCTCAAGGAGATTGGCCTGCCCGTTCACGGTGTGATGGTTGAGACCCCCGCAGCCGTGATGAACGCCGAGGCAATCCTGGGCGAGGTGGACTTCGTGTCCATCGGTACCAACGACCTGACCCAGTACACCATGGCGGCTGACCGCCTGCTGGGCGATTTGGCTCACCTGAACAACCCCTGGCAGCCCGCGGTGCTGAAGATGATCAAGATGACCGTTGAGGGTGCTCAGCGTGCATCGGTCACCGCCGGCAAGAAGAAGTACGTGAGCGTCTGTGGCGAGGCCGCAGCCGACCCGGCTCTGGCTGTTGTTCTGATTGGTCTGGGCGTTGATACCCTGTCCATGAACGCCGGCGCTATCCCCGCCGTGGCCGCCGTGCTGAAGTCCGTCACCAAGGAGAAGGCACAGCAGATTGCCGCTATCGCCCTGCAGCAGATTTCCTCTGCCGAGGCGAAGGAGAGCGCACGCAAGGCTCTGCCGATTCTGGACGAGCTGGGCCTCTAATCAAGAGTCGCTAGGGTTCGCGGCTTCCTCA
The DNA here is from genome assembly GCF_001836905.1 of Rothia sp. HMSC062F03. Classification (NCBI taxonomy): domain Bacteria; kingdom Bacillati; phylum Actinomycetota; class Actinomycetes; order Micrococcales; family Micrococcaceae; genus Rothia; species Rothia sp. HMSC062F03. The sequence goes on along the minus strand of NZ_KV830879.1, from coordinate 3,034 downwards.
CCGTCGGATGGTCGCTGAACCGCTCGGCCCATGAGCCGACACACCTACAATGCCGGGTGCAGAGATTATTTCTGCACCCGGCATTTTTATGTTTGTTAGCGCAGGGCTAACCGGTACAATTTATAGGGTAAGGGCGGGTCCTAACGCGCCCCGTTCATCTAGAATAGGTTCCGAGATTATTTCGGTTCCTGAATCAAAGGAGAAACATAATGGCAGAGCGCGAAGCCACTATCGCAAGCCGTGTCGGCCTGCACGCACGTCCGGCAGCAATTTTCGCTGAGGCAGCTGGCGACCTCCCCGTCGAGGTCACCATCGCAGCTAAGGGCGAGCCCGCCGATGAGGCTATGGATGCAGCATCCATCCTGTCCCTGATGTCCCTGGGCGCAAAGCACGGCGATGTTGTCGTTCTGCGTGCTGAGGGTGAGGGTGCTGAAGAGGCTCTGGACTCGCTGGTTAAGATCCTCGAGACCGACCACGACGCTGAGTAATTAACCTCGGCCCCGGCCGGGTTGCCGTATTCCGTCGCCCACGGGTGCGGAAACGAGCACACAATGCGTAAATATCCCGTCACTGAGGTGGCGGGATATTTTGTTGCCCGCGTTCTTCGCCGAGGGGAGGCAGACCGCGAACAGCCGAAGAAAACGGGCCGGGCGGAGGGGTGGAGAATTTGATTTCGGGACCTGCTCACGAGGGTGTACCCCTCGCGTCGCTCCCTTGTTAGACTATAGGGGCACTGTCTAAACGGGAGGGGACATTGGCAGAATCGAGGAATACTCCCGCGCCTTCGGAGGTACGAGCCGGAGCGCGGAACGCGTCGCATGCAGGCGAGGCGCAGGCTCAGCCGGGAGAGCCGGATAACACCCGGAATAGCGCCTCGGAAGAGGCCGTCCCCGCGATCACAGCGGGTTACGTCGCAGGCAAGGGCGGGTTTCCCCTGGTCTCCCTCGATCAGGTTGCTGACGAGCGCCTGCGCCGCGTCCTGGCGCAGCAGAACACCTCCGAAGAGACGGGGACCGTGCAGGCGCACGCCGTGAGCGATGTTCTGCACGACGTAGCCGCGCAGGTTGGTATTTCTACCGTCCCGGACGAGGTATCCGCCCCGCAGGAGGAGCCTGCCGAGCTCGACCACGGTGCCCGTACCCTCATTGACCCGTCCCTCACCCCCGAGGATGAACTGGACGCATACCGCAGCGAAGCGCATCCCGTAACTGCCAGCAACGTGGTGACTGAGGCGGCTCTGACGCGCCCCTCCCAGCCGGTTCCCATGACCGGCATGATTCCTCAGGTTCCGAACTCCCAGGCCGCGCAGCGTTACGGCCTCGATACGGCCTCTGCCGCGGTGCCCAAGACCGGCCCCGTCTCGGCGGCGACGACCGCCGTGCCCCTCGTGGGTCGGAACGTACGAGGAGCGCGAGGCCGCGGTACCGGCGGTCGCTGGGGTACGCGCCACCTACGTTCTTTTGTGCGTACCGAGGAGGCGGCTCCCGACGCGCCGCGCGGTGCCGCTCGCATCGCCCAGCGGCAGTTCGTGCCGACCATTCGTACTCAGGAGCACGAGCGCCGTGAGGCCTTCCGTCGCGAGAAGGAATACGCCCGCGATACCCTGAACTTCACCCTGCGTTTGGCGGAGGCGATGTTCCACTACGGTGCCGATGCTATGGACGTGGACTCGGCCATCATCGCGGTCTCTTCCGCGTACGGGCTGGATTCGGTGGACGTTGATATTACCAACCAGTCGGTGACCATCAACTACACCTCGGACCCGGATATCTACATGGAGTCCCGCATTGCCAAGCGCAACGCGAACGCGGACGAGCGCTTTACCCACACGCTTGTGCGCGTGGTGCGTTCTTCTACGGAGAACTATGAGGCGCTCTCCGAGGTGTACGGCCTGATTTACAAAATTACGCGAGGCGGCATGACCCTTGAGATTGCCGACCTAAAGCTGAGCCAGATTACGCACCGACCCAAGCCCTTCCCGCCGCTGGTCGTGTGGCTGGCAAACCTGGCCTGCGCCGCGACGCTGACCGCGGCGCTGGGTGCGAGCTTCTCCACGGCTCTGAGCGCGGCCATCATCTTTATTCCGGTGTACTTGCTGATTCAGTGGCTAAGCTCAATCGGTATCCCGGCGTTCTTCCGCATGGCAGCCAGCGCGGGCCTGATGACCTTCCTGGCGATTTGGCTGGGTGGCGACGGTTCGATTCTGCAGCGTCCGGGGGAACCGATTTCGGCACCCCTGGTGGTTGCAGCGGGCATGATTATGTTTTTGCCAACCCCCCGCCTGGTGGGTGCCGTGCAGGACGCGATTAACGGTTTCCCGGTGACGGCCGCGGGCCGCTTCGTGTCGACGGGTATGAGCTTCTTGGGCCTGGTGGTCGGCATCGCGACGGCGGTGAGCGCTATTAATATTTTCAATGGCCCGACCCTGGATATTGAGCAGCTGCGCTTCCAACCGACGACCCCGCTCGTTGCGTCGTTTTTCTTCCTGATTGCGACGGCGACCTTCGCGATTACCCTGCAGACGAAGCTGGTGAAGGTTGGGTGGCTGATGCTCATCACCACCTGCGGTCTGGCGGCTTATTACAGCTATGATATTCTGGCCGGCCCAAGCACGGGTCGCGGTCCGACGGCGTGTGCGGCGGTTGTGATTGGTGCGTTGAGTACGTATTTTGCGTACCGACTGCACGTGCCGCAGGCCATCTTTTCGATTCCCGCGATTACGTTCCTGCTGCCGGGTCTGTCGTTCTTCCGCGGCATGTACCTGCTGACGGTTGAGACCGACGTGATTCTGGGTATGCAGAACATGATTACGGCGGCCTCGATTGCGGTGGCGATGGCCTCGGGTGTGGCGCTCGGTAATTACACGATGCAGTATCTGCTGCAGCGTTTCACGAAGCCACGTAACGTTGAACCTTTGGACGCTGTGGCTCCCGAAGCAGCGGATACGGAATCCACCCCGGCTTAACATGCCTGACGGGATTATATAGCCAATATAGAATATGCGTGGCGGCCCGTGAACCTCAGTTCACGGGCC
>NZ_KV830878.1:0-2721 GCF_001836905.1 Rothia sp. HMSC062F03 | reverse complement strand
CCCTGACCATTGCCGGTGCCCTCGGCCTCGCAGCCTGCGGCGGCAACTCCGGCACCAACTCCGGCTCCTCCGCATCGGCAAGCGCGTCCGCTTCTGCAACCGCTTCCGCAACTGCCTCTGCACCCGCAAGCACCTCCGCAGCAGCAACCAGCGGCAGCACCACCTCCGCAGCAGCTGAAACCACCAAGGCAGAAACCAAGACCACCCAGGGCACCATCAGCGCCCCCAGCGGTCTGCCCAGCGAAGCAACCGAAGCACTCAAGAAGGGCGAAGGGTCCGCCCAGCAGGTAGCCTCCGACGGCTATACCGCCAGCAAGGAAGCCCTGAACGCGTTCAAGAACGAGGCCGGTGTGAAGAAGGTGCAGACCAGCGACGGCACCGTCTACTACACCGATAAACTCGCTGGCTTCGAATCCAAGGACGGCGCTATTGTCAGCATCCAGAATAACGGCGTGTGGACCAGCATTGACTCCAATGGTGTAACCATCGTCGTGAGCGAGGACGGCTCCTGGATTAAGACCAACCCCAAGGACAACCTCTACACCGTCGTTAAGGCAGATGGCACCGCATCCGTGCTGAACACCAAGACCTTCGAGCAGGCGACCGACGTCTCCAGCATCGAAACTCCGAAGGCACCGGGTCGTATCGACGGCTTCAGCGGCACCGCTAAGACCCCGGTCAAGCCCACCAAGATCGGTGACCTCTCCGAGGTTGCAGGTGCCAAGTAAAAACTAGCCCCTGCCCCTGGGCCGAACAGCCCACCAGAATAGGGACGCCAGCGCCCCGTGCGCATCCGACCGTGATGCGTTCGGGGTATTTCTACGTTCAAGGGAAGAATGAGGGTCAGACGCTTCCCAGGTAACGGTGCTAATATATGGACGCGCCCAAAAACGGGTGTCACCAACCACATTTATACACAGCGTCGCGATGATGTCGCGACGCATGACGGAAAGAGAAATCCGCCGTGAAGAAGTCTATTGCTGTACTGTCTCTGAGCCTAGCAGGCCTGCTCGGCCTGGCTGCCTGTGGGTCCTCCCCGAAGAGCCCGGATAGTAGCCAGAGCGCATCCTCCAGCGCTTCTGTCTCCGCTACCGCCTCTGCAAGCGCGAATAGCTCGAGCTCCTCCAGCGCCTCCTCCGAATCCACTAGCTCCTCTAGCTCTTCCTCCGCTAAGGCTGAGTCGACTTCGAGCTCCTCCGCCAAGTCCTCCACCAAGGGATCAGAGACCCAGGCGAGCGGTTCGTCGGCTAATCCCGCCCTGCCCAATGGCGCCAGCGATAGCAGCTACGGCCCGAAGGTCTACGAGACCTACAAGGAGGCTGTCGAAGAGGCTAAGAAGGACCCGAGCGCCAAGAAGACTACGAACGCCGATGGCAACGTGTACACCGCCTCTGACGGAAGCATCGCTATTGTCGAGGCCAAGAACGGTAACTACATCGCCGTTCAGAACAACGGCAGCTGGCTACGCGTGACTCCCGAGGGCGAGGTCGTCACCGTGGACGCGAAGGGCTCCTGGGCCCTCTTCAAGACCAACGGCGAAGTGGCTCATATTGATGAGAACGGCGCAACTTCCATCGTGAATATCAAGACCTTCGAGGTTTCGACTGACTACCAGTCCCTGGAGGTGCCCAAGACCCCGGCTCCGGTGGGAGATTTCCCCGCTCCGAAGACCCCCGTCACGCCGAGCAGCGTGGCAACGAACTAGCAGCACCCATCGCCATAACCGGCGACTGACTAGACCCGTTCGCCCCGTACGTATCCCCGTGGATGCGTGCGGGGCGTTCTCGTACGTGTGCTCTCGGCTTCCGGTATTTTTCCCCGGTATTTCGGGTTTAGAGAGCGCCGCCGGAGCCCAGACTTTTCCCAGGGAACGGTGCTAGGATGGTGCCGTGCCCCAGACAGGGCACGTCAGCTACACCCATACACGGCGTCGTGACCGGGTTACGACGCTTGACGGAAAGAGAATGTCTCCGTGAAGAAGTCTATTGCTGTATTGTCTCTAAGCCTGGCAAGCCTGCTCGGCCTGGCCGCCTGCGCCCCCGCGGTGAAGGCCCCCGTAGCCTCCCGTGATTCCGCATCGGCAAGCGCCTCCGCCTCACCCTCTGCCTCGCCCTCCGCAGAGGACTCACAATCTGCCAGCGAATCCCCCTCCGCAAGTAGCGAGAGCTCTTCTAAGCCCTCCTCGAGCGCCTCTGCCCGGGAGACCGCTAGCAGCGACTCAACGGATGAGGACGGGGCTGCCGAGTCGCGGAAGCTGGCCATGGACCTCTACAAAACGTACGCCAATTCAGTCTCTATCGCTGAGGGGACCCGTAGCGTCGTTAAGGGTGAAAACGCCGATGGTAAGACCTACACCTCAGAAAGGAACAAGGTCACTTTGGTTGCGGGGAAGGACAACGAGTACATCATCCGCATCAAGAATGACGGTAGCTGGAGCCGTGCAAGGGCCAACGGTGAGGCGGAGCTAGTGGACACCGACGGTTCCTGGATCAGGATTAAGCCTGACGGCGAACGCATCGCGGTCAAGGGGAGCGGTACCGTCTATATTTCCTACCACCAGGGCGATGTGCCCAAGGACCTCATTAACACCCTGGAAACCCCCAAGCTTCCCGCCCCCGTGGAAGGCGGCGTGGGCGTCCCTAAGGAACCTGTGAAGCCGACGAAGATCAGCTCGGTCACGAACTAAAATCCATAAGAAGCCTCGAATATCGCGGCACCTCG
>NZ_KV830877.1:0-1306 GCF_001836905.1 Rothia sp. HMSC062F03 | reverse complement strand
GTGTTGGTTTGATTGTTGATTTTAGATTCTTATTTTTCTTGATTGTGTGTAAGTTATTAAGGGCACACGGTGGATGCCTTGGCATTAAGAGCCGATGAAGGACGTGTGAATCTGCGATAAGCCTCGGGGAGCCGATAACTGGGCTGTGATCCGAGGATTTCCGAATGGGGAAACCTGGCTCATCTTCATGGTGAGTTACCGCCAGCTGAATGTATAGGCTGGTTGGGGGGAACGCGGGGAAGTGAAACATCTCAGTACCCGCAGGAAGAGAAAATAAAGTAATGATTCTGTGAGTAGTGGCGAGCGAAAGCGGAAGAGACTAAACCTGTGGTGTGTGATAGCGGTTAGGCGTTGCATCATGGGGGTTGTGGGAGTCACAGTGGTAGTTCTAACTGGCTGCCGGCATGATGTTCAGGATGGTAGGTGAACGACTTGGAATGGTCGGCCGTAGAGGGTGAGAGTCCCGTAATCGAAATTGTTCTGTCCGTGGTGTGGCCACCCGAGTAGCACGGGGCTCGTGGAATCTCGTGTGAATCTGCCAGGACCACCTGGTAAGTCTAAATACTTCTTAGTGACCGATAGTGAATCAGTACCGTGAGGGAATGGTGAAAAGTACCCCGGGAGGGGAGTGAAATAGTACCTGAAACCGTGTGCTTACAAGCCGTTGGAGCCTTTTGGGGTGACAGCGTGCCTTTTGAAGAATGAGCCTGCGAGTTAGTGTTATGTCGCGAGGTTAACCCGTGTGGGGTATCCGTAGCGAAAGCGAGTCTGAATAGGGCGTTTGAGTGGCATGACCTAGACCCGAAGCGGAGTGATCTATCCATGGCCAGGTTGAAGCGACGGTAAGACGTCGTGGAGGACCGAACCCACTTCAGTTGAAAATGGAGGGGATGAGCTGTGGATAGGGGTGAAAGGCCAATCAAACTCTGTGATAGCTGGTTCTCCCCGAAATGCATTTAGGTGCAGCGTTACGTGTTTCTTGCCGGAGGTAGAGCTACTGGATGGCCGATGGGCCTTCACGGGTTACTGACGTCAGCTAAACTCCGAATGCCGGTAAGTGAGAGCGTAGCAGTGAGACAGTGGGGGATAAGCTTCATTGTCGAGAGGGAAACAGCCCAGACCACCAACTAAGGCCCCTAAGCGTGTGCTAAGTGGGAAAGGATGTGGAGTTGCTTAGACAACCAGGAGGTTGGCTTAGAAGCAGCCACCCTTGAAAGAGTGCGTAACAGCTCACTGGTCAAGTGATTCTGCGCCGATAATGTAGCGGGGCTCAAGTACACCGCCGAAGTTGTGGCAATGATCTTTT
>NZ_KV830876.1:0-314 GCF_001836905.1 Rothia sp. HMSC062F03 | reverse complement strand
GTTGCGTAGGCATGGAAATTACCCGAACGCTTATACACATAACTGGTGGCGGTCTTGCGTGACTCTTCACCGCGTGCCCTGCTAACCGGCTTACCCATGGTGTAGAAAGTATCCTCGTCACCGTTGCCGTATTGGATGGTCATCTGGGTGGGGTAGGATTCGATTTCTACGTGGCCGATCATGAGGTCGCCTTCCCAATGTGCGGTGGGTGCGTCGACGTAGAAGTTGACGGCTTGGTTCTTGTAGACGTTGGGGTTGTTTTCGCCGAGGCCGGTGCCGAGGTTGTAGGACTGCTTCAAAACAGGGGCCTGGAT
>NZ_KV830875.1:0-31979 GCF_001836905.1 Rothia sp. HMSC062F03 | reverse complement strand
GCGTTCGGGTAATTTCCATGCCTACGCAACGGTGTCATACTCTGGTCGTTTCCGTGTGAACGGCGGCGATTGGCAGGCGTTGGATGTTGTGTTGACGAAAGATACCGTTGACCCGCTGCTGGTGCGTGTGTGGTGGGTTGATGTAGGACGCGTCGGCGGCTCCTGCGATGAAGACGATACTCGTTGGGGCTGCAAGAACGACCCCACCATGGGTAAAAAGGATAACCCGAACCCGCGTCTGCGCAAGGCCGATATCCGTACCGGTCAGCGTTGGCATCTAAACGACAGCGGTGACGGGGACACAGAGTATTCGTTGCACCGTGACTGGCCCGACATGTAAAGTCCGCCGCGGGTCTTACGTTGAGAAGCCACATGTTTGCCGAGAAGCCACTTCTTTGGTGGCTTTTCGAAACACATGTGGCTTCTCATCTATCGGGGTTCTTCCCTTCGGTTGGTTAGTCTTCCGGTTTCTAACCAGCCCCCCATCTCTTCACACACCACACCGATATGAGGAATACAATTCCATGACTTCCAACCTTTTTACCCGCCGCGCAATGCTGAGCGGCGGTACCCTTCTGGGTCTTGGTGCCCTGCTTGCGGCATGCGGCCATCAGGCAAATAACGAGGCGGCAGCCACCACCTCCGCAGCGCCGAGCGAAACCGCCTCGGCGTCTGCGGCAGCATCTAACGCTACTTCTGCTTCCGCTACTCCGAGCCCGGTCATTACCGCGGCTATTCCGGCGGATCAAAGGCACCCGACGGCGAGTACCGCAAAGCTGATGCATATGGTATAGCTCAAAACGTCCCTCTTCCGAAGGCTAAGCCGCAACAGTACCCTGAAACCTTTGCTGGTCTTCGTGAGATGATGACCGATTGGGTCAGAGCCCGTAACTACGGTATTCAGACCGGTGACATGCAGTATGTATGGCCCTATATGCTGGATACCTACGAGAAGGATATTAAGTTCCTCAAGGATATCGAAGGCCTTTATCAGCGCGGAGGCTGAGGTGGCGCGTTCCCCGGGCTGGGTCTGCATTCCTACTTTCTATTTTATTTTTCTAACAAATAAGATTATAATAAGGAGTGTTTATTTTCGGAGGTTTTTATGTCATTTCTATCAAAAAATTGGGCAGGATTGTCAGTCTGTCTGATCATTTCTATCATCTCTTGGGTTTTAGGAGGATTTCTGCCTGTTGTGGGAGCACCTGTTTTCGCCATTTTTATCGGAATGATTCTCCATCCCTTTCTCGCTTCCTATGCACAACTGGATGCCGGTTTGACTTATAGCTCTAAAAAACTGCTTCAGTATGCTGTTATTTTGCTTGGGTTTGGACTCAATATCTCACAAGTTTTCGCAGTTGGAAATCTTCCCTTCCTGTTATCCTTTCAACTATTTCAATTGCTTTGATTATAGCTTTCTTTTTCCAACGCTTTTTTAAGCTTGATACAAAGCTAGCTACCTTGATTGGAGTTGGATCTTCTATCTGTGGCGGTTCTGCCATTGCAGCGACTGCTCCTGTTATTCACGCCAAGGAAAAAGAAGTAGCCCAAGCCATTTCTGTTATCTTTTTCTTCAATGTCTTGGCAGCTCTTATCTTTCCAACTCTAGGTTCTTGGCTCCATCTTTCCAACGAAGGTTTTGCTCTCTTTGCGGGTACTGCGGTCAACGATACTTCCTCTGTGACAGCTACTGCTAGTGCCTGGGATAGTCTTTACAATGCAAACACTCTTGAGCCTGCAACTATTGTCAAGCTGACACGTACTCTAGCTATTATCCCTATCGTTCTCTTCCTCTCCTATTATTGGCAAAGCCGTCAACAAGGCGACAACCAAGGAGTGAAGCTTAAAAAAATCTTCCCCGTTTTCATTCTCTACTTTATCCTAGCTTCTCTGCTAACTACTCTTCTCACATCTTTCGGTGTCAGCACTAGCTTCTTTTCACCTCTCAAACAACTCTCCATATTCTTCATCATCATGGCTATGAGTGCTATTGGTCTCAAAACCAACCTCATTGCTATGATCAAATCCAGTGGAAAATCCATTCTTCTTGGAGCCCTTTGCTGGATTGCTATCATCCTGACTAGTCTTGGCATGCAATTACTCATCGGTATTTACTAAGAAAAAAGGGAGCCTAAAGGCTACCTCAGAACGTAGACAAATCAGATGGATTTTGGACTGTCGTTGGCTCGCTTTCTCAAGAGCAGCTGAAGGAAAAAGGGCTACTGAAATAACCCCATAACCATTGAGAAGCCACATGTTTGCCGAGAAGCCACTTCTTTCGTGGCTTTTCGAAACACATGTGGCTTCTCGGCGCGTAACGGCGCATGGTGACTTCCGTAAAATGGTGTCTATGGCTAAGAAAACTAAAGGTAAGAAGAGCGGCGCAGCAACCGCCGCCGTAGCACTGCTGACCGAGACGAACACCCCCTTCCAGATGCGCGAATACGAGCACACCGAGGGCGTCACCTCCTTCGGCGAAGAGGCTGCGAAGAACCTCGGCGCATCCGAGGAACAGGTCTTCAAGACCCTGCTCATCGTGCACGAAAAGGAATTCGCCGTCGCAATCGTCCCCGTCTCCGGCAAGCTCAACGTGAAGGCCGCCGCCGCAGCCCTCGGCTGGAAGAACGCCTCCATGTGCGACCCGAAGGTCGCCGAACGCCGCACCGGCTACGTGGTCGGCGGCATCTCCCCGCTGGGCCAGAAGACCCCCTCCCCTACCCTCCTGGACGAAAGCGCCCAGCTCTTCGATATCATCATGGTGTCCGGAGGCAAGCGTGGACTGGACGTCGAGCTCGCCCCCGACGACCTGCTGAAGCTCACCAACGGAAAGTACGCAGATATCCGCGCCTAACAGCCTCGTGCTGCCCCGCGACAGAACATATCGGAACAGGCAGCGCACCGCGGCGGTTGAGGAAATATACTCCTCCACCGCCGCGTTATGCATGTGTACAGATCAACGATTTAAAGGAGAATCCCATGGGTAACTCGTTGCCGGGTGTCGGCACCATCGCAAAGAATTGGCGTGAAGTCCTCCGCCCCGAAGAATATGCGGTGCTGCGCGAGGGCGGCACGGAGCGTCCCTTCACGGGCGAGTACTGGAACACACACACCGAAGGCATCTACTCCTGCCGGGCCTGCGGCACGGAGCTGTTCCGCTCGGACCAGAAGTTCGACTCGCACTGCGGCTGGCCGTCGTTCTTCGCTCCCCTGGCCGAGGACCGCGTGCGCTACCTGGAAGACACGACGTTCGGCATGCGCCGCGTCGAGGTGCGATGCGCCGCCTGCGACTCGCACCTGGGCCACGTATTCGAGGGTGAGGGCTACCCCACCCCCACCGACCTGCGCTACTGCATTAACTCGGTGTGCCTGACCCTCACTCCGGCCGAGAACGAAAAGGCCGAAGAGGAATAGCATCCAGAAGCGGCCCCGGGGCCACCCAAATTCCCCTAATTCGAGCCTCTCAGCCGGGACGGGTAGAATGGCCTAGTGCCTTTGGGGGCCGGTGTGGCGTGCCCGGGGCGATTTACATGTACAACACCTGAGCGTCAGAAGAGGATGGTTCCATGAGTAGCGCAGCTAAAGCGAACGGTTCGCTGACCCTTCAGGATATTGAGGTTCCCGAGGTTGTTCCGCTGAACACCCCTTCGACACCGATTCCCACGCTGATTAACACCGAGAGCGGTTTGCGCCGTGCGGCCGAGTCGCTGGCGGCGGCCTCCGGCCCGGTGGCCGTTGATACCGAGCGCGCGCAGGGTATCCGTTACGGTTCGCGCGCGTTCCTAGTGCAGCTTAAGCGCGAGGACAAGCTGTACCTGATCGATCCGGAAGCCTTCTCTGACCTGCGAATCATTAATGATGCGCTGGCCGACGCCGAATGGGTGATTCACGCGGCGATCCAGGACTTCCCGAGCCTCGACATGCTAGGCATGCGCCCCAAGCGTCTATTCGATACCGAGCTGGGTGCTCGCCTGGCGGGCCTGAAACGCGTGAATCTGGGCGCGACGGTTGAGGAGCTTCTGGGCTACAGGCTGGAGAAGAAGCATTCGAAGGAGGACTGGTCGCACCGTCCCCTGCCGGAGTCGTGGCTGAACTACGCGCTGCTGGACGTTGACGTGCTCATCGACCTGCGCGACGCCTTGGAGGAGCTACTCCGCAAGCAGGGCAAGCTGCAGTACGCTCAAGAGGAGTTTGCGTACCTGTGCGCATCACCGGTGAAGGACCCCACGGACCAGCCGGAGCGTTGGCGCAAGACGAAGGGCCGCACGGCCCTGCGGTCGGTCAAACAGCTGACGGCGCTGCGTAACCTGTGGGTTGAACGCGATTCGCTGGCCCGCAAGAAGGACATCGATTCGAAGCGGCTACTACCCGATTCCGCGTTGATTGAGGCGGCCCGCACCATGCCCCGCAACGTGCCGGCCGTGATGGCCATCCCCGGTTTTCAGACGCGCGGCCTGCGCCGTGAGGGTCCCCGCTGGGTGCGCGCAATCGCATCCGCAGCCCGCGGCGAGAACGCGGTGCCGTACACCCTGCCCTCGACCGCCCCTCCCCCGCTGAAGGCGTGGGAGTCGAAGCGCCCCGAGAATCTTGCGCTGTTTACCGAGGTTCGCCAGGTGATTGACGACCTCTCCGAGCGCCTAACGATTCCGGCGCAGAACCTGATTACGACCGATTACGTGCGTCGACTGTGCTGGGAGCCGCCGGCCCGTCACGACGAGCAGTCCCTGCGGGATGCGCTGGCCGCCTACGGCGCACGCCCCTGGCAGACCGGCCTGGTCGCCCCCGCGATCGCGCCGGTATTCGCGAAGCATTTGGGTTAGCTTTCGCTCAACGAAAGAGGATTTATGTCTACTTCTCAGAATTGTTCCTGCTGCCGGCAGGCGAGCGTTCAGGAGCAGTCCGCTTCGGTGAAGCCCGCGGCGACTGCCGAAACCGACCTTGCGTCGGATGCCGAGAGGGCCTCGTCCCGTCTGTTTTCGCGCCGTGCAACCCTGGTGACCGGGGCCCTGGCCTCCACCGCGGCGCTGGCTTCCTGCGCCGAGGGCGGCGGCACGACGGTGACCGCGCCCGACGGAACCGTGGATATGGCAGCCGCGTCTTCGGTGGGCGGGGGTAAGGCCGCTAAGCTGACCCGCGGCACCACGACCGTGATTGTGGCCCAGCCGTCCGAGGGTCAGTACAAGGCGTACAGCCCCGTGTGCACTCACCAGGGGTGCCAGTTGCAGGTGCAGGATTCGAACCGCATCGTGTGCCCCTGCCATGGTTCGGAGTTCGCGACCGCCGACGGTTCGGTGCTGCACGGCCCGGCGGAGACCCCGCTGAAGACCTACTCGGTGCAGGTGAAAGACGGCCGTATCTTTGTGGGAAACAACAGCTAGGGCCAGCCTCTGCCTCGTTTTAGTTTCGTGTGCCGTTGAAGTGCACTGTTGAATTACGCTCTTGAAGTGCACCGTTGAAAACGCAGAAAACCCAGCTACCCGGTCGGGGTAGCTGGGTTTTTCGCGTATCTAGCTTTTACGCGTTACGGCTACGCGGTGTGGCGGGGCTTCTGGCCCTCCTCACGGGCGAAGGGCACCTTGTCGCCGGCCAGCTGGGCACGCACATCCGCGGCGATTCGCTCGGGGGTCAGGCCAACCTCTTCCAGAATCTGCTCGCGCGATGCGTGCGGGATGAACTCGGCGGGCAGACCCAGCTCGCTCAGGGCCGTATCGACGCCGGCCTCGCGCATCTCCTGTCGGATGCGCGCACCCACACCGCCGGAACGCACGCCGTCCTCGATGGTCACCACGATGCGGTGGTCACGGGCCAGCTCCACGACGGAGGAGGGAACGGGAATGATCCAGCGCGGGTCAATCACGGTGGACTCAATGTCCTCTGAGGCCAGAATCTCGGAAACCTCCAGGGCCACGCGGGCCATGGCGCCCACGGCCACGAAGAGCACGTCGCGCTGGCCGGTCTCGGGATGCGGTTCGCCGGTGCGGGCCAGAACGTCTACGCCGTCGGCGCGGCGCTCAATAGCGGGGATATCCTCGCCCACGGAGCCCTTGGGGTAGCGAATCACGGTGGGTGCGTCGTTGATGGCTACGGCTTCGCGCAGCTCCTCGCGCAGGGTTGCGGCGTCACGCGGGGCGGCCAGGTGCAGCCCGGGGATGAACTGCAGCATCGCCAAGTCCCACATGCCGTGGTGGCTTGCGCCGTCGGGGCCGGTGATGCCGGAGCGGTCCAGGACCACGGTCACGCCGGCCTTGTGCAGTGCCACATCCATGAGCAGCTGGTCGAAACCGCGGTTCAGGAAGGTTGCGTAGAGCGCGACGACCGGATGCATGCCGCCGTAGGCGAGGCCCGCGCTCATGGCGATGGCGTGCTGCTCGGCGATGCCCACGTCAATCACGCGGTCGGGGTGGCGCTTCTGGAACTCGCGCAGACCCACGGGAATGAGCATAGCGCCGGTGATGCCGACGACGTTCTCCTGCTCATCCGCAATATCTGCAATCTCACGGCCAAAGACGCTGGTCCAGGACTCGGCGGTGCTCTTGGAGACGGCATTACCTGTCAGCGGGTCAATCGGGCCGACCGCGTGGAACTGGTCGTCCTTGTTCGCGCGGGCGGGCGCGTAACCGTGGCCCTTCTCGGTGATGGCGTGCACGATGACCGGGCCCGCGTAGTTCTTCGCGGCGGTCAGGGCGTTCTCCACAGCCTGCTGATCGTGGCCGTCGATGGGGCCAACGTACTTCATGCCGAGTTCCTCGAAGATACCCTTGGGCACCACCACATCCTTGATGCCGGCCTTCATGCCGTGCAGGCCTCGGTAAATCATCTGGCCCAGGGCGCCACCCCGCTGCAGACCCACGCGCACCGCGTCGAGGGCACGGTCGTAGCGGTGGTCCAGGCGAACTCGGTCCACCTGCTGCTGCACGCCGTGCTTGAGCTCGGAAAGCTGGTTAGCGAAACCGCCGATGGTGGGCGCGTAGGAGCGGCCGTTATCGTTCACGATGATTACGACCTTGCGGCTACGGTCGGCGGCGATGTTGTTCACGGCCTCCCAGGCCATGCCGCCGGTGAGCGCGCCGTCGCCGATGAGCACGACGGTGTAGCGGTCGTCCTCACCGTTAATACGGTTGGCGCGCGAAATGCCGTCGGCCCAGGAGATAGAGCTGGAGGCGTGCGAGGAGGCGATAATATCGTGCTTGGACTCGTTGCGGTCGGGGTAGCCCGAGAGGCCGCCCTTCTGGCGCAGAGTCTTAAACGCATGACGGCCGGTCACGAGCTTGTGCACGTAGGACTGGTGGCCGGTGTCAAAGAGGATGTTGTCCTTGGGGGAATCGAAAATGCGGTGGATGCCGAGGGTCAGCTCCACAACGCCCAGGTTCGGGCCCAGGTGGCCGCCGGTTGCCGAAACGTTCGTCACGATGAACTGGCGGATCTCGTTGGAGAGCTCCTCCAGCTGCTCGTAGCTCAGGTTGCGCAGGTCGGAGGGGTCCTTGATGCCGGGCAGCAGGCGGGCCGTGTGGCCATCGCCAAGGCTGTAATCTACGGTGGGTGCTCCGGGGGTGGCGGCCTTCGGGTTGTTCTCCTGCGGCGACGCATTTTCAGCAGACATACACCCACACTCCTCAAGGGTTCAGGGCACGGCTCATTCCGTGCGTTGGTTCTCCAATGATTTTACCTTTTAAGGGACCAAAAATCAGATTCGCGTCACCGTCAGGTGAGACGAGCTCTCCCCTTTTCCGACGGCGCCCCGGGCAGGTCTGCCGCCAATCGAACGCCGGCCCGCGCCCCGCCCTCCTCTGTCGAAGGACGAGCCTCGGCTAACCCGCCGCCTACTTGCGGCGACGACGCGGGCGAGGCTTCGCCGGCGCACGCTCGAAGAGCGCCACGCTCTCAACGTGGTGCGTGTTCGGGTACATGTCGAAGGCCCGCAGCTGCACCATATCCCAACCGAGTTCACGCAGAATACCGGTGTCGCGCCCCAGGGCCGCCGGGTCGCAGGCCACGTACAGGATGCGACCGGGATCCAGAGCGTCCAGGCGCTCCAGGGTGGTGCGGTTGGCACCCTCACGCGAGGGGTCCAGAACCACGGCGTCAATCGGCGGAATCTGCTCGAAGTCGCGGGCGGTCTTCAGGTCGACCAGGTGGCGCGCCACGTCACCGCGAATCACCTCGATGCGGGTCTGCGCCGAGTTATCGGTGCGGGAGCATCCGTCGGGCGCAAAGTTGGAACGGGCGTCCTTGTGGGTCACGGGAGAACCCTCGATGCTGATGACCGTTCCGGTGGGGCCCACCGCATCGGCCAGGGCCGCGGTGAACAGTCCCGCTCCGGCGTACAGGTCGAGGGCGCACTCGCCCTCCTGCGGGCGCAGCATGGTCAGCATCGCCGCAATCATGGTCGAAGGAGCCGAACGGTGAATCTGCCAGAATCCGCCGGCCGAGACCTGGTAGCTGAAGCGGCGGGGGCCGAAGGTCACTTCCTCGGTCACCGAACGTAGGCCGGCACCGAGCAGGCGGTCGCTTTCCTCCACGCGGCGGTAGGGTGCGTGGGAGGCGCCGGGGCGGCGGCGCCTGGGCTTGCCGTTCGAGGTCGACTCCGGGGTGAAGTAGAGGGACACCTTACGCTTGGCGAGCAGTCCCCAGGCCTCGGTGGCCTGCTCCTCCACCGCGCGCGCAATCTCGTCAATCGAGAAGCGCGGGTCCACGATGAATTGCAGTAGCACGCGGCCGCGGGAGGAGACGGTCGCCTCCACCTCGCGCACACCGCGCAGGTTCAGCTGCTCCAGGTGCAGGTCGCGCAACTCCCTGGCCGCAAGCGGAAAATCAACGACCGGGACCGGCGAGGAGGCGTGGTACGGGTGCATGGCGACGCGCCAGGTCACGACGGGTCGGCCCTCTGCGTTTTCCTCACGCACGCGGGCCACGGCGTAGCGCACGCGGGTTCGCCACGACAGCCCCTCGGAGTTATCGCGCAGGGGCAGCTCCTCGACGGTCAGGTTCGTCAGCAGCGGAGAGGTCAGCGGCAGGCCGCCCAGACGGTGAATCTGGGTGCGCACAATATCGGTCTTGTAGCGGCGCTGCTCATCCAGCGCGAGGTGACCGTACTCCATGCCGCCCAGCAGCTCTGGCACACCGGTTGCGGCGGCGCGCTCCTCGGCGCTGGCGAGCGCATCGGCCTGAATCCAGGGGTGGGGGCGGCGGGCGAGGGAGGGTACGGGAACGTCGATGACGTCCGCGAAGTAGTAGCGGCGCTTGGGGCCGATGGAGGTGATGCGCACGCGAGCCTGCTCGCCGACAACGCCGTGGCGAACGAAGATGACGCCCTCTGCGGTGCGGGCGACGAAGGAGCCTCCGTGGGCGGGTGCTTCACAGGTGACGGTGAGGACTTGGCCGACGCTGTAACCACCTGCTTCTGTGGAGGCGGCAGCGGGGTCAGTGGTGTGTTGAGTCACGACATTGTCTCCTAATCATCACTTAATGTGAACCATTTTACACCGAAATATTCGGGGTCTCGGGTTTCGACGCTCCCCGGGGGTGAAGTGCGGTGAAGCCCTCACCGTGCCGGTCCGGGGCGTTTGCAGCAGGTGCTTGTAGCAAGGCAATAGGGCGAGCCTTTCAGCGCGGTCCCTTCGTGTTTCAGTGCGACTCTTCGGGGCCGCCGTTTTCTCGGGAAGCTGCGCTCCCCCGCGTAGCTTAGGATGCAGAGTCCTCGTGCAATCGGCCGCGGTAGACCGCGTGACGGTTGCTCTGGGTGAGCTCTCGGCCGCCGCCGGCGGGGCGGGTGACGTTCGGTGCCAGGGCGGGGTTCTCCCCCGGGGTGGTCGCCTCCTCGACGACCTCTTCGGTCTGCAGGCGCTGGTCGAAGATTTCGTCGTACACTTCGTCCTCGTGCATGGCCCACGGCACGGTCGCGGTCATCACGCCAGACTCATGAAGCAGCGCCTTCTTGAGGCGGCGCACGGTGCGGCGGTGCAGAATACGCTGCCACCAGTGATCCACCACGAATTCGGGCAGGTACACGACCAGGATGTCGCGCGGCGACTTCTTGCGGCGGCGGCGAATGTACGAGACCACTGCCTGCACGGTATCGCGGTAGGGCGAGTCGATGACCGACAGCGGCACTGGGATGTCGAGGGCGTACCAGCGGTTCTTCACGATCTCGAGAGCCGCGCGGTCGTTGTTGACGGTGAGCGCCTCAATCGTCGAGGGACGCGAGGCACGCGCGTACGAGAGGGCACGCACCGCGGGCCTGCGCACGCGTTCCACGTACACGATGGCGTGCACGCGTGAGGGCAGGGCCGCCACATCCGCCACGGACTCGGCGTTCAGCGGCATATCCATGGCTTCGTCGACCGTGGCGTAACGACGGTGAGTGAGCATCATACCTCCAACCATGAGGGCAATCATTCCGAGGGACAGCCAGGCGCCGGCACCGAGCTTCGTGACGATCACCACAACGAGTACGGCGGCGGTGACGGTCACGCCCAGGGCGGACACCGCGATATCGCGCAGGAGGGCGCGGCGGGGCATCTGGGCCAGGGTAACCCGCAGCAGGCGCATGCGGTAACGCACCACGGCCAGCTGCACCATGACCATGGAGATACACATACCCACGATGTACAGCTGAATCAGGGAGTAGACATCCGAGCCGAAGAGCACGGTGAGTATCGTCGAGAAGCCCGCGAGGGTCAGCACGCCGTTGGTGTACAGGCCGCGGGAATCCACGCTGCGGAAGAAGACGGGCAGGTACTGGTAGTCCGCCAGGGAGGAGGCGATCATGGGGAAGCCGGTGAACGCGGTAATCGAAGCGATAATCAGCACGCCCACGGTCGCAAACACCAGCAGCTGCGCGTAAATCGGGGTGTCGCGGTACACCGCGAGAGCCACCTGGTAGAGGGCGGGCTTCTGGTGGAAGTACTCCCCCGGCGCGCGCCCGTCGATGAAGAGGAATTGGGTCGTGTCATGCACCATGTGCACGTGCGTGAGGTAGGCCAGGCTCAACAGGCCCACCAGCAGAACGGAGGTGATGATGCCCATCATCATCATGGTCAGGGCCGCGTTGTACTTCTTGGGCGGGCGGAAGTAGCGGACCGAATTGGAAATCGTCGACACGCCGGAGAAAGCAACCGCGCCTCCCGAGAAGGAGCGTGCCAGCAGCAGCATGAGCGCCACGCCTTCGGTGGCGTTGCTGCCTAGCTCCGGCACGATGGCGTAGCCGGCGGATTCGGCCACGGGCAGGGCGCCCACGGAGGCACGCACCCAACCAATAATCAGGGTGATTCCCAGTAGCGCCAGGAAGATGTACAGCGGCCAGTGAGCAATCTTGCCCATGAGCTGCAGACCACGCAGGGCCGTGAGCGTCAGAGCCAGGATGAGCAGCACCGCAATCGTCGTGCGCCAATCCTGAATCTCGGGGTACAGGGCCACGAGGAATGTGGCCGCCGAAGACATGGACACCGAAACCGTCAGCATGTAGTCCATGAGCGAGGAGGCACCCATCATGACCGAGGGTAGCGCGCCCAGCTTCTTGTGCACCAGCTGAATATCGCCCTCGGCGGCAATCTGGCTGATGTTGTAGCGGTAGGTGCCGATGACCACCAGCCCCACCAGGGCGACCGCCAGGCCAACCCACGGGGAGAACGCGAGCGCCGAAGCACCCGCCGCGGCCAGGGTCAGGATCGTCTGGTCGGCAGCATAGGCCACCGAGGAGATGCCGTCGGCACCAAAAAGGGGCAGGGCGTACCGCTTCGGCAGGGTCACTGCCGAAAGGTTCCGCGTGCTGACCGGTCGACCGATCAGGGCGATGCGCATCCTGTCCCAACGATTTCTCACCTATTAAGGCTATCTTCCCGGGCCCCAAAGCTCAATTCAATGAGCGGTTCAATTACACTGGAAGGGTATGCGTTAAAGCGCGTCATCAACACATGGAGAGAAGCATGCCTCACTTTGTCATCATGGGCGCCGGGCGCGTGGGCGTCATGCTGGCCCGCACGCTGGAGGCTTCCGGGCACACGGTTGCCGTCATCGATCAGGATGAGCGCGCCTTCCAGCCGTTGCGCAAGGGTTTCGAGGGTCAGCTGGTGACCGGTGTGGGTTTCGATCAGGAGACCCTCAAGCGCGCCGGAATTACCGAGGCCTACGCCTTTGCCGCCGTCTCGTCGGGTGATAACTCGAACATCATTGCCGCGCGTGTGGCTCGCGAGCTGTTCAAGGTGAAGAACGTGGTGGCTCGCGTGTACGATCCCAACCGCGCCGAATTCTTCCAGCGCATGGGCATCCCCACGGTGGCCTCGGTGCGTTGGTCTACCGATCAGGTGTTGCGCCGTCTGCTGCCCGAGCAGGCGCTGAAGGGTGATTTCCGTGAGCCTTCGGGCCGCCTCATGCTCACCGAGATTCCGCTGGATGACGGCTGGGCCGGCCACGCGCTCGTCGACATTGAGCGTGCCGCCGGGGTGCGCATCGCCTACATCACCCGCTTTGGTGAGGGTATGCTCCCCCGCCCCGATAGCGCCTACCAGCAGGGTGATAGCGTGCACGTGATGATGCGTACCGACGACGTCGCCGATGTGACGCGTATTCTTTCGCGCCCGCCGCGCACCGAGGACGACGAGGTGGAGTACCGCACCGACGCGAATATGGACTGGTTGCGTTCCGCCACGAGTAAGGCCACCAGTGGATCCGGGACCCCCTCCCTGCCCGATCCCCGCCAGCTCTTTGGCCGCCAGCGCCCGAATCCGAAGGAGAAGTAATGAAGGTACTCATCGTCGGTGCCGGTTCCGTGGGTGCATCGATTGCCAAGGAGCTCATGATGAACGGCCACGACGTGACCATCATCGATTCCAAGCCCGAAGTCAAGAAGCGCGCCGATTTGCCCGGCGTGCGCTGGCATATAGGTGACGCCTGCGAGCTGTCCGTGCTGCGCCAGGTGCACCCGAACAAGGCGGACGTGGTCGTTGCCGCAACCGGTGACGACAAGGCAAACCTGATGATCTCCCTGCTGGTGCGCAGCGAGTTCGGCGTGCCGCGCACCGTGGCCCGCGTGAATAACCCCCGCAACGAGTGGCTCTTCGACGACTCCTGGGGCGTGGATGTGGCCGTGTCCACCCCGCGCCTGATGACCGCGCTGGTTGAGGAGGCCGTGGAGGTGGGCGACGTCGTGCGTCTGCTGACCCTGCAGGCCGGTGGCGCGACCCTGGCTGAGTACACTGTGCCGGAGGATCACCCCATCATCGGTTACCGTGTCGACCACGTGCAGTGGCCGGCCGATACGGTACTCACCGCGATTCTGCGCGATGGCGCCCCGATTCCGCCGAGCCCCGACGTCGTGCTCGAGGGCGGCGACGAGCTGTTCTTCATCACGACGATTGCCGGTGAGGATCAGATTCGCGCTCTCTTCGCGTAGACTTACGCGGCGTGGTTATTCCCTAAATTTGAGGATGCGAAAGCCCCGATCCCCTTACGGACCGGGGCTTTCGCCTTATCTTCTATGAAGCCTTCTCTACGAAGGTGCGGGGTGTGTTTTAGCGGTTTTCAGAGCCCTCAGCGCTGTCAGCGCTATTAGCGGTCTCAGGTTCTTCAGCTTCTTCGGCATCGCGAGCCTCGGCGTCCCCACCCGAGCTCGCCTCTCCGGGGGCCGAAACGCGCCAGGCCAGCCACACGCCCAAAGCGTACAGCGGCAGGCCCATAATCAGGCGGGTGGCGCCCAGCGCCTCCACCGCGTTGGCAAAGTACAGGGGCATCTGCACCGCCAGGCGCAGAAGCATCAGGATCGTAATAATCCAGGTGGCCAGCATGTACTGGCGCACCCGCACCGGGTTCTTCCGCCAGGTCAGGCCCTCGCCGCGAATCACGCCGAAAATCAGGCCCGTAATCGGCCAACGCACCGCCATGGACACCAGGTACCCCAGCGAATACAGGCCGTTCGTCCAGAAACCAACCACAAAGTAGTCGCTCGCGTTACCCGTGCGGTAGGCCGCGAAAGCACAAATCGCCACGCCCACCAGACCGGTCAGGGCGCTCACCAGCTTGGACCCCTGCACCAGGCGAATCAGGGTGAAGGCGGCGGCCGCGACCAGCGCGGCAATCAGCGAAAGGTTCAGTTCCTTCGTCACGGTAAACAACACCAGGAACGCCACCGCGGGCAGAGATGATTCCACCAGGCCGCGCCAACCGCCGATGGCGTGCAGAACATCCACGTCACCGTTGGCGGTGCGGCGCATGTTCGCGCTCATGGAGGCGCTCACCGCCTGCGCGAACTGGTGCGGCGACTCGGACGATTTGGAGGATTCGGAGGCCTCGTCCCACTCGCTCGCCCGGCTCTGCTGTGCGGCGGATGCGGGCACGGTTTCGCGCGCGGTCTTCTCGGCCTCCCGGTCGGGGTTGGTCGGCTCGGAGCTCATGTTATCCCTTCTCCACAAAGAATTGCGGCACAATCTCGTAGCGCGGATTGTAAATAATCGGCTGGTTCGCTCGAATCGACACCACGCCCGAACAGCGCAGGAGCGCACCGGCGAGGACGCCCGGCACCATCTGCTGGCCCTGCCACTTGAGTATCACCCGATCGCCGTAGTTGAACGGCGGGTAGGAGGGAAAAGCCACATCCACGGTTTCCAGCTGCGAGGTGACCGTGGCCAGCGAGGCCGTGTTCAGATGGTGCTGCTTCTCGGGGTCCTCGGATTCCTCCTCAAAATCCTCACCGGGCGGCTCCACAATCGGCATACCAATCAGCGCCAGCGGACTCGACCACTGCAGGGGCTTCGACTTGGCGACCAGCAGCTCGGCGCGGTACATCGGCTTGCTGTGGGCCGTCGGCAGCCACACCTGCTCCACGCGACCGGCGAGGCGCACGCGAAAGCGCTCGGGGTAGCCGGGAGCAATCAGGGGCTCCTCGGGAACCACGAGCGCGCTCGGATGATGCGAAAAGCTCGGCATTAGCCGATCTCGGTGATCTCGGGGCCGCGGCGAGGCATCGGGCGGAGCTCCTGGTGATTATCCTTCGGCTCCTCGTCCTCAGTTTCGTCCTCGGCGATAGCCAGGTCTGCGGGCAGGGTCATGGGCAGCAGCTCGCGGGGCGGGCGCGGGTCGTCACCGCGGTCCACCACCACATCGCGGAAAACCTCCTCCACGGAGGCTGCGGCAGCCTCGTCGCCCAGCACAGCGGCACCGGAGATGACGCCGCGCAGGAACCAGCGGGGGCCGTCCACGCCCACGAAGCGGGCGATGCGCTCGCCGCGCTTGCCATCCGGGGTGACGGCGGGCAGGCGGGTCAGCATCTCGGCACCGAACACGCCGGCGTACACCTCAACCGTGCCGCCCTGGGAGGCGACGGACTCGGTCAGGTCGTGGCGGATGTCGTCCCAAATGCCGGTGGTACGCGGCGCTGCGAAGGCCTGCACCTGCAGGGTTGCACCTTCGCGGGTGATGGTTGCGGCAATCACCGCACCGGTCGAGTCATCGGTCTCGAGTCGCAGGTTCATGCCCTCGTGCATCTTGATGCGCAGGGCGCCCAGGTCGACGTAGTCCTCGAGATCCTCTTCGCTGACCTCCTCGATGTCGTGGGGGCCGTTCACGCGATCGTACTTGATCACTTCGGCGGAGTTCTCCTCCTCCTTCAGCTCCTCGACCTCGACGCTGGTCTCTTCGATTTCCTCGTTGACAGCCTTGTCGATGGCGGCCTTCTCGGCCTCCTCGGCTTTCTTCTTCTTACCAAATCCGAACATGGTGTTCCACCTTTCGCCGCACCCCGGGTGCGGGTTGTGTTCCCTCCACCCGGGGAATCCGTCAGAATCCGTTGAGGGGAGGTACGTTTCTACGCGCGAGCCGCAGCGCGGCGGACCCGTGCGAGCCCGTCCTAGTGAACTCCGCTGGAGCCGAAGCCGCTGGAGCCACGCTCCGTCTCGTCCAGTTCCTCCACGATGGTGAAGGTCGCGTGCTCGTACTTCTGAATCACCAGCTGAGCGATGCGATCGCCGCGGCTCACGTGGAAAGCCTTCGTCTTATCGGTGTTGAGCAGGGTGACCATCAGCTCACCGCGGTAGCCGGAGTCAACGGTTCCGGGCGCATTAACAATGGTAATACCGTGCTTGGTGGCCAGACCCGAGCGCGGATGCACCAGACCCACGTAACCCTCGGGCAGGGCGATGGCCACGCCGGTGGGCACGAGCGCACGCTCGCCCGGCTCCAGCTCGAATTCGATGCGCGAGCGCAGATCGGCGCCGGCGTCACCGGGCTTGGCGTAGGAGGGGGCGGGCAGCTCGGGATCGAGCAGCTTAATGTGAACGTTGATGGGGTTCATCGGGGTCGGTCCTTTCGGGATGTGTGTGCCAGGCTCCGCGCGGCGGGTGCGGAGGCATACTCAACGGGGCGGTGCCGTGTGGCACTCGCCCCGTTCAGATGTCTATCGGGTGGGGGTTACCCATCCTTGGAATATTAGCCTTCGCACTCGACGCAGTAGTACAGGCCGCCGTCCTCGCGTGCAATCTGCGAGCGGTGGCGAACCAGGAAGCAGGATGCGCAGGTGAACTCGTCGTCCTGAGCGGGCAGAACCACGACGTTCAGCTCCTCGTTGGAGAGGTCGGCGCCGGGAAGCTCGAAGCTCTCGGCGGCGCTGTTCTCGTCCTCATCTACCGCGCCGGACTGCATGTCGGAACGGCGCGCGTTGAGCTCCTCGTAGGACTCTTCGCTCTGCTCTTCGTCCTGCTTGCGAGGTGCATCGTAATCAGTTGCCAAACTTTCACGCTCCGTTGAATCTATTGAATCTGTGGCCGCGTTAGCCGCGCCACTCTGGTTTTAAAATTCTCCATGCCGCCGCTACGCCCGTGACGACATGCCAGGTATTGTTCACCATTGAACACCCTTTTGTCTAATCCAGCGTGAGCTTTGAGCATACACGACGTCATATTCTGTGCAATAAAGATGGCGCGGGACATATTTTTTGGCCCAAACAAGCCCCCGAGCTACTGATTTTGCGCGCTTTCACGGTACCCTGGAAGGTAGTTTGCGTTCCGTGCACCACATTTCACGGAAGGCGCCCGGTTCACCTATGGAGGTTCTCATGCTTGAGCTACGTCTGATTGGCGTGCACGATGACGGCGAAAATCTGGTGCTTGAGTCTGCCGACGGCACCCGCTTCTTGCTGCCCATTGACGCTAACCTGCGCACGAGCATCACCAAGGCTCGCCGTATTCAGCCCGCCCGCGGCCTGGGCGCTAAGGGCACCTACGGCCCGCGCGATATTCAGACCCGATTCCGTCAGGGTGCCTCCGTTGAGGAGATTGCGGAGGAGTCCGGCTGGGAGCCGGAGCGCGTGCGCCGCTACGAGTGGCCGATCGTGGCCGAGCGTGCCCACATTATTCGTGCCGCTCAGAGCGTGAAGATTGGCCGCCGCGATTCGGCTTCGGGTAGCGCGCAGATTCCGGTGACGCTCAGCGCCCGCATTGAGGAGGTTTCGGAGCGTTACGGTTTTGAGGAGGCCACCCAGGATTGGACGACCCGCCAGCAGGAGAACGGCCAGTGGCGCGTTGAGGTTGATATTGCGCTGAAGGATTCGGTGCGTCAGAACCTGCCCTCGCAGGTGATGTTCCCCGCCCGCTGGGTGTACAACCCCGCGAACCAGGGCCTGTACGCCTCGAACGAGGCCGCGTACTTCCTGATGGGCAATAGCGAGGACGCTGTGGCCGCCGCCGCGAAGAAGGCCCCCGTGGAGGTTCCGCAGGCCCGCCTGCCAAAGGCTCCGGAGCCCGCACCGGCTCCCATGGCTTCTTC
The DNA here is from genome assembly GCF_001836905.1 of Rothia sp. HMSC062F03. Lineage (NCBI taxonomy): Bacteria > Bacillati > Actinomycetota > Actinomycetes > Micrococcales > Micrococcaceae > Rothia > Rothia sp. HMSC062F03. The sequence continues at coordinate 14,231 of NZ_KV830875.1, read as the reverse complement.
CGAGAGTGCTGACGAGCGTAAGCTCAAGGAGCTTCTGGAGCGTGCCCGCTCGGTGCGTCCCGCCCAGGTTGAGGAGCCCGAGGTGTTCGTGCATCGCGAGTCTGCTGAGGCTCCGCAGGCTGAGGCTCCCGCAGAGACTCCTGCTGAGGCCCCCAAGGCTGAGGCGACCACCCGTGCGAACGAGGAACAGCCTGCACAGCCCGCACAGCCCGCAACCGCCGATCGAGGCCCGCTGACCGGTGCGCCCTCCGCGCACACCCCCGCGGCGCATCCGGCACCGGAGGAGTACGGCAAGCACTCCCCCGATACCGAGGCAGCCGAGACTGCCGAGGCTCCCGCGGCGCAGGATGAGCCCGCAGAAGCTGCGGGTGCGGCCGAGGAATCCACCAAGGCCTCCGCGGCCGAGAAGCCCAAGTCTTCCTCGAAGAAGCAGCGCGTGAGCGTTCCCGCCTGGGACGACATCATCTTCGGCGGCCGCAAGTAAGCGACCGCCCTCGCGCCGCCCGATAAAGGCTTCTAGGCAAAGGCACCAAGACAGCAGAAAGCCGCCGGTTATTCGCGTGAATAACCGGCGGCTTTTTCTATCTTCTCAGCCTGTATCCGCTGAGCGGGGCTCTTCCGAGTCTTAGAAGGTCTTGAGCATGCGCAGCGGTACCAGGCGCTCGGCGTCGGTGAGCGAGCCGTGCTGGCCCACCATGTGCAGGGCCCGCTCCTGATAGTGGCGCATATCGTAGAGCGCCCAGTCGTCGCGAGCGCACACCATCAGGTCGCCGATGCGCGAGCGCGCGGCATCGGTCACGATTGGGCCGAAGTAGCCGGCACGCATCAGTTCGCGAGAGTCAATCACCCAGGCGCGCTCGCCCCAGTACTGCGCCCAACGCTGAGCGGTGGCGGTGCGTGCCGCCTCCGAAGTGTCCTCCAGGTACAGGTGCACGGCGCGCGGTTCACCCGCGGTCATGGCGATATTGCGGGTCAGCTCCTCCACGCCGGAGTAGTCGATGCGCTGGTGCTCGGGCACGTTTACCATGCCGTGATCGGCGGTCACGAAGAGTGCCGCCCACGCCGGGGCGCGCTCCGCCAGACGCTTCAGCGCCGAGTTCAGTTCCTCAAGCTGCTGCAGCCACTCGTCGCTGCCCACGCCGTAGCGGTGGCCCGCGGCGTCAATCTCGCCCCAGTACAGGTACACGGTGGTCGGGGTGCGGCTGGAGAGCGCCTCCAGGGCGTAGGTGACGCGGGCGTTGTACCCGACGGCATCCACGAAGTCTCCGCCGCGCAGGGCGGCCTCCGTCAGGCCGGTGCCGCGGTACTTACCCAGCGAAATGGTGAGCACGCGGCGGTTTTCGTGGTGGCGTTCCAGCACGGTCGGCAGCGGCTGCCAGGCGTGGGGGTCGACCGACTGATCCCAGCCGGATAGGTGGTTCATGACCGAGCCCGCTCCCCCGTTGCCCGCCGGGTTGCGCACCTCGTAGCCGGCAACGCCGTGCGCGCCGGGTGCCGTACCGGTACCCAGCGAGGTCAGGGATGCGGCCGTGGTGGTGGGGAACGCGGCGTCCAGCGGGCCCAGGCTCAGGCTCTTGCGCAGGGCGGGCGCGTAGCCGGCGTATCGGTTGAGCAGCTCCTCGCCCAGGCCGTCCACCAAGATTACGCAGGCGTGGCGGAAGGAGTCCGGGTCAACATCCTGCTCGGTCAGGCGGGCAGCCAGGTTCAGAGGGTCGGCGGAGGAGTGAAAGGCCGGGTCGGCGTCCAGGGCGTGGACCGGGCGCGCCAGGCTTCGCTGAGCCACGAGGGATGAGGCGGACTCCAGCACATCGGCAATGCTATTGCGACCGTAGACCGGCGCAGGAGGCAGCGGCGCACCCAAGATATCGTGCAGGGCGGGCTGTTCGGTGCGGGACGGGGCCGTCATGGTGGTTCCTCTCGGCGGGTGACTGCTTAGCGGTGGGTGCTTGTTTAGCGGCGGGCGGCGCGCATGCGGGCGCGGTGCAGGGCGCGCGCAAAGTGCTGGGCGCGGTACACCGACTCGGGGCCGTCAGCGGTTGCGGAAACGCGCACCGCGATATCCTCGCGGCGGGCGTCACCGGTGTAGCCGTGGTCGGCGTTGCACTGCGGATCCTGGCAGCCTGCCGGGGCGAGCTCTAGGTGCAGGGACCCGGTCCAGGCAATCTGGAAGGAAATTTCGGTCGGGGCGGTGTTGCCGGCGTTGTAGGCCTGCGGCTGGCTGAAGCCGTAGCTCATGGTGACCGCGTTCAGGTCGCTCAGGTGCACGGCCTCCACGCTCACGTGCGCCACGGTGCCCTGCGCATCGCCCTCGAGGTGCTGGTCGTCCAGGTGTGCAAACACGATGAAGTCGCCGCACAGGACCATCACGGTGATGTGGCGGTGGAAATCATCGCGCGAGAAATGGGTTTCGTGCTGCACAAAGTGGGCGTCGGGATTCATATCGGCCAGGGCCTCGTCCACCACTTCCAGCACGAGGTCGGGGTAGAAGCCGGCGTGCTTGATGTCTGCGACCAGCTGCTCGCGTTCGGGGGTGGGGGTGTTCATCGGACCTCTTTCGTGCGGTGTCAGCCGGCGCGCACGGCGGCTCTGCGGGGCGTGCGCGTTTCGGCGGTTAGGCATTACTACCCTCTACCTTAGAGGGTTCCAGCCGGGCTGTGCTACTTAACCACGCGTACAGGTGCGCATATGACGAGACGCCGGGCGAGGCCCGCTCCCCCGCCGGGTCGACGCACCATCTCCCGGCCCGCCCAGACGCACGCCCGGGTATCCCCGCGCGTCTCCGTGTATCTTCGCGCGTGACGCTGACCGGTCGGCCCGGTTCACCCGCGTGCACCCGCTAGAATAGAAGTACGAAAAACACACCGACACGAGGAGATATATGGCTCGCCGATCCAAATCCACCGCCAGTGACTACCCGGTGGATGTGGTAGAGAATATCGTCGACATCGACGTATCCGCCGAGATGGAATCCAGCTTCCTGGAGTACTCCTATTCGGTGATTTATTCGCGTGCCCTCCCCGACGCCCGCGACGGCCTCAAGCCCGTGCAGCGCCGCATCCTCTACATGATGCAGCAGATGGGCCTGCGCCCCGATAAGGGCCACGTCAAGAGCGCCCGCGTGACCGGTGAGGTCATGGGTAAGCTCCACCCGCACGGCGACGCCGCCATCTACGACGCCATGGTGCGCCTCGCCCAGCCCTTCGCGCTGCGTCTGCCCCTCGTGGACGGTCACGGTAACTTCGGCTCCCTCGACGACGGCCCGGCGGCCGCCCGATACACCGAGGCTCGCATGGCACCCGCCGCGCAGGCGCTGACCGCCGACCTCGACGAAGATGTCGTCGACTTCGTGCCCAACTACGACAACCAGTTCTTGCAACCCGCCGTGCTGCCCGCAGCGTTCCCGAACCTGCTCGTCAACGGCACCACCGGCATCGCGGTCGGCATGGCGACCAACATGGCGCCGCACAACCTGCGCGAGGTCATCGCCGGTACCCGCCACCTCATCGCGCACCCCGAGGCGAGCCTCAAAGACATCATGAAGTTCATTCCCGGCCCCGATTTGCCCACCGGCGGCACCATCGTGGGCCTGAGCGGAATCCGTGACGCCTACGAAACCGGCCGAGGCACCTTCAAGACCCGCGCGAAGGTCTCAATCGAGCAGGTCAGCCCCCGCAAGCAGGGCATCGTCGTCACCGAGCTGCCGTACATGGTCGGCCCCGAAAAGGTCATCGAAAAGATCAAGGACGGCGTCAACTCCAAGAAGCTCACCGGCATCTCGGACGTGGTCGACCTGACCGACCGCACCCACGGCCTGCGCCTCATCATCGAGGTCAAGAACGGCTTCAACCCCGAGGCCGTGCTCGCCGCCCTATACAAGCACACCCCGCTCGAGGACTCCTTCGGTATCAACAATGTGGCGCTCGTGGACGGTCAGCCGCAGACCCTCGGCCTGCTCGACCTGATGCGCGTGTACATTGACCACCGCCTGAACGTGGTCCGCCGCCGCACCGAGTTCCGCCTGGGCAAGCGCACCGACCGCCTGCACCTGGTGGAGGGCCTGCTCGTGGCGATCCTCGATATTGACGAGGTCATCCAGATTATTCGTGCGTCTGATGAGACCGCTCAGGCACGCGAAAAGCTGAAGGTCGTCTTCGACCTGACCGACACGCAGGCGAACCACATTCTGGAGCTGCGCCTGCGCCAGCTCACCAAGTACTCCCGCCTGGAGTTGGAAGCAGAACGCGATACCCTGCAGCAGGAAATCGCGGAGCTGCAGCGCATCCTCGGCTCCGATGCGGCGCTGCGCGAGCTGGTTTCTGACGAGCTCGCCGAGGTCGCCGAACGCTACGGCACCGACCGCCGCACCCAGCTCAAGACCAAGGACGAGATGCAGGTCGCCATCGAGGCGGTCACTGCACAGTCCAAGGCGAAGAAGAGCCTGGGCCTGGCCCTCGAGATTGCCGACGAGCCCTGCTGGGTGCTGCTCTCCGCCACCGGCGTGATGGGACGCACCCCCGGCAAGCCCATCCGCGAGGCCCTCGTGGATCCCGGCAAGCGCTTCAAGCACGACGTGTTCGCTTCGATTGTGCCGACCACCGCACGCGGTGAGATTGGTGCCGTCACCTCCGCCGGACGCATGGTGCGTCTGTCCGTCATGGACATTCCGGTGCTGGACGAGAACGGCGGCACCCCCTCCATGGCGTCGGCGGTGAAGGCAACCGAGCTGGTTCAGCTTGCTAAGGGTGAGAAGCTGATTGCACTCGTGCCGCTGAGCACGGTGCTGGCGATGGCAACCGCCGGCGGCGTGATTAAGCGCGTGAACCCCGACTACCCGCTGAACCAGACCGAGTGGGACATCATGAAGCTCAAGGACGGCGACGAAATCGTAGCCGCAGCCCCCTGCCCCACCGACGATGCGGTGCTCACCTTCGTCACCCGCGACGCAAAACTGCTGACCTTCGATGCCGCGAAGGTTCGTCCGCAGGGACGCACCGGCGGCGGTATCGCCGGCATTAAGCTTGCCGACGGCGACCGCGTCATCGCCCTGGGTGTGACCGCGCCCGGCGACGCGGCGGAGGTCGTGACCGTCACCAACGGCAAGGACGGCCTGGCGAGCGCCAAGGTCACCGCGCTGAGCGAGTACCCGCAGAAGGGCCGCGCAACCGGTGGCGTGCGTGCGCACCGATTCCTCACCGGTGAGAGCCAGCTGGCCCTGGCCTGGGTTGGCGTGGGCCCGGCGAAGGCGGCATCCTCCGGCGGCGTGGCTCGTTCCCTGCCGACCGAGCACGGTGCCCGCGACGGCTCCGGCGTGATGCTCACCCAGAGCATCGGTGTGGTTGGTCCGAACTACGCGGTGGTTTCCGCGGCGCTGGCGGTCAGCCCCGAGGGTGAAAAGCTCTTCTAGGCGCGCCGTTCACAGCCTTTCGACCTCAGGTTGCTAACGAAGCCGGGGGTGAAGACACGTTGTGTGTGTCTTCACCCCCGGCTTTTATGTGGTGTACCTTAAGTAACACAGCACACATTTATTGACGCATTGTTCTTAGAGGATTTGTCGTGCTTGATTTACTGTCCGTCACACCAGAGTTATTTATCGTGCTCCTGCTCGCTGCCTTCTGCGCGGGATGCATCGACTCTGTCGTGGGCGGAGGCGGCATGATCCAGCTCCCCGCCCTGCTCATGGCGCCCGGATTCTCACCCATCGCCGCTCTGAGCACCAATAAAGTTGCCAGCGCCATGGGCACTTTAATGAGTGCCTCAACCTATATTCGCTCGCTCAAAATCCCGTGGAAAATCCTGCTCCCCGTAGCGTTCGTGGCGTTCTGCGCCTCCGCCGACGGCGCGTACTGCGCCACGATCCTGCCGGCACATATTTTCCGCCCCGCCATTGTGGTGGTTCTAGCCGCTATCCTCGTCTTCTCGGTGCTACAACCGCGCATACCTCGCGGACAGTCTCGCGCGCTCACAACCTCATCGTTCCTAGTGCGCGGCTTTGCGCTGGGTCTGATTCTGGGCGGCTACGACGGCATCCTCGGGGCTGGCACCGGCGCGATGATGCTCGTCGCCCTGCAGGTAGCCATGGGCTACGATATGCTCCACGCGACCGCCGCCGCCAAGGTTCTCAACACCGCCACCAACCTCGGCGCGCTCCTCTACTTCATTCCGCTGGGCTCAATTCACTGGCTCCTCGGAATCGCCATGGGATGCGCCAACATGGCGGGAAGCTGGGTTGGTGCCCGCACCGCAATTCACCTGGGCGAGCGATTCATTCGCCGCGTGCTCGTTATCGTTATGACCCTCATGCTGCTGCGGATGAGCGCGCAAATACTCGGCTGGGTTTAGCTCCCTCCTCCCCCTCACTCGAACCTATTCGCGCGGAGATATAAACACTCAGAACTATCTGCGCACGCAGAAATGCCCCGGTACTTCCGTGAAGTACCGGGGCCTTCCTCGCAGTTTCTTGCGGGCAGTTTCTTGCGTTCAGCCTCGCACGCGGTGCCTGCCGCCCGGGTGCGTTTAGAGGCGAACCACTTCGTCGCAGTGGGCGACATCCTCGGGACGGTGCGACACCAGAACCGTGGCCACCGAGCTGGCGCGGGTTGCCGTATCCAGGTCGGCCATGAGCGCGCGGGCAGACTCGGCGTCCAGGTGCGCGGTCGGCTCATCCAGCAGCAGAACCGGCGAGTTCACCAGCAGGGCGCGAGCCACCGCCAGACGCTGACGCTGACCACCCGACAGGAAGGAACCGCCGGCGCCCACGGGAGTGCGTAGGCCCTTCGGCAGGGCGTCAAACCACTCGCCCAGACCCACGCGGCGCAGAACCTCGATGAGATCCTCCTCGCTCGGTCGATCCGAACGGTCACGGGCCAGCAGCAGGTTACCCTCGAGGGTCGACTCGAAGATATGCGCCGCCTGCGGGCACCAGGCCGCGTAGCCGCGCAGCTCTTCGGGGGCCAGCACCTCGCCGGCGGCCTCGATGCGGCCCGACTCCAGGGGCAGGAAGCCCAGCAGGGTGGCAAGCACGGTGGACTTACCGGATCCGGAGGGGCCGGTCACCGCGGTCCAGGAGCCCTCGCGAGCCGTCAGGTTCAGATGTGCGAAGACCGGGTGGTCCATACCGGGCCAGCGGGCGGAACCGTCCTGCATAGCCAGGGCGGGGGTCGCGCCGGTGACCTTCACGCCGAGCTGCTGCGGGGTGCCGCATCCGACTATCTTGGGCTCGCCTGGCTTGGGCGGGCGCGGAGATTCAGCCTGGGAATCAGCCTTGGAATCAGCCGCAGAGTCAGGGCGCGCGAAGCGGCGGGCACGCTGGCGGTCCGCCTCCAGCAGCTCCTCCATCTCGGCCTCGGCACGGGCGCGCAGACGCTCGGCACGGCGCGGCAGAACGTGGGTGTCTACCTCGGCTTCGGTGGGCACGGAACGCTTCAGGGTCGAGGTGGCGACAACGCCCTCCAGGGATACGTCGCGAACGCTCGGGGCAATCGAGGCGAGCAGGCGGGCGAACTCGGGCCAGGAGCGAACCGCCTCGATATGGCCCAGGGAGCTCTCCAGCATGCCGGTGCACAGCAGCACCACGATCGCCGACTCGGGGGCGCCCACGGTGCCGTTTACAGCCAGCGGGTAGGCAATCACGGCGCTCGCCAGCGCGGCACCAAACCAGCTCAGCGCTACGAGGGTTCGGCCCAGGCCCTGGGCGGTCGAGCCCTTCTGCAGGGCGGAAAGGTTCTGCGCGTCCAGCTCGTTGTTGGCGCGTTCGGCGGTGTTCGCCACGCCGTTGGCGCGCAGGTCCTCGGCGGCGGAGAGCATACCGGTGCCCAGGCGTAGCATACGTGCGGTGGACTGGCGGGCCAGAGCCTCCGCGCGGGCATCGGCACGAAGCACGGCCCAGGGGGCCACAAAGGTGCTCACCAGCACCGCCGCCAGCACGGGAATCAGGGCCTGGGGCAGGATGCACGCGGTCGTCACCAGCGCGGCAATCATAACCAGCAGGTGTGCGGCCGGCGGAATAATCACGCGCGGAATACCGTCGCGAAGCTCGTCAATACCGCCCACGAGGCGCTCCAGCAGGGCGTCGCCGCGCAGCAGGGCGCGCACGCTGCTCACGCTCTGCCAGGCGCCAACCCAGGCGCGTAGACGCAGAATATTCGCGGCGGCAAGCACCTTCGAGTGGGTCATCAGACGCTCGGCGTAGCGGGCGCACGCGCGGCCCAGGCCGAAGAATCGCACGCCCACGATGGCGACCATCAGGTACATCATGGCGGGACCCTCGCCCGCGCGCACGATGAGCCAGCCGGACAGCGCGGTCAGCGCCGCGGCCATCAGGGAGGTGGTCGCCGCCATCAGCACGGGTCCGGAGAAGGCGCGCGCACCGATTCCGGTCAGCTCCTTGAGGGTGCGCAGGGTGGCGAACAGGCCTGCGGGCTTTTCCTCTTGCGGGTTCTCGTCCGCGGCGGGGGTGGCCTCCACGAGGGCGCGGCTTTCGGCCTCGTGCTCGCTCTTGAGCTCCAGCAGGTGCGCGGGGGCTTCAGCGGGCACGGGCACGCGGGTCGCGTTGAGCGAGGTGCTCCAAGTGTAACCGGACGCGCCCAGCTCGGCTCGCACGAGGTGGTCGCAGTGCGCGGCCAGTTCACCCTCGTGGGTCACGATCAGCACGGTGGCGCCAAGCTCCGCCAGGCGGTGCAGGGCACGGGTGACCAGGTAGGCCGAGTAGGCGTCCAGATGAGCGGTGGGCTCGTCCACCAGGACGGTCAGCACGGTCTGCTCGCCGCCGGCGCGGTAGATGGCCTCGGCGCGGGCCAGAGTACGTGCCACGGCGAGGCGGCGCGCCTGACCGGCGCTCAGGGCGCCCGGTTCCAGCACGTTCACGCTCTCAAGGCCCAGCTGCGCCAGCGGGCGCATCATCAGGTCGTTATCGGCGGGGCTCACGGCGAACTCGCCGCGCTCCAGCACGCCGGTCACCAGGGCCGCAGCGCGCTCGCGTTCGGAGTCGTCGGCGCTCAGAGCGTACAGGGCCATTTCGGCGCGCACGGTGGGTGCGGTGAAGACCGGCGACTGCGGAATCATCAGGGTCGTGCCCAGGCCGGTGACGCTACCGGTGACGCGCATCGGCTCCTGCGAGCCGGTGGGCACCAGCCCCTCACGCACGGCACCGGAGAACACATTCAGCAGGGTGGATTTGCCGCAACCGGAGGGGCCCATGATACCGATGACGGTGCCGCGTTCCGAACCGGGCTCCGCCGCCTGAGCCACGCGGCGAGGCAGGCTCAGCGACAGGTCGGTCAGCACCTCGGGGCGATCGGGGTAGTTCACGTCCAGGTTGCGCACCTCGATGGCTGCGGGGTTGGCCGAGTCGTCCTCGACGGTTTCCTCGGGCAGGGGCGCATCGATAATCTTCTGGGCGCTACGCAGGGCGGCCACGCCGTCCTCGGACTGGTGGAAGGCGGCGCCCACATCGCGCAGCGGCTGGTAGCACTCGGGAGCGAGCAGCAGCACGAGAATGGCGGTGTCCAGGCCCAGGGTGCCGTTGACCAGGCGCACACCAATCAGCACGGCAATCAGCGCCACGGAGATGGTGGTAATCAGCTCGAGAGCCAGCGAAGACATGAAGGCACTGCGCAGGGTCTGCATGGTGCGCTCGCGGTAGCGCTGGCCCAGGGAGTTCATGGCGCGGGTCTGCGCGCGTTCACGGCCCAGACCGATAATCACGGGCAGGCCGCGCACGAGCTCCAGGATGTGGTCCGAGAGGCGGTGCAGCTCGGCCTGCGCCTCCGCGGTTTCGGTGCGGGTGTTCTTGCCGATCAGCACCATGAACACGGGAATGAGCGGCAGGGTGCAGAGCAGCACGAGGGCGCTCATCATGTCCAGGGAGGCGACCACAATCCACAGCAGGACCGGCACCACCGCGGTGGAAACAAACGCGGTCAGGGTCTTGGTGTAGTAGTCGTCCAGGGCGTTCAGGCCGCGCGAAAGCAACACCGCGGTCGCGCCGGTACCCTCGGGGGTGTCCGCGCCACCGGTGGCGAGCACGCGGCGCAACAGGCTACGGCGAATCTGAGACTTCGCTCCGGAGGCGGCACGCTGCGCGCTCACCGCCAGCAGGTAGTCCGCGCCCGAACGCACCGCGAGGGCCAGGACCGCCACGATGAGCAAGCCGGGGGTGATGGCGTCGCCGTCACCGAAGATGCCGCCGAGTCCGAGCAGCCAGCCGCCGTGCGCCTCAAGGTGTGCCTGGGCGGAGCCGGCGAACTCAACGTAGGCGCGGTACACGTCCGGCGCGCTCGTCTCCTTGAGGCGCGCGTGTTCGGCGGCGACCGCGGCAAACCCCGCGTGGGCTGCGCGGGCAATGATGACCGCGAGCGCCGCGCTGAAAAGCACGGTGGCCAGGGTGTGCACGGCGGTGATAACACCGAACGTGCTGAGGGTTTTACGGGCGTCAGGGCCCAGAGGTGGGCGGCGGTCAGCGCGGTCATTGCGCTTTCCCTCGGTCACCTCTGGTGCCTCGGTGTTCTGATGTTTGTCAGCATGACGCGGTGTGTGCGTTCGACTCACGTGTTGTCCTTAGTCTTCTGCTGTTTTTACCTCCCATCAGTTTAAGGGGTGGGCTATCCAATACCTATTTGACCAGTCAGGTTTCGGATAATTGGCTGGTCCTCACCCTGCGCTAGTTCTAGCCGCGCATCGCATCGGCGGGGCTCTTGCGGGATGCCACCCACGCCGGGTACGCCGAAGACACCAGACCGGTAAGGGCGCCAACGCCCACGCCGAGCACCACGAATCCCGGGGAGAGGACCGCCTGCCAGCCCTGCACGAGCGAAAGAATGATCGTCGCAATCATGCCGGAGCAGGCGCCGATGGAGCCGCCGAGCACGCCGAGCATGACGCCCTCCATGAGGAAGATGCGGGCAATCAGCCATTTACTGGATCCGATGGCGCGGCGTAGCGCAATCTCTGCGGTACGCGATTGCACGGACAGGTACATGGCGGTTGCCGCCGAGAGGGAGGCGAGCACCAGCAGAATACCGGAGAGCACGCCCACGTACAGGCCCAGATCCGAGGCGATGGACGCGCGCAGGCTCTGCAGGTCGGAGGGGGTTTCCACGTTGATCTGGCTGGGTTCAGCGGGCTTGAGGGTCAGCGGAATCGCCTTGGCGACCGCCTTGCCGTAGCCCCGTTCGGTTTCGGCAATGTAGGTCACCTGGCCGCGTCCGGTGCGCTGAAGTGTGCCCGGCGAGACAATGACGGTGTTCCTGAATTCGTAGCCGCTATTGCCGGGGTCGAAAAGGCCGACGACCGGCATCAGCTGACCATCCACCCAGATGCTCACACCGGGTGCCACCTGCGGCAGTCCGCCGAGCTTAATGCCGTAGTCGACGGCGGGTAGCTCGCCGGGGCGGGGCTCGGTTGTGGCGTTATCTGCCGCCTTATCTTCGGGGAGAATGCCGAGGGCGCGGGCAGCGGAGACCGAGACGATAGCGCCGGAGAGCTGCTCTGCGCGTTCACGGTCGGCAACGTTCTGCTGGGTGAGGGTCGAGTTCATCTGTTCGAGCGCACGCAGGGTTTCGGGGTTCATGCGGGCACCGATTTGCTCGAGCCGGGTCTTCGAGGTGGAGCTGAGGCCAATCGCCGTTTTGGGTTCGTCCTCGTAGGGGCTGAACCGGGTGATTCGCACGTCGGCGGGTGCCACGCTGCTGACGAATCCGGTGTTCTTCACGTAGTCCAGCGCGCTAATGCGGTCGGCAACATTCTGCGCGGATTCACCCTGCCGGTAGGTTCCGAGCATGTTCTGGTCATTGTCCCTGTCGCTGATGTAGAGCGTGGATTGTTCGGATCCGAGCAGGCGCTGGTTCACCTGGTAGCTGGCGGATTCGCTCATGCCGGAGGCGCTGATGAGTCCGCCCACGCCCAGCGCGAAGGACAGGCCCAGCAGCAGGGTGCGTAGCGGTCGTGAGGTGAGCGCCGAGATTGCCTCGATGCTGTCGTCGGTGAGGAAGCTTCCGCGGCGATGCGTAGCGGGCTTCTCCCCCGGTGCGAGGCTGGTGGTAGCATCTACCGGGGCACCTACCGTGGTTTCCGCCGGGGTATCCGTTGCAACCGGCACAGCCTCGGCAGCCGGCACCTCAGCGACCGGCACCGTAGCCGAGTCGGCGCGGCTCTGCTCGTGCAGCCGCCCATCCTCAATGCGGATCACGCGGCGGGCGGCGGCGGCAACCTCCGGGTCGTGGGTAATCACCAGCACAGTACAGCCGGTCGCGTTAATGCGCTGAAGAATCTCAATGACCTTCGCGCTATTGTGGCTGTCCAGGTTGCCGGTCGGCTCGTCGGCAAGAATCAGCGGCGGGCGCGTGGCGAGGGCACGAGCAATGGCGCAACGCTGCTTCTCGCCACCGGAAAGGTAGCGGGTGCGGATGCTGGCGCGGTCGCTCAACCCCAGAAATTCTAGGGTTTCTTCGGTGCGTTGCAGGCGCTCGCTGTAGGGTACGCCCTGCACGCGCAGGCCCATGGAGGCATTGGTTGTGCTGGTTTCGTCCAGCAGCATGTTTGAGGATTGGAAGATGAAGCCGAGGTGGTCTCGGCGCATTTCGTCGCGTTCTCTGTCGCTGAGTCCTTCCGTGTTTTTGCCGAAGAGGCTGTAGGTTCCGCTGGTGGGGGTGTCGAGCAGGCCAATGGCGTTTAGCAGGGTGGATTTGCCGGAGCCCGACGGACCAATAATGGCGAGGAATTCGCCGCGTTCGACCACCAGGTCGAGACGATCGAGGACTGCTCGTTCGCTCCCCTCAAAGATGCGGGTAATGCCGTGCATTTCGATAGCGGGCGCGGTACCGAGCCCGGCGGCAGGTGTAGCGGCGGACGCTACGTTGGGCGCAACTGTAGGCGCACGTCCTGGGCTTGCGTCTGGGGTTCTCTTACGGCGGCTCATGAGACAAGCACCTTCTGTCCCGTGCTGAGGTTTGCGTTGATTGCGGCGTATCCGCCGGCGGTGCGTAGAACCTCAACGTTGACTCGTTCGGTGGCGGGCGCATCCTTGCTGGTCGAGGTGGAGCTTCCGCCCTTTTCAACCAGCACGTAGGTGCCCTGGGAGTCCTGGCGTACCGCGGTAGTCGGCACGGCGAGGGTGGTTGAGGTGTTGCCCTTACTGGTGATGGATGCGCTCTGGCCCGGCGTGAGCTTGCTCGGGTCGTCGGCGCTGAATCGCACGCTCTTCGCCGCGCCCTTGGAGGGGTCGTTCTGCAGCTCACCAATGCTGGTGATGGTTCCCTCCACGCTGCCGGTAGAGGTGCGCAGGCTAACGCGGTCGCCCACCTTGAGCTTGTTGGCGACGGCGAGTTCAACGCTGGATTCCACGTAGGGTTCGCTGGTTTCTACGCTCGCGATGGGGTTGCCGTCGCTGATGAGCTGGCCCACCGCGGCAACGGCGGTGACGGTGTGGCTACCGCCGGGCAGAATCGCGTAGTTGCTTCGGGCAATGGTGGTGACACCCTCGCTGGGCACGCCGGTCAGGTGCGCGCGGTGCAGGCGCGTGACGGCGTCGAGGGTGTCTTCGGTGACGGTGCCGCTCTGCACGGTGGAGTACCCGGCGGAGTTCAGCGCCTTCTGGAAGGCGAGCACGTCGTCGCCGTTATCGCCCAGGTTGAGGTCGCGATACAGCGGCAGCGGCCCCTCCAGCACGAAGACGGGGTCGGCGCCAATGATGCCGATGAAGTCACCGGCCTTGAGCACGTTACCGGGCTTCTGGTTCTGGTAGACGAGCACCGGCTCACCGTTGGTGCGCGCGCTAATCGGGGCGGTCTCCCCAGCCTTGGTGGTTCCGGCAATGGCGAGGCCCTCGCTGACGGTTCGTTCTTCGACCTTCGCCCAGACCGGAATCACGGTTTTCGCCTGCACGGCCGGGTCGGGGCCCGTGGCGGCGTAGCGGGTGCCCAGGTAGAAGGACAGCATGAGCGAGCCGATGGCGAGGATAGCCAGCAGCAGGAGCACGCGGGGTCGGGCGATGCGTTCGCTGAAGCGGTGCCCGCTGTTTTGGTTTTTCGTGTGAGTGGTCATGGCGGTGTCTTTCTGAACTGTGTCAGCGCTGTCTATTTCTCTGCGCTGCCTATTTCTTAGCGCCGTCTTTCGGTGCGCTGTCTTTTAGTGCCCCGGTTTACTGGTGCTCCAGAACGTACTGCTTGAACTTCTCGTCACGCTCACGTTCTGCTTTGCGGTCCTGCTCAAGCTGCGACTGGTACTTGCGGATGAGC
>NZ_KV830874.1:0-14750 GCF_001836905.1 Rothia sp. HMSC062F03 | reverse complement strand
ATCGCACCGTATCTGACCAGAAAGTTAACTCGGGGCAATGCTTGGGTGAAAACCGGGCGACCATTCGTCAGAAGCGCCGGCTTAGCGGCGAACCGACCCCCATCGGTGCGCGGAATTCACCCCGCAAAACGCTAGAATCCGGGCCGTACGCGGCGTGTTGACAAACTAATATTTCAGCAAAAATCCCGCCGGAAAAACGCGGACTAGCCCACATGCCCTAAGCCTCAACTAGAAGGTGCACTCTGTACGCAAAAACTTTAACGTTTAACCTCTAGAATAAGAAAAGGTTCAAGGCGCGGCCGCACGCCGTACCAACACCGCTCACTCTGCAGAAACACCAACCTTGAAAGGTACAATCATGACCTCCAAGAAGTCCGCACGGCTTACCCGCCGCGCAGCCCTGGCCGCCGCCGGTGCTGGCGCAGCAACCGCCCTCGGTGCGCTGCTCACCCCCGCGCAGGCCTACTACAACCGACCCACCGTCCGTTACCGCCCGGCCTTCCGCTACACCTACCGTTACAACCGTTACGGCCGTCGCGAGCGCGTCATCATCGTTGATAACGGCGGTAACTAAACCAAACGCCCGACCGGGTTATCCTCGTGTTCGGAACATATACTAGGAGGCGGTGCCACACACTCGTGGCGCCGCCTTCGGCGTATCGTGCCGTACCCGCCGCGCGGTCCGCCCATCACCACGGATAGAGAGAACCCATGAATACGATCAAGCCCCTCACCCGCCGCTCCGCCCTCGGCCTGCTCGCAGCAACCGGCGGCGCAACCCTCCTCGCAGCCTGCGGTGCTCAGCCCCAGGCAATCAGCGGCAACGCATCCGAGAGTGCATCCGGTAGCGCATCTGCTTCCGCGGCGGCATCTAAGACCGCACGCACCGACTACTCCGGCGTCGCAGTTCTGGAGGGCTACACCTCCAAGCCTGCCGACTACCAGCCCGGAACCCGCACCGAGCCGTCCAAGAACGCCCCCGTGCCCGTGAAGCCCGCCGTTGCCAACGAGAACAGCGTGGAAGGTCTGTACCAGTCCATCGCGTTCTTCGGTGCCGCCATTGAGTACTACATGCGTACCGGTAAGACCGAGCCCCTGCGTGAATGTGCGGTTGACAACTCCGAGCTGAAGAACATGCTCGAACCCGAAGAAGGCACCCTGGGTGCTGGTTTGCAGCAGGGCAAGATTTGGATGCAGGACCCGTCCGCCACCATCACCATGCTTACCGCACAGCCCGAGCGTGATGGCGACGCCTACGACTGGGATATCCGCCTGACCATGGACAGCGGCGAGTTCATCGCGAGCAAGGACCGTGTGGAAGAAGCCTCCTCCGATTCGGACCGTAAGAACGATGTGGAGCGCACCCTGCACGGCGTGTACGAGAACGGTGCGTGGAAGCTGACCGGCATGCGCACTTCCTCTTCCTCTTCGTCTTCTTCCTCTGCTTCCGCTTCGGCTTCTGACTCCTAAAACTCAAGGGCCTAGAAGCGTATAGCTTCTACATCTAAAAGGCGCCCGCCCCGTGGCTGAAAAACCACGAGGCGGGCGCCTCTCTCATGTGGTGAAGGACCTACCCTGCTTTTACCTATGCAGAAGCAAGCTTCTCCTCAAGCTCCTTCACAATCTTCGCGTGTTCCTTCTCAGAGATAGAAACCTTGAAGAAGAATGCGAGGAACGAGCACACAATAATGGCCAGCGGCACATAGAAAGCAGCCGTGTTGAACGTCTGAATGTTCTGCGCGGTGAGGCTATTAGGATCTGCACCGTTAGTCATAGCGGCAGCAACAGCAACCACACCCACGATGCTGTTAGAGAGAGCACCAGCGATCTTGTCGAGCATCGGACGGACGGACAGGGTAACTGCCTCGTTGCGCTGACCGGTCTTCAGCTGGCCGTACTCAATGGAGTCGGTCAGCGCCAAGATAGCGGTCATCTGAATGAAGGTGTTCGGGGTGTAGAACAGGACCAGTGCCACGTAGACCAGAGCCAAGTTCTGCGGGAAAAGAATGAACAGAATGTAGGCAACAATCATCACGCCTTCCGGCATCCTTAAAGGGACCAAACAAAGATGTATACGAGAGGAAGGAAGACATGTCTTCCACCGAACAAACGACTCCCGTAGTCTCCTCCCAGTCACCCTCAGCAGCGTGGCTTGATGACCCCACTGTGTACGCTGTCAACAGGGAGGCAGCGCACTCCGACCATCACTCCTCGAACCCCCAGCAGAGCCTCAACGGCACGTGGGCTGTCCGCACTGCATGGGCCTCAGAAATTGACGTCACCACCGCAGAATTCGCCGCCCCCGCCCTCGACGAAAGCGACTACCAGAGCATCCCCGTCCCCGCCACCCTGGAAACTGAAGGACTCTGGTGCCCCGCCTACGTCAACATCCAGATGCCCTGGGACGGCCACGAAAACCCCGAAGCTCCTCACATCCCCGAGAAGAACCACGTAGCCCTCTACCGCAAGCACTTCACCCTGGAGAGCGACCTCAAGAAGATGCTGAGCGAATCGGGCCGCATCGCGCTCGCCTTCGAAGGCTTCGCAACCGCAATTTACGTGTGGGTTGACGGCACCTTCGTCGGTTACGCAGAAGACGGTTACACCACCACCACCTTCGACATCACCGATATCGTCAGCAAGGACGCAGAAGGCAACCACACCCTGACCGTCGCATGCTACGAATACTCGAGTGCTTCATGGCTGGAAGGCCAGGACTCGTGGCGTTTCCACGGCCTCTTCCGCGCCGTGAACCTGGTAGCCCGCCCCGCAGTCAGCATCGCCTCCCTCACCGTTGAAGCAGACTACGACGCACCCACCGGCGAAGCACACCTGGACGCTCTCGTCACCCTCAACGGTGAAGAAATCAAGGCGTACACCCTGCAGGCCAGCGTCCTTGACGGCACCCAGGTCATCTGGTCTGGTACCGTCGCCGCTGAAGACGCATCCGTGCGCATCTCCTCCGACGCCCTTAAAGGTATCGCTCCCTGGTCGGCCGAATCGCCCTCTCTCTACACTCTGACGGTGGACCTGCTCCACGACGGCAAGACCGTAGAATCTACCAGCCAGCGCGTCGGATTCCGTCGCTTCCGCATCGAGAACGGAATCATGACCCTCAACGGTCACCGAGTCCTCTTCAAGGGTGTCAACCGCCACGAGTTCCACCCGCGTACCGGCCGCGTCCTGACCGTTGAAGACATGACTTCAGAGATTCTCTTCTGCAAGCAGCACAACATCAACGCTATCCGCACCAGCCACTACCCCAACGATTCACGCTTCTACGCCCTGGCCGACGAATACGGTATCTACCTGGTTGACGAAGCAAACCTGGAAACTCACGGCTCCTGGTGCACCCCCGGTGACATCCCCACCCCCGAGACCACGATCCCCGGCTCCCGCATGGAATGGGAAGGCGCCTGCGTTGACCGCGTAGAATCCATGATTCGCCGCGACTACAACCACCCCTCCGTAGTAATCTGGTCGCTCGGTAACGAAGCATACGGCGGCGAAGTATTCCGCTCCATGTACCGCCGAGTCCACGAACTGGACCCCAATCGCCCCGTACACTACGAAGGCATCACCTGGCACCGCGAATTTGATGACGTCACCGACATCGAATCCGGTATGTACACCCACACCGACGTCGTCGAAAAGTACCTGTCGAACAACCCCCAGAAGCCCTTCATCATGTGCGAATACATGCACGCAATGGGCAACTCGGTCGGCGCTATCGACGAATACGTCGCACTGGAACGCTACCCCCACTACCAGGGCGGTTTCATTTGGGACATGATCGACCAGGCACTCTGGCACCCCGGTGAGAGCGAAGGTGCCCCCGAATACCTCGCCTACGGTGGCGCATTCGGCGAACGCCCCTGCGACTACGAATTCTCCGGTGACGGTATCCTCTTCGCCGACCGCAAGGTAAGCCCCAAGGCCGCTGAAGTGAAGGCAGTGTACTCCAACCTGCGCATCACCCCCGACCAGAAGGGCGTGACGGTTGTCAACGACAACCTCTTCACCTCCACCGCAGACTACACCTTCAAGGCTAGCCTGCTGGTCAACGGCGTTCCGCAGTGGCAGGAAGACTACTTATTCGACGTAGCCCCGGAATCCACCCACGAGCTGGTAATTCCCTGGCCCCTGGAAGAATACGCTGCCGACAACGCAGAAGTAACCCTGGACGTCAGCCTCGTGCTCACTGAAGACGCCGCATGGGCTCCTGCAGGACACGAAATTGCCTTCGGTCAGTACGTCATCCCCGCATCGCAGGCTGAAGCAAACACCGCTGAAGACGCAGCAGATGCGACGGTGACCGTCGGCCGCTGGAACGTCGGTCTGCGCAACAACCAGGCTGAAGTTATTCTGTCCCGCACTCAGGGCGGCATCGTCTCCTGGGTACACAACGGCACCGAGCACGTTATTCGCCCCCCGAAGCTCACCACCTTCAGGCCCCTGACCGACAACGACCGCGGCGCCGGACACGGTTTCGAACGCGCCCAGTGGACCGTCGCAGGCCGCTACGCCCGTTGCACTAACGTTGCTGTCGAGCAGCCCAGCGACGACAGCGTGGCAGTGACCTACACCTACGAGCTGGCAACCCCCGCTCACACCGCTGTTACGGTCCGCTACGAAGCACAGAGCACCGGCAACGTGCGAGTAACCATCGACTACCCCGGCGAGAAGGACGCACCGTCCCTGCCCGCATTCGGTCTGGAATGGGCACTGCCCGGCGAGTTCTCGCACCTGCGTTACTACGGCCTCGGCCCCGGCGACTCCTACCCCGATCGTTGCAGCGGCGTCCGCCTGGGCGTGTGGGAAAGCACCCCCGAGCAGGACTACGCACCGTACCTGGTGCCTCAGGAAAGCGGCAACCACATGGGTGTCCGTTGGGCTGAAGTGACGAACGACAGCAACCACGGCTTCCGTGTCCACCAGCTGCAGACTGCCGGTGGGGGCCTGCACGTATCGCTCCTGCCCTACTCCTCCTACCAGATTGAGGAAGCTTCCTACCAGTGGGAGCTGCCCAAGAACAACCGCACCTACCTGCGTATCCTGGCAGGTCAGCTCGGCGTTGGTGGAGACGACTCGTGGGGCTCGCCGGTACACAGTCAGTACCACATCGATGCAACCGAGCCGCTGCACATGGACATTGCGCTAGAAATTATCTAACGCAACGCTCGGCACAGTAGCAGTAGACGCCTACCTTCGTGTAGCGTCCACAGCTCTCTAGAAAAGAGGCGCCCGCCTCGTGGTTTTCAAGCCACGAGACGGGCGCCTTTCTTATATGCATAATAAAGCATATACCCTTATCGGGGTGCTACCAGATGCGCACGCGCTCCTCCGGAGCCAGGTACAGTGCATCGCCCTCAGAGACACCAAATGCCTCATAGAACTCATCAATATTGCGCACCACACCGTTCACACGGAACTCATCCGGCGAATGCGGATCCACCGAAATCATCACCTCAGCATGCTGCGGGCGGGACTTCGTGCACCAGCCGCGAGCATTCGAGAAGAAGAAACGCTGAATAGCGGTCATACCGTCAATCACCGGCGCATCAGCCAGCGACTCAATACCCTGCTTCTTCAGAGCCAAGCGGTACGCCTTCAACGCAATCGACATGCCGGACAGGTCGCCAATGTTCTCGCCCAGAGTCAGCTCACCGTTCACGTGGAACTTCTCGTCCAGACCCACCGGAACGTACGCGTTATACTGCTCCACCAGGGCTGCGGTACGCTCCTTGAACTTCGCGTAATCCTCCTCAGTCCACCAGCTCTCCAGCTTGCCGTCGCCGTCATAGCGGGAACCCTGATCGTCAAAACCGTGGCCAATTTCGTGGCCAATAATCATACCGATATTGCCGTAGTTCGCCGCATCGTCAGCATCCGGGTTGAAGTACGGCGGCTGCAGAATCGCTGCCGGGAACACAATCTCATTCGCCGGCGGCATGTAGTACGCGTTCACGGTCTGCGGAGTCATCAGCCACTCCGACTTATCCACCGGCTGACCCTTACGGGCAATCAGCCAGTCAGCATCAAACGCACCGGTACGGCGCAGGTTCTCAAACAGGTCACCGGGCACCAGCTCCAGGGCGGAGAAGTCACGCCACTTATCGGGGTAACCAATCTTGGTGACGAACTTCGACAGCTTCTCCAGCGCCTTCTGACGGGTTGCCTCAGTCATCCAGTCCAGCGACTCAATGGACTCGCGGTACGCCTCAAGGAGGTTGCCGACCAGAACCAGCATCTTCTCCTTGTGCGAGGGCGGGAAGTGCACAGCCACGTATTCCTGGCCAATCTCCTCACCCAGAGCCTTCTCGACAGCGCCCACGCCGCGCTTCCAGCGCTCACGAATCTGCTGGGTACCGGAAAGGGTCTTGCCGTAGAAGTTGAAGCTTTCCTGAACCAGCTCGTCGTACATGAACGGCGCACGCGAACGCAGAACGGTCCACACAGCCCACAGCTTCCAGCTCATCAGCGGGATGGAGGTGAACAGCTTCGCCGCACCCTCAAAGAAGGACGGCTGGCCCACAATAACCTGGCCCAGGGTCTCCGGGTCGGCGCCAAGAGCCAGCAGCCACTGGGAGAACGGGAAGCCGGGGAACTTCTCGTCCAGCTCGGTCGCCTGGTACGGGTTGTAGGTCGCCTCAGCATCGCGGTTCTCCACGACGTTCCAGTGCAGGCGAGCCAGCTCCGACTCGTGAGTGAACACCAGCTGAGCCGCCTGCTCCGGAGTCAGGCCGAAGCCCTCCGCCAGACCGGTCAGCTGGAACATGCGGGCAATATGCTCAACGTACGCCGCGCACGCCTGCTCGTGCTTCTCTTCACGGTAGTAGGATTCGTCCGGCAGACCCAGACCCGACTGGTACAGGAAGAACGTGTAATTCTTCGGGTCCTTCGGGTCGTTGCTGGTGTACCAGGCGAACAGCTGCGGCAGACCTGCACGAGACAGCAGCGCCAAGGTTACAGCAAGGTGGGAGGGGGTTGCCGAGTTCAAGATCGGGGCGATTTCCTTCAGCAGCGGCTCCAGGCCGTCCGCCTCAATCTTCTCAACGTCCATGAAGGAGTTGTAGAGTGCGCCAATACGGGACTCCGGCTGCTCCTTCGCGATCTTCTCCACCAGCTCACGCACGTGCTTCTCAGCGTTATCACGGAGGGTGTACAGGCCGCCATCCTTGGGGCGGTCCGCCGGGATTTCGTGGGTTGCTAGCCACTTACCATTGACGTGGCGGAAGAAATCGTCGCCCGGCTTGACGGTTTCATCCACCCATTCTTTAGTGATTCCAGAGTTAGTAGTCATGGTTCCATTCTAGGTTCTTAACGTAAGAAGCCACACGATTACCGACAAGCCACCATATGGTGACTCACCGGCACAGGCGCTTCTCAGTGGGTTATACGGGCGGCAGAGAGAGCGGTAGCCCTCCCAGGATGCAGAAAACCCGCCCGCACGGTCACACAACCGTACAGGCGGGTTCACATCTACCCCCGAACTGTTGAGCAGTTCAGGAAAGAAGAAGCACTATTCGCTTAAGCCTGAGCCGCCAGCTTCTCTGCGCGCTCAGCCATCAGACGCTTCTCAGCACCGTTAACCAGCCAGAGGAACAAAACCGCCAGACCGGAGCACACAATCATGAAGACGAACGCGGTGCTCCAACCCCAGTGGTCAACAATAATGCCGATACCGGCAGAAGCCAGGGTCGCACCCAGCGCGTAACCGAACAGGCCGGTGAAGCCCGCAGCGGTACCCGCAACGTGCGAGGGGGACAGGTCAATAGCCTGCAGACCAATCAGCATGACCGGGCCGTAAATCAGGCCACCAATCAGAGCCAGCGCAACGTACGCAATCCACAGCGGCGCATCCGAAGAAGGCAGCCAGTACAGCAGAATCGCGCCGACGGTCGCAATCAGGAACAGGATACCCGCGGGGGAGCGGCGACCTTTGAACATGCGGTCAGAAACGTAACCGCACAGCACGGTGCCACCAATACCGGCAAGCTCCAGAATCGAGAAGCCCGCAATACCGCCCTCAAGGGAGGTGTGGCGCACATCGTGCAGGTACTTCGGCGCCCACACCAGCACGCCGTAACGCAGGGTGTACACGAACACGTTTGCCAGAGCCAGGTACACCATGGTCGAGTTGGTCAGCACGTGCTTACGGATGGTGGTCCAAGTGGACTCCGCACGATCCTCAGCGGTGGACTCAACCTTGTGCGGGTCGTTGCGGTACACGTCAACGGTGGGCAGACCCTCAGCCTCGGGGTTATCACGAATCAGTAGCCACGCCACGAACGCCAGAACGAAGCTGATGACGGCCGGGAACCAGAATGCAACCTCCCAGGTCTTACCGAACAGGGAGAAGCCCCAGGCCACCAGCAGGCCGGACAGCGCACCACCGACGTTGTGGGCGGTGTTCCACCACGAAACCTTCGCGCCGCGCTCGCTGGTGGAGAACCAGTTCACGAGCACACGACCCGAGGGCGGCCAGCCCATGCCCTGGAAGATGCCGTTGAAGACCATGATGGTCGCCATGATGGAGGCGATAGCGGCACCGTAGCCGGCCGCGCCCGCGCCTTCACCCATGTAGCCGGTCAGTGCCAGCAGAATGTTTGCAATACCCGAGAGCACCAGGCCGATGGGCAGGAACAGACGAGCATTCGAGCGGTCGGAAATCATTGCGGTCAAGAACTTGCTGAAGCCGTAAGCCAGCAGCAGTGCCGTGGACAGTGCACCAATTGCTGCGTTGCTGAAGCCAAGTTCCTTGGTCAGAATCGGGGTGACCAGCGGGACGTTGTTACGAATCAGGTAGAAGGTCGCGTAACCGATGAAGATACCCATGAAGACCTGCAGGCGCATGCGTGGGTACTTCGCATTAACTTCTGCTTCGCTGAGCTGGGGCTTGGGTGCCGGAATAGCGAGCCAGCGGGGTACAGAACCCTTCTTCTTCTTTGATGAAGCGGTAGTAGTCATGCTGGAATTCTAAAAACGGATTCTTATAAAAATGCTAATTTGATGGGCATATGTGCATAGTATTCTTGCAACGGTGAACAGATATTCAGAACGCATGTTCTTTAAAAGCCGTTCCTGCCTTGAAATTCCAGTGAATCTGAAAATACCTGTGATGCACATCTACCTATCGGGAGACGGGGCCACGCGGCGCGCGATGAATATAAATGCTTTCAATAAACGGCAAGAGAATGTTATGGTCAGACCACACATAAATTTAGGGTAATTTATACCCTAAATCCGCCGCGAAAACCACGTGGACGCCGCGAAACGAACCCGGGACAAATCCGAAACGAACCTGCAACGGGCTACCCCCCCCGAGCACACAAAAGTCCGCCCGCACGGTGCAGAAGAAACCGTGCGGGCGGACCCGTTATCTATCCCCAAAAGTTCGGCGTGCAGTCGGTACGCATACCGGCGGGAAGCCGAACAGCCGCCACCTGCCGCAGGTCACCGCGAGCAAACCATCATCCGGTCAACCCGCAGCAGGCAGCGGAACCAATAGGCGCCTCCTAGAGAGAAGCGCGAATCGCCTTGGTGGCATCCACCAGGTGACGCAGAGACTGCTTGGTCTCCTCGTAATCACGAGTCTTCAGACCGCAGTCAGGGTTCACCCACAGGTCGGCAATGGTGCCGTAGCCAATCGCAGCCTTCAGCAGGGACTCAATCTCCTCCTGCGAGGGAACACGCGGGGAGTGGATGTCCCACACGCCCGGGCCCAGACCGGAAACGAAGGTCTCCGGAATGTCAGCCAGCAGCTCCATGTGCGAGCGGGCGGCCTCGATGCTGGTTACGTCAGCGTTCAGAGCGTTAATCGAGTCGATAATCTCGTTGAACTCCGAGTAGCACAGGTGGGTGTGAATCTGGGTGGAGTCCTTCACGCCGCTGGTTGCCAGGCGGAAGGAGTTCACCGACCAGTCCAGGTACTGCGGCTGCTCGTCGCGGCGCAGGGGCAGCAGCTCACGCAGAGCCGGCTCATCCACCTGAATGATGCGGATGCCTGCCTCTTCCAGGTCGGCAATCTCGTCGGCCAGTGCCAGAGCCACCTGGTTAGCGGTCTCGCGGCGCGGCTGGTCGTCACGCACGAAGGACCACGCCAGAATCGTCACGGGGCCGGTGAGCATACCCTTGACCGGCTTCTCGCTCAGCGACTGTGCGTGGGAGCTCCACGGCACGGTGAACGCCTCACCGCGCAGGCCCTCGCCGTGACGCTTCACGTCACCGAACAGGATCGAGGGGCGGGTGCAACGCGAACCGTAGGACTGAACCCAGCCGTGGCGGGTGGTTGCGAAGCCGTCGAAGTTCTCGGCGAAGTACTGAACCATGTCGTTACGCTCGGCTTCACCGTGAACCAGCACGTCCAGGCCCAGCTCCTCCTGCAGCTTGATGACCGAGGCGATCTCGTCACGCAAGAAGCCGTTCAGCTCCTCGGCGGAAATCTTGCCCGCACGAGCCTCCGCACGGCGGCGGCGAATCTCAGCGGTCTGGGGGAAGGAACCGATGGTGGTGGTCGGCAGCTTCGGCAGGTTCAGGTCAGCCTGAGCCGCATGGCGAACGTCAATGGTCGGGCGGTCGAAGTCCTCGGCGGTCACAGCTGCGGCGCGGGCACGAATCTCGTCGTTGTGCTTGCGCGGGTCGGCGGCGAAGCGAGCCAGCGCCTCGTCAGCAGCCTTCAGCTCGGGCTCAACAGCGGCCTCACCCTCGGCCAGGCCACGAGCCAGCAGTGCAATCTCGGCGACCTTCTGGTCGGCGAAGGCCAGGCCGTCCACGGGAACCTCGGCGGGGTCTTCCAGAGCCAGGTCGTGCGGCACGTGCTGCAGGGAGGTCGAAGAAGCCACCGACACGGCACCCTCGGATGCGCCGGGCAGCGCCTCCAGGGTCTTCAGGGCGGCGCGAACGTCGGCACGCCACACGTTGCGGCCGTTCACAACACCGGCAACCAGGTGCACGCCGGCGGCAGAAACAGACTCAAGCTCAGCCTTCGAGTACACGCCGTGCACCAGGTCAAGGTGCAGCGCCTCAATACCGGTACCCAGCAGCGCCGGCAGGTTCTCACGCAGGGAACCGTAGGGGCTAGTCACCAGAATCTGCGGGCGCTTCTCGCCTGCAGCCAGGGCACGGTAGGTGCGCTCAGCAAGCTCGGCAACCTTCGCGTTGTCGGCACGGTCCACGGTCAGGCCCGGCTCGTCCAACTGAACCCACTCAACACCGCGCTCAGCCAGCTGCTCCAGCACCTGAGCGTACGCTGCAACGAACTCGTCCAGGCGGTCGATGGGTGCGAAGTCCTCGGCGGAACCCTGCTCGGCCTTAGCGCCCAGCAGCAGGGTCAGCGGGCCAACAATCTGCGGACGAACCTTCACGCCAGCCTGCTTTGCGACCTCGAGCTGCTCGTCAATAGCCTCAAGGTTCAGCTTAATCTCGGTGCCGGCACCAATTTCGGGCACCAGGTAGTGGTAGTTGGTGTCGAACCACTTGGTCATCTCCAGCGGAGGCAGGGTCTCGGTACCGCGCGCCAGGGCGAAGTAGCCGGGCAGATCCAGCAGGCCGCGTGCATCCTTAGCCTCGGCCAGACGCTCGGGAACCAGGGTGAACAGGCGAACAACGTCGAGCACCTGGTCGTAGTAGGAGAAGGTCGCCGGAATCGAGTAGTCGTCAGCCTTCAGGCCCGCGGCGGTCACGCGCTCAAAGTAGGTGCGCTGCACGTCAGCGGCGGTATCCTGCAGCTCCTGCAGGGTGGCCTTGCCCTTCCAGAAAGCCTCCTGAGCCTTCTTCAGCTCGCGGAAGCGGCCCACGCGGGGGTAACCAACAATAGTTGCGGCGGGGAAAGCAACGTTAGACATAGTGCATATTCCTTTACTGGGGATAGAAATGGGAGAATCAGCGGGCCCTGCCAGCCCCGTCGATGGGGCCGAGATCCGCGGGACGCTCCCGGGGTACTTTGGGGGAAACTTGGGTGGCGCATCCGCGCCGGGCGGAGCGGGTCGCGTTTAGGCGAATTCCAGCTCGCTCAGGGGCTGGGAGAAACGGTTGCTGTATCGGGGCAGGTCCAGCTGATCCAGAACGTCCAGCACCGCGGCATGCTCGTTGAAGGTGAAGAAGTGCAGGCCCGGTGCGCCCGCATCCATCACGGTGCGGCACTGGTTCAGTGCGTAGTCCACGCCGATGCGGTGCAGCTCTGCGCTGCTGGTTGCCGTCTCCAGGGCGTACGCAAGATCCGCCGGAACCGACATGCCCGCCATCTGGCAGAGGTTCTGCAGGCGCTTCAGGGAGGTCACCGGCATGATGCCCGGAATAATCGGGATGTCCACACCCGCCAGGCGAGCCGAATCGACCAGGGCACTGTAGCGCTCATCCTCGAAGAACACCTGGGTGATAGCGAAATCCGCGCCGGCACGCTGCTTCGACAGCAGAATCTCAATATCCTGCAGCAGGGATGCGGACTCGGGGTGCTTCTGCGGGTACGCCGCCACACCGATGGACACCTTACCCGCCGCCAGGTGGGCGAAATCTTCACGTTCCACGCGGCGAATCAGCTCGACCAGGTAGCGGGCGAAGGGAAGCTCCGAAACCTGACCTTCCTGCACGTCACCGCGCAGCGCCAGGAAACCGCGCACGCCCAGACCCAGAATCAGGCGGACCGCACGCTCCAGCTCGTGCACCGAGTGGCCCGCACAAATCAGGTGTGCCAGGGGGGTGAGGGAGGTTTCGTGCACCAGGTAGTCGAGCAGCGCCAGCGTCTTCTGACGGCGCTTCGCGTCACCGGAATAGGTGACCGAAACGTAGTCGGGGTTGGTACCCTCAAGCTCCGCAATGGTGCGAATCAGCGACTCACAGCTTGCGTGTGAGCGCGGAGGGAACAGCTCAAAAGAAAGAGCCGGGTGAACTGTCGTCATAACCATCCTTCGTGTTCACCCGATAGATACGCACCGTAAGGGTGCGCGAATTCTTCTGCAGGATGCGCGCCACCGGTTTGCGGGTGCGCATCATCAAGGGGTGCCGAAGGGTATTCTTCTCTATCGGTTCTGGCGGGAGCACCTTGTCCGCACCCTGCACCGTGACGGTGGGGGATACTGGCGAGGTTGCTGCGACGTCGACGAGCCAGATCTCTCGGTCGCTCTTGATAGATAACGCCTTCACTGTACCGGGCGTTTTGGAGGGTGCGCAAGAATTTCGGGGAATGATGGCCCAATATGTCGAGAGATGACGAGTCACCGAAATATGAACTTAATATGACCGACTATGACGAAGGGTGGCTGGGGGCGTTGCGGGTAGGGCTGTCGGCTGACCCCTGAATGCCTGAAAATATCACAGATATATCTGCTTAATATTCTTGGACACGCACGAATATGTGTGTTTTATATTTCATTGAAGAGTAGAGTTGGTTAGTGAGGCACGGGTAGTGTTTCAATGTCCGCTCATCGAGGAGTTTCAGGGCTCAAAGATGAGTTCAATATGACTTTGTGAGCGTGGTGAGAATGAAAAAGCTATTTTCTTCTATACTCTGGTCCTTCCGCCTAGCATGGAAAACCTGTCCCACAACCCTGGTGAGCGTCGCCCTATCGCTAGCCGTCATTGCCTGCATTCCCTTGAGTCAGTCCCTGCTGATTGGTAATACAGTATCAGCCTTGAGTGGTTCAAATGGTGGTGCGGCCTGGATTTATATCGTTGCTCTTGCCCTTGTTGTCGGAATTAATATCATTGCTAAACGCTGGGTCATAAGTAACATGCTCATCCTCAAATCAAAGGTGAACTATCGGGTTCACTGCATGTTAAATAACAGGTTATCTACATTTCCGTTATCTGATATAGGTAGCACAAAATCACAGGAAGATATACGTGCTGCTAGAGAGGCAATATCGAAACAGGAATTGCAGGTTCACACCATGTCAGTTATGACACTGGTGAGTGCCTTCGCAATGGTGTTACTTCTCTGTCTTAATATCGCGAACGTCAGCATTGTGGCAGCAATTTTTGCGGCACTGTGTTCACTACCCCTATCTATTGCAATGGTGATTCTCGCTAAACGTGATTACGCTATATACACCCTAATGTACGAGGACTATCGGGTAGAGAACTACTATCTAGACAATCTGATGGCTCAAAGTCGCGCCCAAGAACTTCACCTCATGAGAGCCTCCCGATTTTTCTCGCAACGCGTAGCGTCCTGGCGACGCCGGGCGGCCGGTAGGGAATTGAGCCTTGAAAGTGTTAGAGGAATCATCTCCGTAGTTGCAGGGCTACTCTGCTCTGTCTTACTTTTTGCGTCCCTGTACTTCCTTGTGGATTCAGGAGCCGATATATCGTATGTGGCCGGATCGCTGATTGGAATCATTGCCTGTGTTGACGCGACCCAAGAGGTGGGATATTCATTTGGTCAGATTATTAATGGAGCATTATCTGTTCAGCAATTCCGAAGGGTATGCGACTCTGATACTTACGACCATGCTTCTGAGATAAAAACTTCTAACCCTAACCATGAAAATATTTCAAAAATTATATGCAAAGATGTGTCCGTTCAGTATGAGGGCGCGTCGTCTTTTGCGCTTAAAGATATTAATCTTGAGCTGATGAATAATCAAATGATTGCAGTAGTTGGTGCCTCGGGCGCGGGAAAAACAACGCTAATAAATGCAATTCTTGGAATTACACCAATTGCCCAGGGGAGCATAACGTATAAGGGTGCTTCTTCTGAGAGTAAATACAACATGTTGGCGAATGTTGGTTTGGTGAGTCAAGACTACGGC
>NZ_KV830873.1:0-11227 GCF_001836905.1 Rothia sp. HMSC062F03 | reverse complement strand
TGCGTTCACTGTATGGTTTTTGGATAACAACCCTGGGCTTCCTTCTGGAGGCTGAGGCTTTTTATTCGGAAATTTTGAATAACGAAGTTATTCGCTAGATTTTCCGTGGTTATAGCAAGAGGGAAACGCCTGGTTCCATTCCGAACCCAGAAGCTAAGACTCTTTGCGCCGATGGTACTGCACTTTTGTGGGTGTGGGAGAGTAGGTCGCCGCGGGTTTTTTATTCAAGAGGGGAAGACCTTAGAGGTCTTCCCCTCTTTTTGTGTACCCAAAAACTCTTAGAGCGAAAGATTGCTCCTTCAAGCAAAGAAGCTGAGGAGCATGGCTGGAGCCTAGGAGACAGGTCTTAGGCGGTACAGGGAACCTCTGGAAGCTGTCATAGATTCGTCCGAATGACGAGGTAGAGGGCACGGTAGAGAAAGTCTTGATACCTTAACAACAAGAGCAGTCCACATCTCTACTCCAACGAGTAGAGAGCAAGCAAAGGAGCATCATCATGGCCGATGAGAAGAGCATCTACGAACGCTGGAGCGAAGAACGCCTCGACCCGCCCCTCCCCAAAGAATGGGGACTGAGCAAAGAAGACGAAGCTGAGCTACTCTGGCCCATCTGGCCCCTCCTGTTCATGGGCGAATCCGATACCGGTCTGTACGTAGAAACCATCACCGATAATGTGATGGACGTACTCGGGCTGGAATATGACGGTGAGAATGAAGACAGCAAGCTCTGGGAAAAGCGTGTAGAGGGCTACGTGGAAGAGCTCATCAAGCGTCGTCGTGCATTCGCCGCTGAGCTGGGTATTACCCCCGAGATGCAGAAGAACTCGAACCTTAACCGTGCCTTCGCAGCACTGGAAGAAGAAGGGGTTATCGCACGGCAGAACTTCACCTGATGCGGTACCTGCGCATCCGCAGAGATCTGGGATGAGATCGACGATAGCCGTGAATGGAAGGGATACATCTACTTCCACCAGCAGGACGCCGAAAGCCTCGCAGAGAGCGGCGGCACCTACGTCGGATTCGGTTCGTTCCTCGCCTACCCCAGGGACGAAAATGAATGGAACGCGCTGAGTGATGCGCAGAAGGAAGAGATCAGTGCCCTTCACAAGAAGCTCTCCGTAGAGCTCATGAAGGATACGATTATCCCTGTACTGGAGAAGCACGGCCTGAGCGTGGAGTGGAAGGGGAACTTTGACACCCGTCCGTTCATTGGGGGAGTAGAAGTCTACAACATCCCCTAGCGGTAGTGAGCCGAACCGGATGGGAGCCTTGCGGCGTATGTAGTAGGGAGGGGCACTTCCTGATGCTACAAAAGTTTACAGAGAAAATATACTGAGAGCGTGAGAACACGATTCACAGCTTCTTAGACAGAGTATTAACTAGCCGATAAGGCACCCATTCGGTAGGCTAGACGGGTAGCGCGGTACGTCCACACTAGAGATAAGACAGAACCTGTCCTCGAGATAGGAACTGCTCGACATGACTTTCAGCTGCTATACGCGGCAGGAAGCTGAGCTCTAGAACGCCCGGTAGAGATACAGGCGTGCCCAGCTTGGAAGAGCACAGGGGCATCTGAATCTTTATCGGGCAGAAGCATACTCCCACCGAGTAGGCTAGAAGAAGTGGATGAACCGCCAACCCATATTCCCAACCAAAGGAGCAGGCATGTCGACCGACGCCCGCGAAAAAGCCCGTCAGATTGCGGCGCAGCAGGCTAAAAAGAGCCCCAGCAAGGCAAGCCGCCGTTGGCTCCAGCTCGGCGTACTCGCCGTGGTCCTCGTTATCGTAGGTATCATCGGCTTCGTTGTGGTCAACGGTAACAAGAACAACAAGATTGCGGAGAGCGGCCCCGTACCCGCCAGCGCCAACGAATACGGCGGTATTGTGCTGACCAAGGACGGAATCGTCAAGAACTCCTCCACCCAGGAGACCCGCGACTTCAAGCAACTGGCCACCTCAACCTCCTCCGTGACCCCCATGGTCAACGGAACCGCGGCAGCCGTCAACACCCTGCCCCCGGGCGTGCAGACGGCTGAAGAGGCCGCCAAGAACGGTCAGCCCGTGCGCGTGACCATCTTCCAGGACTACAACTGCGTGCACTGTGCAGAGTTTGAGACTAAGTACGGTGAAGAAATCCAGAAGCTCGTCGAAGACGGCACTATCACCCTGGAAATCCGCAACCTAACCTTCCTGGACCGTTCCTCGCCCACCGCATACTCCGCACGTAACGCGGCAGCTGCATACTCTGTGGCAAACCAGGTGAGCACCAGCAACTTCCTGAACTACCAGCGTGAGATCTTCTCACACCAGGGCACCGGCGACATGAACAACCAGCAGATCGCCGATATCGCTTCCAAGTACGGTGCCTCCATTGGCTCCGACATGAACGAAGACAAGTGGCGTCCCCTTGTGGACGTGGTTAACGCCGAATCCGCAAGCAACGGTATTCAGGGTACCCCCACCGTCTTCGTAGACGGTGACCAGTACACCAGCAACGACTTCAGCGCTTTCCTCAAGAGCAAGATTGAGGCCAAGAAGAAGTAATGTACCCTCGGTGGGTCCGGCAACCGGCAACGGTTGCCGGACCCCCGGTCTTTAACCGCTCTCGAGAACTATGCGTGATGCGGAGTTTCAATGAGATACCGGTGAAGGTCGGACCATCGGTCCGTGAGACCGGCCTGAGATAAGGACGGCTAAGCGGAACCGAGGCAGGGGAATAGGGTACACTGGACGGGTTGCCTCCTTAGCTCAGTTGGCCAGAGCATCTGTCTTGTAAACAGAGGGTCACCGGTTCGAATCCGGTAGGAGGCTCTCACGATCCTGATTTGCGCCGACCACCCTCGGGCATATCAGGATTTTGTTGTAGCGAGTGTCCACAGCGTCTAGGGACCCGCACCCGCACATCCACAACCCATCCGAGGAACATGTATGTCTGAGACCTCCGGAACCTCGCAGGCCCCCGCGCCGCAGGGAACCCGCCCCTCCACCCCGCGCAGCATCCGCCCGCGCGAAGCCGGCGACTACCCCCTCGAAGAATTCATCGAATCGCGAGGGTTCCGCCCCGAAATCCAGGGCCTGCGAGCCTTCGCGGTGCTACTCGTCGTGCTCTACCACGTCTGGTTCGGCAGGGTCTCCGGCGGTGTGGACGTCTTCCTCTTCATCTCCGCCTTCCTGCTCTCGCTCTCCTTCATGCGCAAGATCAACGAAGGCAAGCCCCTCAAACTCTTCAACTACTGGTTGCACGTCTTCCAGCGCCTGCTGCCCGTGGCGACTGTCGTTATCGCCAGCACAACGATCGCCTCATTCTTTGTGCTTGCGCCCAGCCGCTGGTCGCAGATGATGCAGGACGCCACGAGCTCCCTTTTCTACTACCAGAACTGGAACCTGGCGTTTAGCTCCGTGGATTACTACGCCCAGAACGCCGCCGCGAAGTCACCCTTCCAGCACTTCTGGTCGCTTTCCATCCAGGGGCAGATCTTCATTATTTGGCCCCTGCTTTTTGCTGCCGTCGCCTACTTTGTGCACCGATACCGTGGGAACCTCTTCACGACCGCGGTCTTCGTCTTCAACACGGTCTTTGTTGCCTCCCTGACGTTCTCCATCGTTGAGACCAATAGCAACCAGGGTTTTGCCTACTTCGATACCCGCACCCGTCTCTGGGAATTTGCTATCGGCACCCTGCTCGCTATGCTCACCCTCAAATGGAAGGCACCCGAACGCGCACGCGTCGTGATGGGCTGGATCGGCATCGTCGGCCTGGTTACCTGCGGCGCCATCCTGCCGGTTGAACGAGCTTTCCCCGGCTACCTGGCTCTGTGGCCCGTGTTCTCCGGTGCGCTCGTCATCATGGCCGGTAGCACTAATAGCCGCTGGGGCGTGGACCGCCTGCTCTCCTCGGCACCTCTGCAGAGCCTCGGCAATATTTCCTACGCCCTGTACCTGGTCCACTGGCCCATCCTGATTCTCTACAGCACGGCTGTGGGCACCTCTCGCGTGAACTTTATCGAGGGCGCGGTTATTATCCTGGTCTCTATCGGCCTGGCTTGGCTGCTCATCCGCTACGTGGAGAAGCCGCTGCGCTACCGTAAGGATCCCTTCGTTCCCTGGCTCATGATGAAGATGCGTTTTAAGACCGTCTTCTCCGTGAAAACCTGGGCCGATCAGGTGGCCTTCCTGCTGGCTATTTTCCTCGTGGCCGGAGGTCCTCTGCTCATCGCGCAGGCCTGGCTAACCTCGCAGAACACTGAGTCCACCCGCAACGCCGAGTTGCAGGTTCAGACCGTCAACGACAACTATCCGGGTGCGCGCGCTATTGGCGGGGCGCAGCAGGGCCTCATCGATAATCCGATTCCCACCGGCGGCGATGTGAAGGCGCAGTACGAATCGCTCAGCGATACCTGCACCGGCGCCTTCGCGCCCTCCGACGCTGCGCTCGCCAGCTACTGCAGCCTGCAGAAGAGCGGAGCGGACGATGCGCCGCTGACCATGATTGTGGGTAACTCCCACGCAGAGCAGGCTCTCAGCGCTTTCAAGCCCATTGCGGAACAGACCAAGACCAACCTGCAGGCCTACCTGCTCGGTGGTTGCCAGTACCCGACAAGTGCCGTGACCGCCACTCACGAATGCTCGGAGTTCAACTCCAAGCTGACTGAGGAAATCCTCAAGCGTAAGCCTCAGACCGTGGTTCTGGTTGCTACCGCGGCCCAGGCCCGTTCCAATGAGGAGAAGAGCGATCCCGCTCTGGACGAGACGGTTCACCGCCTCACCGAGGCGGGTATCCAGGTTATCGGTCTGCGCGATAACCCGCGCTTCGAGTTCAACATCTACGAGTGCGGTCAGAAGGCTGGAAGCGACAAGAGCTCCTGCGCCCGTCCGGCCAGTGAGAAGTACGCCGCCGAGAACCCCGCAAAGGAAGTCTTCGACAAGTACCGCAACCAGGGTGCTGTTATGGTGGATCTGAAGGATGTCTACTGCCCCGACGGGACCTGTAGCGCCGTAATCGGCAATATCTACGTGTACCTGGACGATAACCACGTGAGTAAGACCTACGGCCGCACCATGGCCCAGACCGTCTTCCAACGTGCTGCAGAAGGTGGCTGGCTCGTGGGAGGCAGGGTCAACCTCTAGCCTCGGCCCTAGAGTATCCCGCGCCTTGTGGAGTCCCCCGAACCGTTCAGCGGGTCGGGGGACTCTGCATTTTAACGTCATAAACCGCGCGAAAACCGCCTGCGCTTGAACGAATGGTCAGGATAGACTAACTTGGAACTTGCTTAGGCTAATCTAAGTGTGTAGACCGCGGATATGGCAGAAAGAACTCGATGAAGGAAATCACCGAACGCACCCTCAGAGTGGAGAACGTTAGCCTCGGATACGGCGAGAAGACCATCGTCAAAGACCTCTCCCTCGAGTTCCCGAAGGGCAAGATTACCGCGATTATCGGCCCCAACGGCTGCGGCAAATCTACCCTGCTACGTGGTGTCTCCCGACTGCTCAAGCCGCTTAACGGCGACTTCACCCTTGACGGCAAATCCACCCACGAATACTCCATGAAGGGATTTGCCCGCATGGTCGGGCTGATGCCCCAGCATCCCATCGCTCCCGAAGGAATTACCGTAGCCGACCTCGTCTCGCGCGGCCGCTACCCCTACCAGGGCCTCTTCAAGCGCAATAGCGCCGAAGACGACGAGGCGGTTGCCTGGGCGTTGGAAGCCACCGATACCATGTCTCTGGCAGAGCGTCAGGTCACCGAGCTCTCCGGCGGCCAACGCCAGCGCGTCTGGATTGCCATGGCGCTCGCCCAGGAAACCGATATTCTACTGCTGGACGAGCCGACTACCTACCTCGACCTGGCACACCAGGTGGAACTGCTCGACCTGCTTGCCGAACTCAATGAGGAGCGCGGAACGACCATGATTATGGTCCTCCACGAACTAAACCTGGCCGCCCGCGTGGCCGACTACCTGGTCGCCATGAAGGAGGGGTCTATCGTCGCTCAGGGCGAGGCCGGCGCCGTGCTGACCCGTCCCAACCTCGACGAGATTTTCGGGCTAAAGGCCGAGGTCACCGATCCCTTCGATGACGGTAGCGTCGTGGTCGTCCCGCATCCGCGGGGCGCATCCATACCTGAATAAATCGCGGCGGAGGGGAAGGGGAAGAAAACAATATCTGGGATTCCCGCCCCCATCGTGGGATACTGGATAACAGGACGCACTAAGCGATGAGGCCGGTACACCGCGCGGGTGTACCGGCTTCTTCCATAGAAGGGCTATTCTCTACAGACGCCCGGAAAGAAGAACACAATGACGACCCCGCTCCTAGACTCCAACGGCAAGCTCAACGGCGAATCCGTACGATACGTAGCAATTGGCGATTCGTTTACCGAAGGCGTGGGCGACGTTGACCGTCGCCGCCCCAACAACCTACGAGGCTGGGCAGACCGCGTTGCCGAAGGCCTCGGCGCAGTAGACCCGCAGGCACAGTACGCAAACCTTGCTATCCGCGGACGCCTGCTCGGCCCCATCCTGGATGAACAGTTGCCTCGAGCCCTCGACCTCTGCCCCAACATTGTTACGTTCTACGGTGGCGGCAACGATATTATGCGCCCCAACGTTGATATTGACCGGCTCATGACCCGCGTCGACGAAGCCTTCGCCGCCATGCGCGCCCAGGACATCACGATTCTGACCATTACGGGCCTGGATGTGCAGGGTCAGGGACCCTTCGCCCGCACCCGTGGCCGCACCGCCACCTACAATGAGCTGCTGCGTGGCATTGCCGAAGACCACGGTGCGCATATCATCGACTACTGGCGCTGGACCGACTTTCTTGACTGGCGACTGTGGGCTGATGACCGCCTGCACATGAACGATCTCGGCCACGAA
The DNA here is from genome assembly GCF_001836905.1 of Rothia sp. HMSC062F03. Taxonomy (NCBI): domain Bacteria; kingdom Bacillati; phylum Actinomycetota; class Actinomycetes; order Micrococcales; family Micrococcaceae; genus Rothia; species Rothia sp. HMSC062F03. The sequence goes on along the minus strand of NZ_KV830873.1, from coordinate 4,347 downwards.
CGCTTCGCATCCCGCGTGTTGGCGCAGCTGGGCCTGCCCGGCGTGGTGACTGAATCGGTACTGCCCCCGGAGGTGCAGCTGACCGCCCGTGAGAAGGTCGAACAGGAAGCACGCTGGGTCCGCGAGTTTGCCCTGCCGTGGATCGGCCGCCGCCTGAAGGGCACGAGCTCCGGCGACGGCGTGACCCCCAAGTACCCGCAGTGGGTGCCCGCGGCAAGTCTTAAGAACTAGGCTGAAGAACTAGGGGCGCGGTGGCTCACGGTACGGTGTAAAACTGTACGCCGGGGGAGTGTCCTGCGCGGTATCTGTACCGTATTTGCGCTCGCATCTACGCCGTAACTGGAACGGTGAACCCGCTGTTACTCGTACCGCCGAGAACCCTTAAACTGCCCTTTAAAACCGGGGCAGAGACGTTAAAACGAGAGTTAAAAGCTTTTTAAACGCGTGTTTAAGCCTGTTTAACAGCCCTGTGCACACCGTCAGAATCGGTGGTGCGGGGCTGTTTTCGGCTTAAATCCGGCTTAAGCTGTTAATCTCACAGCATGAATTTCAACGGTGTAATTTATCGCGGGTCACATGCAGAACGTTCGTTCTTAAGATGGGCAGGAAAGTATCTTGTTTCCTTGAATTTAAAGGTCCTTAAAACCTTCTGGACTTGCAAAAATACCTGATTTTGCTAGAATGGATAGGTATGTTTGGCGTAGCGTGTCATGCATACTCCCTTGGAATGCGCACTCCCTCGTGCAGGTGGTGCATCCGACTCAGAACACCGAGATTCCGCGGGATTTAACGGTAAATACCGGCGCGCAAGCTTGCGAGAACCCCCGTGTTTACCTAGAATTTAACGCTGTTCGTAGTGGTGGAAACGCCTCTCGACACTAATAAGCTTCACCGTTTTTCCCGCGGCGGGGATCGATGCGTGGCCTCTCACCCACGCGACGGTCTCAAACACTCTAGCCCGGCGAATAACCCGGTGCTTCTACATTGGTGGCGGGACGCTCACGAGTAACATCGACTGCGTACCGTCATAAAAGTCAATCAATAAAGGAGTGAAACATGGCAGCAGTCTGCCAGGTGACCGGAGCTGTTCCCGGCTTTGGACACAGCATTTCGCACTCGCATCGCCGCAACAAGCGTCGATTCGACCCGAACGTACAGAAGAAGACCTACTGGGTTCCTTCGCTGCGTCGTAAGGTAACCCTGAACGTGTCCGCTAAGGGCATCAAGGTGATCGATGCTCGTGGCATCGATGCCGTTGTTGCAGAAATCATCGCACGCGGGGAGAAGATCTAGTAAATGGCATCCAAGGCTAAGGACCTCCGTCCTATCATCAAGCTCAAGTCCACTGCTGGCACCGGTTACACCTACGTGACCCGTAAGAACCGCCGCAACAACCCCGACCGCATGGTGCTGAAGAAGTACGACCCCGTCGTCCGCAAGCACGTTGACTTCCGAGAGGAGCGCTAAGAATGGCTAAGAAGTCCAAGATCGCTCGCAACGAGCAGCGCAAGGTCATCGTCGCTCGCTACAACGAGAAGCGTATCGCGCTGAAGAAGACCCTGATCGACGAGAACGCTACCCCCGAGGAGCGCGAAGCAGCACGCGTGGCACTGCAGAAGCTGCCCCGCAACGCTTCCCCCGTGCGCGTGCGTAACCGCGACCAGATTGACGGTCGTCCCCGCGGCACCTTCCAGAAGTTCGGCATTTCCCGCGTGCGCTTCCGCGAGATGGCACACCGCGGCGAGCTGCCCGGCATCACCAAGTCCAGCTGGTAAATCTGGTATTTTAGTTCCTAAACGGTTTTCCGTCGTTACCGACGGTCACTCGCTTTAGACTCAAACCTTTTAAGTCTCTGGAAGGGGCACCCTAATGGCTAAGAACCGTACCGAACTCGTTGCAGAGGTTGCAGAGAAGTCTGGCAAGAGCCAGGCAACCGTGAACGCAGTCCTCGACGCAGTGTTCCAGGTTTTCGAGTCTTCCGTCTCCAAGGGCGAGAAGATCACCATCCCCGGTTGGCTGGCAATTGAGCGTACCGACCGTGCAGCTCGCACCGGCCGTAACCCGCAGACCGGCGAAACCATTCAGATTCCCGCCGGTCACGGCGTGAAGCTGACCGCAGGCTCCAAGCTGAAGGCAGCAGTCGCTAAGAAGTAATTCTTGAGACTTTGAATCTGCAGAAGGCCCCCACCATCAGGTGGGGGTCTTCTTTGTGTGTCAGGGTGTTTTTCGGGGAGATCCTTGTGGGACACACAGAAAAATTTAAGAAATTTTATTCATAATCCATAAAAGCTATGCATGAGCTGAGCGAAAATACGCGAATTTCAAGGAGCTCTGGGAAAAATACTTATGCAGAGGGTGAGTGACACAGCTTAAACACAGCTAACTAAAGCTCAGTCTTAGACTCACACTTTAGGCTTATACCAACGGATCGGAGAACATCGCATCGACGAACGATGAAGGGTTCTTCGAACTGCCACCGACCATACACCCCATACACCCCGCACCCCGCGGGGCCTCGTAGAGGAGACCCCACATGGCACGACACAATCGGCATCGCACTGACAATCACCCCGCAGGCGCTCGCCGCGGCCTTCGAACCGGCGCGGCCGCCCTTTCCCTGGCCGCTATTGCCGCTCTCGGCCTGAGCGCATGCGGCACCCAGAACACCTCGAACACCACCACCGCAACTGCCACCGCAATGGCAAGCAACACGGCAGATGCCGCGGTCAATGCGGGCAACGGAAAGGTGACCGTCAAGGCCAGCCCCACCGCCAGCCCCACCGCATCCGCCGGTAGCACCCAGAGCGCCGGAACCGTGACCGTCACCGGTGCGGACGGCACCGGAGTTACCGCGGGAGCCGACGGAAGCATCACCGTCAACGGCGCCGACGGCACCGGTGTCACCGCAGATGCCAGCGGTAACGCTACCGTCAACGGCGGCTCGGGTAACTCCGGATCTTCCGCGAAGGTGGATGAGAAGGCGGGGGAGAGCGCATCCTCAAGGGGTAATAGCGGTAACTCTGGCACCACCGCTACCGCCAGCGGGACCATCAGCGCGGCTAACGGTTACACCCTCATTGAGATTGAGAGCGATGGCGGTTGGAGCTACCACGCACCCAACGGCGACGTCATTGAGGTAAACGCTGACGGTTCCTGGGAACGCGTTGGCCAGAACGGTACCGTTGAAGTGAAGTCGGACGGCTCATGGGAGCAGACCGGCCAGGGTAGCGTTGTTGAGGTGAGCGCCGACGGCACCTGGAAGCAGACCGGCCAGGGCACAATCCAGGTGCCCGTCGTTCCCGCCAAGCCCGCTGGGGCCACCGTGAACCCCGTGCAACCGGTCGTGCCCCGCTCGTAAGCCGCGAAATTTTTATGGCTCGACCCTCAGCTCACTGAGTAGGTCAAATCCCTAACTCTCGATAGAATTAAAATGGTTGGCTAACCGATAAACGTTCAAATATTCTTTACGAATATTGCGGAACCTTCCCGAACACCTCACCCTGCCAGCCAGCTGTATTGAACAACCACTAGGAGAAAACAATGGCAATTACCCCCGCAGCGAAGAAGACCGCCGCCGTTCTGTCCATCGCCCTTGCAGGCGCACTGGGTCTGAGCGCATGTGGTTCGCAGTCCTCCTCGAACACCACCGCAAGCTCCTCGGCTACCGCATCGCCCAGCGCATCGACTCAGGCTACCTCCAGCTCCTCGGCTAAGGCTTCCTCCTCCGCATCGGCATCGGCAACCGCTAACGTGAGCGTTGACGCTAACGGCAACGTGACCGTCAAGGCTAACGACGGCGAGGGTAACTCCGCAGACGTCAAGGTCGGCGCAGACGGCAAGGCATCCGTAGACGCTAAGGACTCCGAGGGCAACACCTCCAAGACCGAGGCTGACGACAAGGGTAACGCTAAGGCAGAGTCCAAGGACTCTGCGGGTAACACCTCCGTGAGCGGCTCCGAGGTTTCCGAGGACGGCAGCTGGACCGTTCAGGACGACGCCACCAACACCCAGATTGCTGTGCAGGCTGACGGTTCCTGGAGCCGCCAGGATGCAGAGGGTCAGGTTTCCGTGCAGGCTGACGGTTCCTGGAGCATCCAGACCAACGCCGGCGTGCAGGCAACCGTGGACGCTTCCGGTGAGGTGACCTCTATCATGGGCGGCGAGAAGTCTCAGCTGCAGGCTCCGAAGGTTCCCACCAAGCCCGCTAAGGCTAAGGTTGATCCCGTCAAGCCCGCACAGCCCAAGTAAGCTGTAAAGAGCTGACAACGGCTAGTCACGCTCTGCGAGCGAATAGCCCGTCTGACTTATAAAGACGCTCCGTGCGCATCCGAACGTGATGCGTGCGGG
>NZ_KV830872.1:24022-98587 GCF_001836905.1 Rothia sp. HMSC062F03 | reverse complement strand
TTCAACGGTGTTGCGCTTGCAATACCGAAATGCGCCATTGCTTCAGGCTTACTCATCCCACCGTCAACTACAGCCTTCGCTGCGGCGACCTTGGTCTCGTAGTCGTATTTGGTGTGTTTTACTCCCATGGCAAGAAACCCGCTCCTCCCGATTACGTGGTACATTTTCTGCCACTCTCTCACAGTCGCGGCGGACACACCAAGCTTCCTGGCGGTCAAACGATAGCCACATCCCTTCTCAAACATTTGCGCTGCTTGCTCCCGGAGCAAACGGTCATGCCTTAGCCCCAGATTTATAGACATGAAAAGCCTCCTGTTTCTTGGACTTTATTTTCGATGTCCAAGAAACGGGAGGCAGTTCAAGAGTATCCGGTGCGAGGGCTTTTTACGCCCACTCACGGGCGAAAACTATGGGGAGGCTCGGCGAAGCGACTACTGAATCACGAAGTTCACCCGGGTCGAGGTTACGCCGTTCACCGTTGCGGTTGCCCAGTAGGAACCCTTCTGGGCGTTCGAAGCGGCGGAGCAGCCCAGAACGTTGATCTTGCGATCCCAGGCCAGGTCGGTTGCGCCCTCGGCACCCGCGGCAACCTCAGCCTTCGGCAGGGTGGTCGCGGTGCACAGGCTACGGGTGTACACCTGCGCCGATCCCGAGGTGATGTTCAGGTCCACGCCGGTATTCGCGCCCTCGCCACCCACGGCGCAGGGGGTCTTCGAGGAGTTCGTGTAGGTCACGTGGAACGAGACCTGCTCGCCCGCGGCGAACGTGCGCTTAGCGGGGGTAACGGTCACCTTCAGGTCGTTCGCGGTGCAGGCTGCCACCACACCCGCCGCGCTTGCGCTCGGGGTGGCGGAGGGGGTGGCCTGCGCGGTCTTGGCCTCGCTCGGCTTTGCCTCGGGGCTCTTGGTTTCAGCCGCCTTGGTCTCGGTGGCATTAGGGGAGGCACTCTTGGTCGTCGTCTCGCTCGGGGAGGCAGAAGGACTTGCCGAGGCGGAAGCGCTAGCCGAGGCCGTTTCGGAAGGGCGCGCGCTGAAACTCTGGAAGGGCGCACCGGTGGCCGTCGCGGTGGAGGCGACGGTGGCGTCCTTCTTGTTATTAATCATGCCGACGATGCTCGTCACGCCCGCAACCAGCAGGAGAATGACGGCGAGCAGGGCAACAACCGCCACGATGCGACGGCGGCGGTAAACTTCGGGAGGCAGAACGGGACCGTTTTCAGACATACTCTAAGGATACCGGGTTTCAACCTTAGATTCACCATGAACCCATTCCATACCGTTTTGGGAATATATAGCCCGTGACGTAGGCTTTTCTGATGATTCCAGAAGCAGCAGACCCCGCAAATCACCTCCCACAAGGCATCAAGCCGCACCTTCTGCACGAACGCATTAATGGCTGGTTCCTGCAGAACGCACGCGACCTGCCCTGGCGCCGCGACGACTGCTCGCCCTGGGGCGTGATGGTCAGCGAATTCATGCTACAGCAGACCCCCGTCAAGCGCGTCCTGCCCGTCTGGGAGGAGTGGATGCGCCGCTGGCCCACCCCCGCAGACCTGGCCGCCGAGCCCGCCTCGGAGGCGGTGCGCGCCTGGGGTCGCCTGGGTTACCCGCGCCGCGCTCAGCGCCTGCACGGGGCTGCCGTGGCGATTGTGGAGCGGCATGATGGTAAGGTTCCCGCCGACCACGATGCGCTCCTCGACCTGCCGGGCGTGGGCTCCTACACGGCCGCCGCCATCAGCGTTTTCGCGTTCGGTCTGCGAGAGACGGTCATCGACACGAATATTCGCCGCGTGCACGCCCGCGCCGTTAGCGGCAAGGCGCTCCCCTCCCGCTCGCTGACGGCCGCCGAAACCCGCCTGGCCGAGGCACTCATGCCCGCCGATACCCCAACCTCCTGCGTGTGGAACGCGGCGACCATGGAGCTCGGTGCGCTGGTCTGCACCGCGAAGTCCCCGACCTGCGAGCAGTGCCCCGTGCAGGATGTGTGCGCCTGGATTGCGGCCGGCCGACCCGAGGCTGAGTACACGCCAAAGGGCCAGGCCTGGCACGGCACGGACCGCCAGGTGCGCGGTGCCGTCATGGCGGTTCTCCGCGCCGCCCACGAGCCCGTGGAGCGCAGCCTCATCCTGGATGCAGCCTCGGCCACCGGCGCTGCCGCCTCGCCCGACCTGGTGTTCCCCGCGAATGTTCCGGCCGAGGTGCACCGCCCGCTCAAGGCGTTGTACGCGCTCTCCCCCGCCTCCGAACAGCTGCAGCGCTGCTACGCGGGCCTTCTGGCTGATTCTCTGGCCCGTGAGGTACCGGAGGGCGGGCGGGTACTCGTCTCGCTTTAGAAGGGCCCCAGAGGGCCTTAGACCAGAGGGCCTTAGAATGCGCAAAACGCCCGAGGGGCGGCACCGAATAACCGGTACCGCCCCTCGGGCGTTTATTGCGCTAGAGCCTAGTGCCTAGTCGTTACCCTGGCCTTCGAGGGCCTCGGAAGCGGGAGCCTCGGAAGACTCGCCCTCCTTCGCGGGCTCCTTCACGGACTCCAGGGAGAGCTCCTTCATCGGCTGAGACGAGAAGACGAACTTCGCGGAGTCGCCCTCGCCCTCAACGTCCACGGTGATCTTCTCTCCGGGCTTGATGTCGCCGAAGAGAATCTTCTCGGACAGGGCGTCCTCGATGTTGCGCTGCATCTCGCGGCGCAGCGGGCGGGCACCCATAGCCGGGTCGTAACCCTTGGCTGCCATGAGGGCCTTCGCCGCGTTGGTCAGCTCGATGGACATATCCTGCTCCGCCAGGCGCTTGGCCAGGCGACCCACGAACAGGTCCACAATCTGCAGAATCTCGGATTCCGAGAGCTGCGGGAAGACGATAATGTCATCCACACGGTTCAGGAACTCGGGACGGAAGTGCTCCTTGAGGCTTTCCATCACGCGAGCCTGCATGCGCTCGTAATCGGCGGCGGAATCGTCCATGGCCTGGAAACCAACCGGGATGCGGCGGTTCACATCGCGGGAACCCAGGTTGGTGGTCATGATGATCACGGTGTTCTTGAAGTCCACCACGCGACCCTGCGAGTCGGTCAGGCGGCCGTCCTCAAGAATCTGCAGCAGCGAGTTGAACAGGTCGGAGTGAGCCTTCTCCACCTCGTCGAACAGGACCACGGAGAAGGGCTTGCGGCGCACCTTCTCGGTCAGCTGACCGCCCTCTTCGTAGCCAACGTATCCGGGAGGGGCACCGAACAGACGGGAAACGGTGTGCTTCTCCTGGTACTCGGACATATCCAGGGTGATGAGGGCGTCCTCATCACCGAAGAGGAACTCGGCCAGGGCCTTAGCAAGCTCGGTCTTACCCACACCGGTCGGACCTGCGAAGATGAACGAGCCACCGGGACGGTGCGGATCCTTCAGACCCGCACGGGTACGACGAATCGCACGGGACAGGGCCGCAATGGCGTGATCCTGACCAATGACGCGCTTGTGGAGCTCCTGCTCCATGGTCAGCAGGCGGCTGGACTCTTCCTCGGTGATCTTGTAGACGGGCACGCCGGTGGAGGCGGCCAGAACCTCGGAAATCACCTCGGGGGTCACGACGCCGTAGGCGTCTCCGCCGCCCTCGCGCCATTCCTTCTCTGCGGCTTCCTTCTCGGCCAGGACCTTCTGCTCCTGGTCGCGCAGGCCGGCTGCCTTCTCGTAATCCTGCGAGTTGATGGCCTCTTCCTTCTGCTGGCGCAGCTTGGCGGCCTTCTCGTCCAGAATCTTAATTTCCGGCGGAGCGGTCATGCGCTTGATGCGCAGGCGCGCACCGGCCTCGTCAATCAGGTCGACGGCCTTATCCGGCAGGAAGCGGTCGGAGATGTAGCGTGCCGCGAGGTTCACGGCGGTCTCAATCGCCTCGTCGGTGATGGTGACACGGTGGTGAGCCTCGTACTTATCGCGCACACCCTTCAGAATCTGCACGGCGAGCTCCTGGGAGGGCTCGTCCACCAGAATCGGCTGGAAGCGGCGCTCCAGGGCGGCGTCCTTCTCGATGTGCTTGCGGTACTCGTCCAGGGTGGTTGCACCGATGGTCTGCAGCTCGCCTCGAGCCAGCATGGGCTTGAGGATGGAGGCGGCGTCAATCGCGCCTTCGGCGGCACCGGCACCCACCAGGGTATGGATCTCGTCGATGAACAGAATGATGTCGCCGCGGGAACGAATCTCCTTCAGGACCTTCTTCAGGCGTTCCTCGAAGTCACCACGGTAGCGGGAACCGGCCACGAGGGAGCCGAGATCCAGGGTGTACAGGTGCTTGTCCTTGAGGGTCTCGGGGACGTCACCGTGCACGATGGCCTGGGCCAGGCCCTCAACCACGGCGGTCTTACCCACACCGGGCTCACCGATCAGCACGGGGTTGTTCTTGGTGCGGCGGGAGAGGACCTGCATGACGCGTTCCATCTCCTTGTGGCGGCCGATGACCGGGTCCAGCTCGCCCTCACGCGCTGCGGCGGTGAGGTTGCGGCCGAACTGATCCAGAATCGTGGAACCCGCGGGAGTGCCTTCGCGAGAGTTACCTGCACCCACGCCGGCAGTTTCCTTCTCGCCGGAGTTGTTGCCGGGGTAGCCGGAAATCAGGTCCATGACAGCCTGGCGCACGGCGGCGGGCTCAGCGCCCAGCTTAACGAGCACCTGGTTTGCCACGCCCTCGTTCGCACGAACCATGCCCAGCAGGATGTGTTCGGTGCCGATGTAGCCGTGGTTCAGCTGAATAGCCTCGCGCATGGACAGTTCGAGAACCTTCTTCGCGCGGGGGGTGAAGGGGATGTGTCCGTTGGGGGCCTGGGGGCCGGGGCCGACGATGTCCTGAACCTGTTCACGTACTGCGTTCAGGGTAACGCCCAATGATTCCAGGGCGCGTGCACCGATGCCTTCGCCCTCGTGAATCAGACCGAGCAGCAGGTGTTCGGTACCGATGTAGTTGTGGTTGAGCATGCGTGCCTCTTCCTGGGCAAGCACCACAACGCGCCGAGCTCGATCGGTAAAGCGTTCAAACATTTACGCACTCCTTGCATTTTCCTATTGATACAAGAGTACGTTGAGTGCCGGGTTTCTGCCCTGCGCTCGGGCATCTGTTCGCCATCAAGAGAACGGAAAGGGCGCGGGCGGAAGGCAATCGGGGCGGACAGATTCCTTTGCCGGGGCTCGGCAGCGCGTCCGCTCATCTTTCGAAGCGCCCTGCACCTTTTTGAGGGCCGTCTCGCGACACTCGAATGCACATATTACCGAACACAAACACAGAAAAATCCACGTATAGGAATACGATAGGCCCAGATTATCTGCAGAGAATCCCGAATATTGCAGAATATGCACTGTCTTTCAAAGTACATGCACGCCAATCACTCGACGGGGCGACAATAATTCCTGGGCTCGCGCGAGAATCTCACTACATGATTCACGACTTCCCCATCATTCCCTAAAGCGCGTAAAAATACATAAAGATATAGATGCCACGAACGGGTGAATAATCCCGGAAATAATGACACGCACACTCATCGCTCATGAGTTATTCGCGCGGAGAGAATCAATCTGGGGCTATGCCCTTATAAATACGGACGCAATGATATCGACATTCCGTCTGTACATTCTGGCGAGTGCAAGAAATTGCACTCTCCGCTGCCAACAATATGTTTTACAAGTAAATTAAACATGCTGGTGCCTCGGTAGGACACCGCACGCTTTCCCCCACCCTCCAGGATTGATAATTCAAATCCTCACGCCGCGGCCCCGATATTTACCGCCACATAAAAACGCTCACGGCGGATAGCGATAATCGCTATCCGCCGTGAGCGTACACAATGCATTTGCTCCGCGCGGAGCAAAACCTGAAGGGACTAGAAATTAAGCCTGTTCCTTCATTGCTGCGTAGTATGCATCCTGAATGTCCTGGTGGATGCGGCCACGGTCGGAAACCTTGTGGCCGTTAGCCTTAGCCCACTCGCGAATCGCTGCGGTCTCGGGGTTACGCTTGACCGGAGCGGCGGTACCGCGGGGTGCGCGGGTGCGCTGAGCGGAGCCCTGCACGCGGCGGGACTTAGCTACGAAAGGACGGATAGCGTCGCGCAGACGTGCGGCGTTTGCGGAGGACAAATCAATCTCGTAGTGAGCGCCATCCAGGCCGAAGCGGATGGTCTCGTCGGCGGGGCCGCCGTCCAGATCGTCTTCAAGGATGATGCGAACCTTCTGTGCCATAAATGGCACCTCCCTCATCTGTTGCATATATCCTATGGGCGCAAAACCCTGAAGCCCCTATCGAAAATTGATAGAGAAAAAGTGTGCCGGATATACATATGTACTAATTTCCTATATATCGTAACAGAAATACCAGAGGCGTTCATTGCGCAAACCGGCAAAATAGACGGGTAAATAACACCCGAGAATAATATGAGGAATATTTTCGGGAATATCGTCCCCAAATCATCGGCAATACGGAGGCTGTTCTCTGTACGCATATTATCGCCTCCGCTGTGCGGGTCGGCTCATTAAATAGCCCACCGGTCGAACGCTAGAGACGCGCCGCGTTCATTTGAATGGTGCGCGCCAGGAAATCAGCAGGAATAATCTCGCGGATAATCCTTCATCCCACGCGGAACGGCAAAACTATCTCAACGGTATATTCCACACCCGCACGCCCCTATTCATTGCGAATCCGTAAGTCTTCACCGAGAATACTTTTCGCTCGCCGTCCCCATATACGGCTGACTAGCCAAAACTAAGCTCAGCCGGAGAATTTCAAACCGATAAAAGCCGCCCGAAAACACCACATCCGAAAGCGCCGAAGCAAAAACGCCGAGATGAAAACACGACTACGAGAAACACGGAGCCGAGCCCGCCCGAGCCCATTTAGGGCTGAGTACCGGATTCACTCGGGCAGGGCATACGAGAGCGGGGGCCGCGAGCGCACACGCGCCCGCGGCCCCCGCCGCGTTCAAACCCGGAACGCCCCGCGCAAACACGCGCGGAACGAGTCCGGGCCCTCAAGATAAGAAATTAAGCTTCCGGCTTCATGAGCGGGAACAGAATCGTCTCGCGAATACCGGGCTGACGCACCACGGTACCCGGACGCTCCGGGTCCTGGTCGCCGGCCAGCAGCATAATCAGACGATCGATGCCCAGACCAATGCCACCCATCGGGGGTGCACCGTGCTCCAGGGCGCGCAGGAAGTCCTCGTCCAGCTCCATCGCCTCATCGTCACCGGCGGCAGCCAGCAGCGACTGGGCGGTCAGACGCTCACGCTGAATCACCGGGTCAATCAGCTCGGAGAACGCGGTACCGCGCTCCATGCCGCCGATAATCAGGTCCCAGGCCTCAATCAGCGGCGCACCGGAACGGTGCGGGCGGGCCAGCGGCTGGGCGCTCGGCGGGTAATCGTACACGAAGGTCGGGTTCACCAGGGGCGGCTCAACAATCTCGCCGAAGAGCTCGATGACGAGCTTCTCAGCGTCCCACTTCGGGTCGATATCAACCTCGTGCTTCTCGGCAATCTCGCGCAGAACGGACGCGTCGGTCTCCGGGGTAATCTCGACGCCCACGGCCTCGGACAGGCCCGGGTACACGCCAACCCACTTCCACTCACCGAACAGGTCGATGGTGCCGCGCTCGGTCTCGATGCGCTCGGTACCGACAGCCTTGGCGCAGCTCTGGATAATCTCCTTCATGCGCTCGGCCATCACGAACTGGTCGGCGTACGCCTCGTAGCACTCCAGGGTGGTGAACTCGGGGCTGTGAGTCGAGTCGACGCCCTCGTTGCGGAACACGCGACCAATCTCGTACACGCGCTCAATACCGCCCACCACGGCGCGCTTGAGCGGCAGCTCGGTCGCGATGCGCATGGTCATCGGCTGGTCGAAAGCGTTCAGGTGGGTGCGGAACGGACGAGCCGTCGCGCCACCGTGAATCAGCTGCAGGACCGGGGTCTCAACCTCAACGTAGCCGTGCTCGTCCAGTACGCGGCGCACGGTGCGGGTAATCAGGGCACGCTTCTTCACCAGCTCGCGGGCCTCCTCGCGCACCATCAGGTCCAGGTAGCGCTGGCGCACGCGGGTTTCCTCGTTCAGGTCCTTGTGCAGAACCGGCATGGGGCGGATAGCCTTCGAGGCCATCTTCCAGTCGGTCACCATGATCGACAGCTCACCGCGGCGAGACACAATCACGCGGCCGGTCACGAACACGTGGTCACCCAGGTCAACCAGGGACTTCCACTCGGCCAGGGACTCCTCGCCCACCTCAGCCAGCGACAGCATCGCCTGGATGCGCTTACCCTCGGTACCGCCCTGCAGGGTCGCAAAGCACAGCTTACCGGTGTTACGAACGAACACCACGCGGCCGCCCACGTGCACCACGCGGTCGGTCTCGTCGCCAGCCTTCAGCTCGCCGGACTCCAGCTTCGGGTCGTACTCGGCGCGCAGATCCTCGATGTGGTTGGGCTCCACACGGTTACCCTCGGAATCCAGCAAGCCCACCGGGTATGCCTCACGACCCGACTCAATCAGCTTCGCGCGCTTCTCCAGGCGAATCTGCATCTGCTCGGACATATCAGCAATCGCCGGTGCGGCGTGGTGCTCAGTGCTCACGGTGATACCTATCTGTGTAGTGTGTTGGGAAGTCTCTAAACGAAATTCAGCGAACGCTTAGCGCAGGTCCATGTTGTCAATCAGGCGGGTCGGGCCCACATACGCGGCGACCAGGGCCAGCACGCGCTCCGATTCTTCGGTCGGCTCGCCGAAGGTCATCGGATCGACCAGTTCCAGGTAATCGAGGCGCACGCCCGGGGTGGAGTTGATGCGCTCGCGCGCGCCCTCCAGGTCAATCTCGTGGAAGCCGCGGTTCAGCGAGTTCTCGCGCAGCATGGCCAGGGTGCGGGAGAGCACCAGAGCCGATTCGCGCTCCTCATCCGACAGGTAGCCGTTGCGCGAGGAGAGGGCCAGGCCGTTATCGTCGCGCACAATGGCCACGGGGCGCAGGGTCACGTCGTGGTTGAAGTCGTGAACCATGCGCTGAATCAGGATGTACTGCTGGGCGTCCTTCTGGCCGAAGTACGCGTTCACCGGGTGTGAGCCGGCGGCGGGGCGAATGATGTTGAAGAACTTATTCACCACGGTCAGCACGCCGTCGAAGTGTCCGGGGCGGGTTGCGCCCTCGAACTTGGTGCCCAGCTCACCGCTCGAGATGCGGATCAGCGGGTCGCCGTCGGGGTACATCTCCTCCACCGAGGGGGCGAAGATGATGCTCACGCCGGCGGCACCAGCCAGCTCGGCGTCGGCCTCAAGGGTGCGCGGGTACGCCTCGTAGTCCTCGCCGGGGCCGAACTGCAGCGGGTTCACAAACACAGAGGCGACAACAACATCGTTCTGCTCGGAAGCGCGGCGCAACAGGGTGGCGTGGCCATCGTGGAGGGCACCCATAGTGGGCACGTAGCCCAGGGTGGCGGTACGGTACTGAACGTCAGTGCCGTTCTGCTCCGCCTCGAGGCGGGCAGCACGGTCCAGGGCGTCCTGCGCGGTGGCCAAAGCCTGCGCGATAGCGGTGCGGAACTCCGCAATGGTGGTCACGACGCGGGGCATCGAAGTCTCAGTCATGACGAGAACTCCTTGTTTTCGGGGGCAGAATCGTCGATGTCGCCGGTGTACTCCACGTTCGCGGAAGGTTCCACCAGGCTTTCGATCCGTTCCAGTTGTTCATCGTTTAACAAACCTCTATTATGCGCCCTTTTTGCGGTCGCATGCGCCAGAGCGGCGTAAGAGTCTGTAATATCACCTGTTTTTTCTCCCTGTGCATACTCGCCGAGCGCCCTCATGTGGGCGGCCACGGTACCCGCATCGCCGCGCGCAACGGGACCGGTTAGGGCCCCTTCGCCGCTTGCGAGCGCGTTATCCACGGCCGCGCGGACCAGCGGACCCATGTAGTGGGCCGGGTCCTCAATGCCGATGGATGCGAGCATCTGCTGAGCCTGACCCAGAATCGTCACGAGGTGGTTCGAGGCGTGGGCCAGGGCTGCATGGTACAGGGCTCGGTCGGCTTCGGCCACGTGGACGGGCTCGCCACCCATCTCAACCACCAGGGCCTGCGCGATGGGCAGGAAGGGGGCGGGGCCGGTCACCGCGAAGCTCGTGCCGTTCAACCGCTGCAGGTCCATGGACAGGCCCGTGAAGGTCATGGCCGGGTGAATGGCCAGGCCAATGGCGCCTAGGGCCGTTGCGGGGGCGAAAACCTCCGTGCCGTGACGGCCGGAGGTGTGCACCAAAAGCTGACCGGCGGTGATGCTCCCGGAGGAGGCCAGGTAGGTGATGAGGCCCGGCAGCTCGTCGTCGGGGACGGCCAGAATCAGCAGTTCGCTCCGTTCGGCAATCTGTTCCACCGGAAGCAGCGGCACATCGGGGAGCAGCATCGCGGCGCGCTCCCGGGAGGCCTCGGACACCGCGTGAACACCCACAATCGTGTGCTCGCAGGCGCGCAGGGCCGCGCCGAGGACGGCGCCAACCTTCCCGGCTGAAATGATTCCGATGCCCAAACGGGCGGGTTTTGAATGGTGTACCACGGTTCTTAAGTATATTCGCCCGCACCGGGCGGCGCCTCCGGCTGGTTTACGCCTGTGGATAACCCGACCACGCGTCGGGTGGTGGAGAGCCGCTGAGGCGGCGCAGACGGCGCGAGGCCCACCCGCACCGAGTGGTGCGGGCGGGCCTTGCCGGTTGAGGTTCCGGCGCTAACGCGCCTCGGGCACGCGGTAGTAGGCGCGGGTACCCTCCAGGCGCTCCGTGAGGGTCGAAGCGATAATCAGGCTCGTGCGCGGCGGCAGGTGCTTCATGGTGGTGCTCACCGGGCCCTTCGCAACGTCGAAGCGCAGGGTGGCGCATCCGCACGCACGCTCGAGCGGGCCCTGGGTCCAGCGCACGCCCAGCACGCGCCGCACCGGCAGCACCGACAGCCTGCGCACCAAGAAGCCGTTACGAATCAGCAGCAGATCGCCGCGGGCGTGCTCCTCGATGTTCGCGTCAGGGCGTGAGGAGGCGGGGCTCTGATCCCCCTGCGCAGAGGCGTTAATGCTGGTCAGGCCCTTAACGTGCAGGGTGAGCGGGTCAAGCCAGCGGGCCGTGGACGGCACCTGCAGCATCTGCGGGGCACCGGGCACCTGTCGCTTCTGGGAGCTGCGCGCCGCGGCCATGAGCACCTGCGCCTGCTGCTCGTCCAGCCCCGGCAGGAGCAGACGCAGCACCGCGGCGGTCTCGCGCGCATTGCCCACCGGCAGGGCCACGTTGCGGGTCAGCCCGCCCTGATCGGGCCTGTCGATACCCACGCCGGCGATGGTCATCTTGATGCGGTACCAACCGAACATCTTCCAGAGAATCGACTGCTCAACCTGAACCGCCTGCACGCGCTCCGGCAGCACGTTCTGCGTGTGGGTTCCGGTGAAGCCGTAGCGCAGGGTGAGGGCCCCGCGGTCACCGCAATAAATCCTGAACCGCGCGGAGTTATCGAAGCGGGCCCACAGCGCACCCGCGTAACCGATGAGCGGCGCGCCGAGGCTCGGGAGGGCAAACATCGGGATGTACAGCGGGCTGATTCCACTGAAAATTGCCGTGATAATTGCGCCCATACCCATGACGATGACCAGCGGGATAACCCACACGAGGTTCTCCAGCAGAATCGACATGATGAGGGTGCCGGTCGAGATGCGGAAGGCCACCGCACCCTCGGGGTTACCGGGTTCGGGGAAGTTTCCGGCCGGAGCGGGCGAAGCGGCGGGGTAGGCCACGGAAGCCGAGTCGGACTGCGCAGGATGAGGCTGCGAGACGCCGGGCTGGGGCACGCTGGACTGGGATACGCCGGGCCGGGGCGCACCGGACTGAATCGAGGGAGCAGGCTGAGCCGGGGATGCAGGCTGAGCCGAGGGGGCAGAGGAAGCCGCGCCCGAGGGGAGCGGCGCATCCGACCGGTAGCCGGCCCGGGCTCCCCTGCCCTGAGCCCGCAGAATCGAGATGCTCTGCAGAGCCGCATGACGCAACCGGGTGGCCTTCGCCCGCGACAGGTACTTGATGTGCAGCGCCTCGCCGGAGCCGTCCGCAACCTCAAAACGCAGCTCCGACAGGCCCAGCAGGCGCGCCACCAGCGGACGGGAAATATCCACGCTCTGCACGCTCTCCAGGCGGATCGTGCGCTCCTTCTTGAAGAAGATACCGCTGCGGCGGTGAATCGCCAGCTCATCCAAGTGATAGCGGGTGAACCACCATTGAAGCGAGCCAGCAAACAGAATCAGCACCAGAACGACGAAGCCAATCAGCTGCGAATACGTCGCGCTGAAATAGCTGTCGTCCTCGTTGAACACCTGCGTCAGGCGCGTGCCCCACTCGTTCGGCGGGGTGGTCAGAATATTCAGAATGATGCTCTGAAAGAAGCCGAAGGCCAGCAGAATAATGAACCACAGGTTCATGATGAACGTGCGGATATCGGCGCGCCACCACGTCTGTTCCTGCGGACCGCCGGGGCCGCCCACGCCCTGGCCGCCCGGCGCGCCACCGCTCGGGACGTTATTGTTCGGAACGGGCGCGCTCATTACAGGGCCGCCATTCGCTCATCGGCGCGGTGCACCAGCTCGGCACGGACCGCATCCACGATGTCGTTCGGGACGCCGTACACCACAACCGTGCCGGCGGCCTCACCGGCGGTGCGCACCGTCAGACGCGACACCCCGCTGAGACGCTCGAGCGGTCCCGAATCGACGTCAACGTACTGGATGCGCCCGTACGGAATCGAAGTGATGCTGCGGAAAACCAGGCCGCGGCGGGTCATGAGGTGGTTGCTCTCCAGCGCGTAGGCCAGGGCGCGGGTGCGGCGCGGGGTGGTGAGCAGCCACCAGCCGCCCCAGAACACCGCAACGAGAGCCACCAGCACGCCCAGGATGCGCATCCACAGGGGTCCGTCGGTCAGAACCGCGAGTGCATCCAGGCCCAGCCCCACCAGCAGCACCGGCACGAACGCGGCCACGGTGTGGATGAAGCGAACCTTCAGGTAGCCGGGGGCCGCGGGCTGCCACTGCGGGTCGGGTGCGGCCTGCCGGGGTGCAGGCCCGCCCACGCCGGGCAAGCCCAGGGGGACCCCGGCGGGTCGTGCAGTCGGCGCGCTCGGCGCGGGGTTCTGTCCCGGGCCGCCACCCTGCGGCATGGGATTCTGAGAATAATTGTTCGATTTAGGAGCCGGCATAGGTTCCTCCCTCTCGCGACTTCACGGAACCGGAGGGAGAATCGTCCTCGTCCTCCCCCGGCGGAATACGACAACAATGCTGCGCCCACAGGCCGGCCGCCAGCAGCGCAACGCTACAGACCAGGTTCACCACGACCTGCCAGAAAAGCGCAGACAGACCGCGGGCAGGCGCCACCGTCAGGTGAAAACCAAAGATTGCGGCACACACACCCGTCAGCAGGGAACCCGTCAGAATCGAACCCTGCGCATAGGCCAGGGCACGCGCAGCCAGAATCGGACCCATGTGCGGTGCCTTCTCGCGCGTCCGAATACGGCGATACCGCGCCACCTGCACCCCCAGCCACACCGCGCCGGCGGCCACGAGCAGGCACACCAGCCCGAGCATCCACGAGAAATGCAGCTCGCTATGACCGGCGTTCACCAGCACCGCGTTCACCAGCACGGTCAGCGCCGCGGCGCCTATCGCCGTCCAGAGCACCGCCGAATACCGGAGGGGTTTCATGGTGTTTCCTTTCGGTCGATTCCTCTACCTTCCAGAGTGCCACACTTAGGGGCTAACGGACAGGTTCATTTCACGCATATAACGAATTGCGTCCTCGCCGGCGTCCTCGTGGGTCAGGTTGAGGTCGCGGGAAAGCTCCGCAACGCTCACCGGCACGTAGGTTACGGCGCCCCCATCGCTGCGCGCCACCAGCAGGCGCGCCTCCGGATCCATACGCGCCCACGGCGTCAGCACAAAGGCACGCTCGTGCGCGCGCGGGTGCGGCAGAGTCAGCACCGGGTCATCAGAGACGGTACCCTCGTAGTCAATCACGTCAATATCGAGGGTGCGCGGGCCCCAACGCACCAGGCGCTCGCGGTGATGCGCCGCCTCCACCGCGTTGCACAGCTTCAGCAGCTCGTAGGGGCTCAGCTCGGTCGATACCTCAATCACGGCGTTCACGTAGTCCGGCTGACCCTCCGGCCCACCCACCGGAGCGGTACGGTACAGCGGCGAGACCCGCAGGATGCGCACGCCCGCCTCCCGAAGGTCGACGACGGCACGCTCAATGGTACTCTCGCTCTCACCCAGATTTGAGCCCAGCGCCAGCACGGCGCGATGGGCGGAAAGCGGCCTGAGCGGCATCGTTAGCACCTCCCCTCGGTACCGGGCATGGCGGCCTGCAGAGACTCGGGAATACGCTCGCGGAACACGCTCACCGCCACGTTCTCGAAGGGAACGGTGATGGGGGCCTGCGGTTTGGAGACCTTCACCTCCACCGCGTCGATGCGCGCGAACTCGGAGAGAATCCCCTCGGCAATCCGCACGGCGAGCGTCTCGATCAGGTCAAGCGAGCCGAAGACGATTTTTTGGTGAATCAGCTCGGCCACCTGCGCGTAGTTCGTGGTCTTTTCCAGGTCATCCCCCGCGGCGGCGTCCGCGAAGTCGGTGTAGAGCGTCGCGTCGACGGTGAAGGGCTGACCGTCACGCTTCTCAAAGTCGAGAACGCCGTGGAAACCCACGGCGGTGATGCCGCTGAGCGTGATGCGGTCGTGGTGGGCGTAGGCCGAATTCGGCATGGAGTCTCCTCAGTGGTTGGTTGTAGCGGGTACCCGGAGCGTGAGCCGAGCCCCGTGAGGCGCATAGGGGGGCGGTACCTACATGACGGCGCGCAGCGCGGAGGCGACCGTCACCGCATCCACGCTGGCGGGCACGTCGTGCACGCGCACCGCCCACACGCCGCGCGCCGCCACCAGGGCGGTCACCGCCGCAGAGGCTGCCGCACGATGCTGAGCCGGGCGCGGCTCCGACAGCGAGTGCCACAGTTCGCGTTCAGCCTCACCCGCATCGGTTGCGGTGAAACCGCTCGCGTTCAGGCGCTCAGCCAGCGCCATATCCGCCGCAGTCAGGGCGTTGGCGATAAAACGCTTGCGGGAACCGGCAATGAGCAGGCGGTGCCCCAGACCCTGTAGCTCGTCAATGGCGGCGAGCAGCTCCCAATCCTGCATGCCGCCCTTCGCGAAGCCCAGACCCGGGTCAAGAATCAGGTTCTGCGGCAGCACACCGGCGGCGAGGAAACGCTCACGCAGGCCGGTCAGCTCCTCCACAACCTCGGTGACCACGCCGCGCGGGTACTCCGCCAGGCTGTCCATGGTCTGGGAGGTGCCGCGGGCGTGCATGAGGATGTACGGCACCTGCAGTTCAGCGGCGGTTTCAATCATTTCATCGCTCACGTTCAGACCGGACACATCGTTGATAATGTGCGCACCGGCGGCAATGGCGGCGCGGGCGGTCTGCGGGTTCATGGTGTCAACGCTGATGGTGGTGCCCATCTGCGCGACTGCCTCGATGACGGGCAGGATGCGGCGCTGCTCCTCCTCCACGCTGATGCGCACGGCACCGGCGGGGCGGGTGGACTCACCGCCAATGTCGATAATGGAGGCGCCCTCGGCAATCATGCGGGCGGCGTGGGCGATGGCGTCGGTGGCGGCGTAGTGCTGGCCGCCGTCGCTGAAGGAGTCGGGGGTGACGTTCAGGATGCCCATGACGAGGGTGCGCTCGGCGGCGAGCGCGTCGCAGGGCAGGGGTGCGGCAGCGGGGTGGGGGGCGGTGTCTTCGGTCATGGTTTTAATCCTACCGAATCTGCCGAATGACACAGCGCCCCATATTTGCATATGACATGCTGATTTAGGGGTATCCTGGGAGAGTATGCTCTGCCTGCGTCACAGCGGTGTGGGTTGGGCACCTCATACACATACATACTCTAGGAAGTGACTCATCGTGAATTTGAAGACCGGCGCGTGGATTTTGTCCCTGATCGCGATTGCTTCGCTGTTCGTTATTGTTCTGGCCGAGAACGCTCCCGCGGTCCGTTGGATTGCTTTCGGTTCTGCAACCGGCTGCGGCTTCATCGCCCTGGGCCTAATCGTGACCCTCGCACTGGGCTGGGACAACAAGAACGAGGGCTAAGGCTCTTCGAGCCTTCTAAAGGCCCGGAACGGCACTAAGCACCGGTTGGCTCTAGAGGGGGCCACAACCGTACGACAAAAGGGGCGGAGGTGAAAACCTCCGCCCCTTTCAGCGTGTCTATAAGCAGTGAAGATTTTAGCTCCACAAACGGGTTTCTTCCCAACCTTGCGGTATGCCCATAGCCCGCGATACATCAACCCCAGGAACGGAAATATCAGGACGTTCCTTCAGAATCTGCGTCAGAGATTCCGTATCCCCAATTCCGCCCTTGTCCATCAGATATTTGAGGAGAGTGAGCATTCCGAAAGTCTTACACATCTTATGGTTCTCTTCAGCCTGCGGCACACCAAATAGGTCAACAACCTCACGGATTTCAGGGCTCTCAACTCTTCCACCTCTCAACACGCGCGGTAAGCGAGGCTCTGGGTGCAGCTTATTGTAGAACCTACTTTGATGCGCACAAATATTGCGCATTACCCGCAGCGAGTTAATCCAGGTTTCCAATTGGGGGTCAGCACAGCCCAAGGCTTTCGCGATATCTCGCCGGATATTTGCCGGAGAGACCAAATACAGATTCTGTAGAGCCCCCAAATCTAGAACTTCCACCACAACCCACACGGGCAACTTCCCGCCGTATTGTTCACGGTGATGCTTCACGAATTCCTCTTCAGAAGTACGAATAAGCTGTTCACTTTTTCTCGTAAATCTGTTCCAAGCAGTGCGCCTTTTACTACCTTGAAGGTCGCACTGAGTTTCATCCTCGTATATGAGTGGATCCACTGCCCCCAGTAAATTCCCTAGGCGGGACCGCAAATACACCTCAAACTGCGAGAAATACGAAAACGCAATAGACCGAAGATTACGGTCATATTCATACAGGGCCACGATATCTTCAAAGACGGTTCCGGGCACGAAAGTATCCGAGCGCTGCCCGCTTCCCGCAGGCCGCCGGAACGAATAGTAGTAACCACTCAGCCGATAGTAACTAACACGCTCAAGGACGTGAACGGCATGTTCTTGAGAACCTACGAGCATGCCTCGCTGCCGCAAGATTCCAACCTGCTGTTCATATGTTTTAAATGGTTTTACGATTGGAGACATACACTATACACCACTTGATATCGTTTCATCATTGGAACTCTTTAATAATATCAATATAAGGATATTAAGGGTATAACTACACGGTATGTAAGCCATCTCTGCCTTGCTAAGGTCATCGCTTAAAAACGATGACCGGCTCCAGACCCCTGATGGGTGGAACCGGCCGCGGTTACTTTCGCTCCTGAGGAGGAGAGGAACAGTCATGTATTCATTAACAACGGTACGTGAAGAGCGCTGTACGTAGCATTGATAAAAAGAAGACCGGTCCTGTACTCCCGAAGGAGTGGTGCCGGTACTAGTGGTACTACTCTACAGCTGATGACGCTCTTTACGCAAGGGCTCTCGTCATACAGCCCAACACATGCGACCGCGCAACGCAGGGGGCAGGATTCCTTAGAATCCTGCCCCCTGTCGTATAGCTATATGATTATCCCGAATGTTTAGCGCTGCGAGAAGATTAGGCTCATCGCCTCCGCACGGGTTGCGGTGTTCATGAGCGCGCCGCGTACCGCGCTGGTCACGGTCTTCGCGCCCGGCTTGCGCACGCCGCGCATCGACATGCACATGTGCTCGGCCTCAATCACCACTATGGCGCCGCGCGGGTTCAGGTGCTCCTCCAGAGCCTCCACCACCTGGGTGGTCAGACGCTCCTGCACCTGCGGGCGGCGGGCGTACATCTCCACCACGCGGGCGAGCTTGCTCAGGCCGGTGACCTTGCCGTCCGGGCCCGGGATGTAACCCACGTGCGCCACGCCGTGGAAGGGCACCAGGTGGTGCTCACAGGTCGAGTAGAACGGGATGTCCTTCACGAGCACCATCTCGGAGTGGGCGATATCGAAGGTCGTACCCAGAATCTCGCCGGCGTCCTGGTGCAGGCCCGAGAAGAACTCCGCGTAGGCACGCGCCACGCGTGCCGGGGTCTGCTGCAGACCGTCGCGATCCGGGTCCTCACCGATCGCGAGCAGAATCTCGCGCACAGCCGCCTCAATACGCGGCTGGTCGACGGCGGTCTTAGCCTCGCTCATTCTCTGCTCCATTCTGGTTCGGGGTGCCATTCTCCGGGCGTTGTACCGGAGGCACGGGGTAGTTCGGGTACTGCTGCGGCGGCATGGCGACCGTCGGGTCGGCATCCGGGTCGGCCGCCGGTGCTACCGGGGCCTGGGGCGCCTGCTGAACGGGCTGAGTCGGTGCCTGCGGGGCAGATGCCGCGGGGGTAGCCGGGGTTGCGGGAGCAGCAGGGGCTTCGGCCTCCTGAGCCAGCTCGCTCGGAGCCTTCACCGGCGGAATGTCGGTGCGCTCGCGGGTCGGCTTGGAGTACCAGTACTCGCGCTCAGGGCGCTTGCGAACGTCCTTGAAGATCTCGTCAATCTCGTGCTCGAGCAGGGTTTCCTTCTCAAGCAGGGCGAAGGCCAGGCGATCCAGCACATCGCGGTTCTCCAGCAGAATCGCGAACGCCTCATCGTGCGCCTGCTCCAGCAGGGCACGAATCTCAGCGTCCACCTTGGCCGCAGTCTCATCCGAGTAGTTGCGGGCCGAAGCGCCACCGCCACCGAGGAACGGCTCGGTGTCCTCGCCGCCAAGCTTCACGGAACCAATCACGGAGCTCATGCCGTAATCGGTGACCATCTTGCGGGCGGTGTCGGTTGCCTTCTGAATATCGTTGGACGCGCCGGTCGAGGGGTCGTGGAAGACAATCTCCTCCGCCGCACGGCCACCCATCGCGTAGGCCATCTGGTCGAGCAGCTCGTGGCGGGTCGTGGAGTACTTGTCGTCCTGCGGCATGACCATGGTGTAACCCAGGGCGCGGCCGCGCGGAAGAATTGTAATCTTGGTGACGGGGGCGGAGTTGCGCAGTGCCGCCGCGACCAGGGCGTGGCCGCCCTCGTGGTAGGCGGTGACCTTGCGATCGTGCTCGTTCATGATGCGCGAGGAACGCTGCGGGCCGGCCATCACACGGTCGATAGCTTCGTCGATGGCGCGGTCGTCAATCACGTTGCCGTTATCGCGGGCGGTCAGCAGGGCCGCCTCGTTCATGACGTTCGCCAGGTCGGCACCGGTGAAGCCGGGGGTGCGCTTCGCAACCTGCGCCAGGTCCACGGTGTTGGCAATGGGCTTGCCCGCGGCGTGCACGCGCAGAATCTGCTCGCGGCCCTTCATGTCGGGGGCGTCCACACCAATCTGGCGGTCGAAACGACCGGGACGCAGTAGCGCCGGGTCGAGCACGTCGGGGCGGTTCGTTGCCGCAATGACGATGACGTTCGAGTTGCCGTCGAAGCCGTCCATCTCAACCAGCAGCTGGTTCAGGGTCTGCTCGCGCTCGTCGTTACCGCCACCCATGCCGACGCCGCGGCGGCGGCCAACGGCGTCAATCTCGTCGACGAAGACGATGGCGGCGGGGTCGCTCTTTGCTTCCTTGAACAGGTCGCGCACGCGGGAGGCACCCACGCCCACGAACATTTCAACGAAGTCGGAGCCGGAAATCGAGTAGAAGGGCACGCCGGCCTCGCCCGCCACAGCCTTGGCGAGCAGGGTCTTACCGGTGCCGGGAGGGCCGTACAGCAGCACGCCCTTGGGAATCTTTGCACCCAGGCGGGTGAACTTCTCGGGTTCAGCCAGGAACTCGCGAACCTCTTCCAGTTCGGCGAGCGCCTCGTCCACGCCGGCAACGTCGCTGAAGCGCACATCCGGCTTGTCCTTGGTGAACTTCTTCGCGCGGGACTTGGAGAAGCTCATCACGGAGGAGCCGCCTCCGACGCGTCCCATCAGGAACCAGAACAGCACACCAAAGAGCAGAATCGGCAGGAGCAGGGACACCAGGGAGCCCAGGAAGCTATGCTCAACCGGCTGGTCCGTGTAGCTTTCCAGCTCGGCGGAGTTCATGGCCTTGACCACGTCCTCGGAGCGGGGCTGCACGTAGTAGAAGTTCACCGACTTACCGTAGTTGTCGTTGCCCTTCTTGTAGTCCTCCTTGAGCTGCAGCTCCACGCGCTGATCGCCGTCGTAGATTTTCGCGCTCTTGACCTGGTGGTCGTTAAGCAGCTGAATACCCACGTTCGTGTCCACCTGACGCGAGGTCTGGGTGAAGAGGGAGCTCATGAAGAACGCCAGCATGACCACGGCGATTGCGCCCGGCCAGAACCAGGGGCCGTTGATGAGCTTCTTCAGAAAGCTATCCGTGCCCTTCTGCGGAGTATTGGGGGTTTGCGCCAATGCTTTGTCCTTACGTTGCGGCTGTAACCCGTTGGGGCTGCGGTATTTTCGTGCCGGAGCACCCAACGATGCACCCTTAAATGTACCCTACCGCGGCCGGGAGCCAGGCACCCTTCTTCTCTATTTCACCTGCGGGCTAAAGGATGGAACCCTCCCTCAGCCATCCCGCGTGCGGGTACGGGAACGCCCCGCCCCCGCACAAACGGCGGGAGGCGGGGCGTGTATCGGCGTTTCGGGTGCCGACGATGAAGTTTAGGAGTACACGTGCGGGTGCAGGGTTGCGATGCAGTCCAGGTTGCGGTACTTCTCGGCGAAGTCCAGACCGTAACCGACCACGAACTCGGGCTCGATGTCCCAGCCAACGTACTTGACGTTGACGTCGGCCTTGACGACCTTGGGCTTGCGCAGCAGGGCGCAAATCTCAACGGTTGCGGCGCCGCGAGAAATCAGGTTCTGCTGCAGCCAGGCCAGGGTCAGGCCGGAGTCGATGATGTCCTCAACGATCAGCACGTCGCGGCCGACCAGGTCGGTGTCCAGGTCCTTCAGGATGCGAACCACGCCGG
This sequence comes from Rothia sp. HMSC062F03, assembly GCF_001836905.1. Classification (NCBI taxonomy): domain Bacteria; kingdom Bacillati; phylum Actinomycetota; class Actinomycetes; order Micrococcales; family Micrococcaceae; genus Rothia; species Rothia sp. HMSC062F03. The sequence continues at coordinate 77,543 of NZ_KV830872.1, read as the reverse complement.
AGGACTTGGTGCCGGAACCGTAGGAGGAGACAGCCATCCAGTCCATGGTGTAGTGGCCCTTCAGCGCGCGGGAGAGGTCAGCCATCACCATGATGGCGCCCTTCAGCACGCCCACGAGCAGCACGTCCTTGCCGGCGTAGTCTTCGTCGATGCGAGCCGCCAGCTCGGCGACCTTCGCATTGATCTCTTCCTTGGTGAAGAGTACGTTCTTGATATCGTCCTTCACGTCGATAGCCTGCACGATAATTCCTTCGTATATTTGGACGCTACTGCGCCTCCGGGAGGGCGCAGACCGCTCGCTGGCGGGCACCCCGCACCGGACAATGTGGATGGTGTTCGCTTTAAGTATGACTTAAAAACGTGCTTCGGCGCACCTCACCAGCCCCTCGCGCACCCGCGGGGAGCCCGATTCGAGGCATGCGCAATATCCGAATCCGCACGTGGGGGCACTATATGCGGGCCGGGCGGCAGGTTTGCGGCGACCGGCCCCGAAGCCCCGGTAGCGGAGCGGTGGCTACCCGCGGGTGGGCACGAGGACCAGCGCATCCACGCGTTCACCGGTCACCGGGTGCGCAACCTTGCGGCGGCGGTAGGCGCTCACGTGGCCGGGCATCTGAACGGGCCCAGCTACCGCATATTCGGCGGTGAAGGAGTCCAGCGCCTGCAGTCGCTCGAAGCCGGGGTTCTCTCCCCCGGCGGCCTTGCAGGCGGCGGCAAGCATGCGCAGGCGCAGCGCCGGGTGCAGCGCCGCCACCTGCGCACGGTCTAGCAGCACGGCATCCTCGCGCTCGATGCCGCGCACGGCGGTTCCGGCTGGTAGCAGCACCCGTTCGAAAGCTTCGCGAGCCTGCTCGTCGAGGTAGTCTGCATCGGGGCCGGCCACCGCGGCGGTACGGGCCAGGGAGCGGGCCACGTCCCCACCGAGGTGCTCCTCCAAGTAGGGCAGCACGCTGTGGCGGATGCGGGCGCGCATGAGGGACTGGTCGGCATTGGTCGGGTCAATCCAGGGGGTGAGGGTTTCGGCCTCGCAGATATCGAGCATGTCGGCGCGGCGCAGGCCGAGGAAGGGGCGCAGGTAGGTGACGCCCCCTTCGACGCGCACGGGCGGCATGCCCGCCAGAGAGCGGGTTCCGGAGCCGCGGCTCAGGCCGAGCAGCACGGTTTCCGCCTGGTCGTCGAGGGTGTGGCCGAGGAGCACGACGCGGGCGCCGGTCGCCTCAACAACCTTCTTGAAGGCGGCGTAGCGGGCGGTGCGTGCCGCCATTTCGGGGCCCCTGTTGCCGACGGGAACCTGTACCTTTTCGGTGATGACGGGGTGAAGCCCCAGGTCGGTGAGGGTCTGCGTGGTGCGTTCGGCAACCTCAGCGGAGTCTTCCTGCAGGCCGTGATCGACGATGATGGCGCCTACGCGTACGTCGCCGCGGCGGGCGAAGTGCGCGGCGATGGCGGCCAGTGCGAGGGAGTCGGGGCCGCCGCTGCAGGCGACCAGGAGCAGGGGCAGGTCGGCGGCGTCCGGCTCGGGTGCGGTGCGGCTGGTGCGGGAGCGTCCGGTGGCTTTGATGCTTCCGGCGCCGAGGAGCTTTTCGAGGGCGGCGGCGAGGTGGCGGCGGGCAGTGCCGACGGCGGGGTGCAGGCGTCCTGCGCGTCCATTCTGCATGGTGGTTCCTTTATAGAAATTGCGAAGTATCTATGTACATAGATACTTCACGAGGAGAATTTAGAAATAACGAAGGCTCAAGAAGTCAGGAGCCTTAGGAGCGCGTATGAAGGTACTCTTCAAACTCGTCCTGACGGCGTTCCAACTCTTTCTGCATGGCCTTAAACGGTGAGGCATTCGAGTTGAAAACATATCCCGGGGCGGCTCGGTCTGTAGGCCAGCGAACTGCTCGAGCCGCTTTGAGAGCACGAGTTAAAGCGTCTTTCTGCACCTTAGGCGGAAGACCGATAGTCTCTGCGAGAGCAAGCCAATCGTCAACAGTAATCTTCCAATCTTCGGGCGGCGAACCGTCACCGGGATTCGAATTATCTTTTCCGTTGACGCTAAGCGCCATGGATAGAGATTTAATGTGCACGAGCGAACAGGGGATGTCGTAGATAGGAGCTACTTCCCATCCACGGCGCCCCTTGAGGAGCGAGATATTTTTTGCGTGCAGGTCCCCATTGCCGGTCAGCCAAGCGTAGAGAAAATACATGTAAAGATTCCTGCGGGCAATAGCAGGGGAAGCAGCAAGCTTCACCATTGCTTGAATGACACTCTCAGTTGTCACAGCAGGATTATCTTCCGTGTATTTCTCACCCGAAGGAACACCCAAAATCTGTGCGCCATCCTCCATAGCGATGCGTCCCCCAGAGGGTGTTCGGTCGAAACGGGAGACCATCAAACCTGATACGCCGTCTCGATCATAGACAAGCTCATGCTGAGCTACAGGAATCCCCATGAGTGCGGCCGCCGTGAGGTGGGCAGCTTCGTTTTCTACGAGCCCGGGCATGCGTTGCGGGCTGATTTTCAGAAGCGCATCGTATCCAGCGCCCGTCCAATGCACGGGCAGGGTTTTCATGACGGCACTCAGCTTTTCTTGAACGCCAGGCAGTCCTCGGCGGTCAACCGTGCCCATAAGTTCTGCAAAGGAAACAACCTCAGGGTTGTTCACCAATGCGGCAGGAGCGGTGTACAGTTCCCGCCCGTGCTCAATAATTTGCACATCGCCTGGAACGTCAGAACCAATCACCAGCAATAAGCCCAGAGTGTTATTTTTGCTGATTTTTTTCTCGGAACTGACAACGTCGAGCCTATAGCCTTCGGGCAAAAGATTCTGGAAGAAAGGGGGAATTGATTCTGCGGTATATTCCGCCTCTAAAGGCAGGCTCGTGGCAATTGCCGGGCCTTTATAATCTGCCCGGTAGGTGAAATGAATCAGCCCGTTGGCGTCTCGCCTCAAATATGCGGCGAGAACACCATCTTTATAGACATCTGCCATAAGTTCATCTGTCATGGCTTTTCTCCAGGTTCTGTTTTCTATCGCAGTGTGCGGGAGGGGGTTAGGTGAGGGGGTTAGTAATGGCCAGCTCAATGCCGAGCTCTTGGGCGACCTTGAGGACTGCGCCAATTGACGGGCCGGGTAGCCCACGCTCAATATCGCGGATTGTTTTATCGCTGAGCCCGACCATCCACGCCAACTCCATTTGGGTGATTTTTTCGTACTTGCGGACGGCACGAACCTGCGCACCAAATTCTTGCGCGAACCCTGCTGCGTCGAATGCCATAGGGGTTCCCTCCTCACCGCTACAGAACCTCAGGTTATACGAAGTATTCTTCGTAATATGCCCATATTAGCACTCCCGGAGGCGCTCTAAGGCTATTTTCCGAAGAATAGTTCGGTTACACCTGCCCTTCCGGCACCCCCAAACACGGCCAAGGAACACAGCAAAAAGGGGGCGTGCCCACCGCCTCCAGCACGCACGAAAACTCGCACGAACCAGACGCAGGGAACACGCCCCTTCCAAAAACCGGGTGCACCTAACGGCGCGGCAGCTTAGTGACCCTCAGCTGCGAAACGGTCGATAGCCTCCTGGACCATCTTCTCGGCAGTAGCCAGGTCTTCCCAGCCCTCGCCCTTAACCCACTTGCCGGGCTCCAGGTCCTTGTAACGCTCGAAGAAGTGCTGAATCTCAGCCTTCAGCTGCTCGGGAACATCAGCCAGGGACTTGATGTGGTCGTAGCGCTTGTCGGTGGGAACGCACAGAACCTTAGCGTCGCCGCCAGCCTCGTCGGTCATGTTGAACACTGCAACGGGGCGAGCCTCAACCAGCACGCCGGGAACCACGTCAACGTCCAGGATCAGCATTGCGTCCAGCGGGTCGCCGTCCTCACCCAGGGTGTTCTCGAAGTAGCCGTAAGCGGTGGGGTACTGCATGGAGGTGAACAGCACGCGGTCCAGGCGCAGGCGGCCGGTCTCGTGGTCCACTTCGTACTTCACGCGGGAGCCGCGGGGGATTTCAATAGTGACGTCGAGTTCCATCGGAACCTTCTTTCTCGTGAGTTAAGGTCACTTTCGCGGCGACATCGGCGCACGGGTGCGAAAGCTAGGTGTTGAACTCACCCATTGTAACCCGTTCACGCACACCGAAACCGCGTATTCGGCGCCAAAACCAGCGTAAATTACCACGGGTCCAACACAGGAATAGGTGCGACAGGAATAAGGGGTGTAGAGTCTGGCGGGTAGAAAAACTTGATTCGACGGAACCTCTCTGAGCGGTTATTCCGTGCCTAGAAGTCCGCATTTTGGCGGGCAGAGAAAAAACCCACACATAATGTGTGGGTTTATGCTATAATATGACCTAGTTTACCTAGGTTGGCAACTAGGTGACTCGAATATACCACAATACGATACCACCGAGAAAGCCTCGGCACTAGCAGAAAGGAGTAGAAACCTTCAGGAGATTTCATCTTCTCACCACGTGAGAGGTGAATCTACAGGCCTGATGATACGCGTCGCGAAATTTTTCTAGGACATCCGACACGGTCTTCGAGCTTGCTACAAGATTTATATCTCCTACATGTGAACCTTGGGGGTTTATAACCCCCTGGGTAACCCGACCTTACAGCAGGTCACCGCCTACATTTATAGTATAAACCGGTATTCCACAGATTTACAAGCGAATGTAACACCATTTTTACGTCCGTGGCACTGAAATCTGCTGAATTTACCAAAAGCGGTGCCACCTGGATCTGCCCCTTAGAAAGACATCCAGGGAAGCTGACAGGTCTTCTGAGATAAATAAAAACGGGTGCCTCCACTAAATACAACAGGGGCACCCCTTAACAGAAAGTAAAACGCTTGTTTTCCAACCCCCGACATCAGTCGACCCTAACTCCCCCGCCCGCAGACCTCACGAAGAGCGACCTACATACGGTAGAGGTAGGACCGGGCACTAAACATGAAACGGTCTTCCGAGCGCACAGTTACATGCGTGGCAATACCCTCTGTGACCCCAGGTTCTTCGCCAGCATTACCAAAAACATCACCGACAAGTCCAGTGCTGGACGCTTTGACCTTCTCTTCCCCGCAGGGACATGTAACACCGCAGCGGATGAATATACGGCCTTTCGTGAACGGCTGGGGCGAACGGCAGTAGATGGTTTCATCTCGGAAACTTTCCTCTCCAATACACTCGTAACAGAACTGCGCATTAAACGCCGCTTGCTGTTGGCTGACTTGAGCAAGCCCGGTCCTGGCTATATCCCCGGAGATATTACTGGACCCCTTCCTGACGAAGATGGATATCATGTGACTCAGCTATGGGCTGAGGCACTCAAAAAGCTTGGATTCGATGGGATTATTGCTCGTGCTCGCCATAACGACGGATACGCCCTCTATCTCTTTGGCTCAGCAGAGGTACAGGAAGACTTCTTTGATGTAGTAGGTACTCATCTTGGGATGGATCTGTACTGGGAGATGAGTACTAAAGGTGAGTCCCTTCCAAAGCTTAGGACCTCGGATGAGGATTATGCTGATTCGCTGATTGGCTAAATTAGGCTTTATCCAGCCCCCTTTGGATTTTTTGATGCCTTGAAGTCTAGAGGGGGCTTTCTCCTGCCCAAAAGAACCGAAATATTAGGTGTAGCTAACTTTATATTTAGGCTTTATATTATATATTCTAGGGTTATGCCCTGCGAAGCGTTCCCACCACACCCAATGTTGGGATAGCCGCTACTCAACGAGACGCAGGACCCCAGCACCAATCCCTAGGACAATCAGCAAACCTGAAAAATGGATACTCAAACTCTACTCAGCCAGGCTTTCAGCCCAGCCCAAAAGCACATCGAAGAACTCATCAATTCTGGTGAAATCACCGCCAACGACGACCTCGCAAAATCCCTCTCCTACGCTCTGCTAGCCGCCACCCAGAAACACCTGTACAAATACCAGAAGCCCGTATCCGCGACTTCAATCATCGGCAAGATGTACACCACCGCCGCAACCTGCAAGCACCTCGGAGGCATCACCCCTCAGGCCCTCAACGACCGCATCAACAAGAAAACTATCCTTCGCCTGAAGGACGGCAAGGGACGCAACGGATACCCACTCTTCCAGTTCTCTGACGGTACTGTTGATCCCGACATCCAGAAGATCATCCAGACCCTTCTAAAGGGCCACTTTACCGAGTGGGAAGCAGCCATCTGGCTAACCACCCCCTCACAGGCATACAACGGAAAATCAGCTGCGGAATACATGAAGGAATCCGAAGAGCACTTCGCTGAAGTTCTCGCACACGCACATGGCGATGTATACAACCTCTACGGCACCCCTTAGGAGATATACGAAGAAACCCTTTAACCTGCACCCTAAACCTATAGGGCCTAACTCTCATATCTAAAAGACATAAAGGCGGGGGCTGCCAGACCACTCATACCAGTGATCTAGCAGCCCCCGCCTCTTCGTCCGCTCACGTATCCTGCCTTCTTAGCGCTCGCCAGGGCTATCGGAGGTAAACCCATTTCCACTTCTCCATATAGTCAGCACAGGCTAATTCCATATTGGCAAGTAGCTAAAACAGCGTTAGAACAGCCGATTGAAGTACCGGCAAAGGTGCTCCCTCCAGACCTCATGGCGCACATTAGCAGCCTGACAATACCTAGATGGCGGCATTACTCCAACACATCAGAAGTCATTGAAGGGCAATTATAAGAGCTGGCATAACCAAGAATCTTGTTACATGGGAAAACTGCAGACCCTTCATTGAATTTTGGACCATAGTTGTGGAGTCAAAGCATTACTCCCAGAAAGCATCTTTACCTCACACCACAGTTAACGTTCCACCTAGTCCCACGCCCGCCAGCGCGCCCCGCCGCCGTACCGGGCAGCCCAGATAGGGGTCGTGAGGGGCAGCAGGAACACGGCATGAGCATCCCAGCACCGGCGCGTAAATTCGATAGGCACCCCATCCGCCCGCTATGCTCAAAAGATGCCTTCCAACAAGCACAACACCCAGACCACCACCCTCACCCGACGCGCCGCCCTCACCCTCGGCGGCATGTTCCTCCTCACCGCCTGCGGATCCGCCGCAACCGAACAGAAACGCCCCGAAGGTTCCGCAAGCCCCAGCGGCAGCGCAACCGGCAGTCCCACCGGCACCGCCGAGGCGACCGCCTCCGCAGCCCCGAGCGCTACCCCGACCCTCGCATCCGCACTGCCCGAAGCGGAACAGGAGCAACTACGTGCCGCCCTCACCTCGCTCTTCGCGGACGGCGCCTACCCGCAGTACAGCCTGCTCGTCACCGGCATGGACGGCAACCTGCCCAGTATCAAAGCAGCCACCGCGCCCGCCGACCTCTACGCTGCCAACGCCGACACCGCGCGCGTACCCGCCTCCACTTTTAAGGTGCTGACCCTGTTCGCACTCAACCACTACGCGAACCTGCAGGCGCGCCTGCGCACCCGCGTCACCCGCGACGCCGCCGGACTGTACCTCATGGCAGGCGGCGACACCCTGCTCGGTGCGGGCGCCTCCAACCCGAAGCAGATCGTCGGACGCGCAGGCCTCACCACCCTCGCCGAGCTGACCGTGAAGGCGCTGAACGAGGGCGAGAAGCCGACCGCGGCGCTACCCGTCTACCTTGACGGCACCTTCTTCACCGGCCCCGGCGTGAACCCCGGCTGGGATGACGCCGACGTGGCGTCCGGCCAAATCACGCCCATTCACCCGATTGCGCTCGAATCGCACACGGTGCCGGGCAAGTCCACCGCAAGCAACCCGGTACGCCCGGACGATGCGGCAGTTGCCGCCCAGCAGGCGTTCGTGGATGCGCTCAACACCGCCGGCAAGGAGTCCGGCATGAGCTTCACCCTCGCGGAGCGCCGCACCGCCCCCGCGGAAGCAATCGAAATCGCCGCGGTCGAATCGGCAACCCTGCTGGAGCAGGCACAACACATGATGCTCCAATCCGACAACGCCCTCGCTGAGGTGCTCGGCCGTTGCGCCGCCATTGCCGCAGGTAAGGAAGGTAGCGGCGAAGCGGCACAGCAGACCGTGCGCCAGGCACTCGTGGATGCCGGCGTGAACATTGAAAACCTGGTGCAGGCAGACGTGTGCGGCATGTCCTTGACGGACCGCGTGACCGCCCGAACCCTCGTGCAGGTTGTGGCTCTGCTGAATGCTGATGAGCATGCGGAGCAGCTGATGAGCACATTCCCGGTCGCGGGCGTGAGCGGCACCCTGTCCAATCGTTTTGGCGCGGCAAACGCCGTGCACGCACGCACTTTTGTGCAGGCGAAGACCGGCACCCTGTACACGGTATCTTCGCTGTGCGGTGTGGCGACCCGACCCGACGGCACCCGCCTGATTTTCGCGATTATTCTGAACGATCTGGGCGGCTCGGATGCGCTGCCCGCCGCGAAGGAACGCGTGGACGCTGCCGCGGCGGCGATTGCGAACCGTTCGACCGCGCCAAGTGCTTCGGCTGCTCCCTCTGCGGTAGCGGCGAGTGGTTCGGCACCCGCTTTGGAAGGGGCAAGCGCCCCGGCTTCTGAGACGGCTTCGGCGGCGCCCGCGGCGGTAGTTTCTACCGCGGCTGCGGCGGGTGTAGCCTCCTAGCGCGTGTGCCCGGATAGCCCCGAAAGCCCCCTAAATCATCCTGTGTAGGTTGATTTTCTGTAGTGTTTCACGTGAAACATGAAAATCAACCTCTCGGGGCTAGGGGGGCACGGGGTGCCGACAGACTCCTCAACCGGGGCTCGCACCCGCTCACTCGGCTGGGTTTCACGCCCGCCTTGTTTCTCTCTCCTCCAGCAGAAAAGTCACCATGGACCTTACCTTCACCCTCGCTGATCTGACCGCCACCTCCGCCTGCGAGCTACGGCTCTACACCGAGCTTCGGGAGCGTGCGCAGAAGCAGTCTGCACGCCCGACCCCCGAGAAGTCCGAGCGCGCCCGCGAAGCATACCGCGAGTGCCTGCGGGTGCTAACCGCCGGTGGAATGGTCGGCAGTGGAATGGTCGGCAGTGGAGTAGTCAGCGGTGAGCATGCGGACGGCACAGCGCACCCGGTGCCCCTGGTGGCGACCTCCACGGCGGGGCTGACCTACACGGTGGAGCTCGACCGTCTGGACTGCCCGGCTGCGGACAGCACCGCCGAGAGCAATACCGCCCAGATTGTCTGCACCCCGCACCTGGGTGAGGCGGCGCATCGGGCGCTGCTGCGCGGTGCCCTGGCGGCACACCTGATGACCGCTAGTGCAACCGAGAGCGCCGAGAACACCAAGAATGCCGCGCGCCTCGACCTTCATCTGGAGCACGGCGTGGATGAGTACGGCGCGAATGAGTACTGCGCGGAGTCCGAATCGGAGGCCGCGGAGCACCACTCCCCCGTTCCTCAACCTCACCGGGTTGATTCGGCGCGCATTCTGCCGCTGATTCGCCTGCAGGAGCAGCGCCTCCTCCTGCTCACCGAGGCGCTGAACGAGGGTATAGAACCGGCGGAACTTGCCGAGCGCATCCCCTATTTTCTAACCTGCGACGAGTGCCAGGCGTGTCTGAACGCGGCGGTATCTCTTGCCCTCGCGACCGACGCCCCGGAGCTCGTCACCGAAGACATTGCCGAAGATACCGCCGAGAATCCCGAAACTGAGGATCACCCGGTCATGTACCGGGTGCCCGCCGCGGTGGAGAACGACAGCGAACAGTACCGCCTGCAGTGCCTGCTAGATGCCCAGCTCGCCTCCCTGGAGGAGCACGCGGCGGAGCACGGCTGGGGTGCCGGTGAGCTTGAGGCGGCGATGCTGCTGTCCATGACGAATTATCACCGCCGCGAGCGTGCCCCGTTCTGGCGTGAGCACATTCGCCGCCTGGAGGACGGCCCGACGGCGTGGGTGGCGAGCCGCGATTATGCGTACCTTGATCGGGTGCAGGTGCTTTCGGTGGAGCATGCGCATGCTCTTCTGAGCACCCCCGCCGATTTGGAGGCGCTTGCCGCCGCCATGAAGGAGCCCACCGAGGTGCCGGACGCCCCGGGCTGGTATCGTGTGCGTGGCGCGCAGGTGCGCCTGTTGCGTGCGCGAATTGAGGCTGACCCGAGCCTGGTGATTGCGCCCTCTGACCGTGCGGTGTTTTGTGCGTATGAGGCGGGGTTGAGCCCGCAGATTGCGCTGGACCGTATGGAGTCGCAGGTGAATTATTTCCGTGCGTCGAATCCGGGTGAGCGTGTGCCTGCCGAGTTGACGGCGACGGGTTTCTTTGGCTTGCGTGTGCTGGCTGTGACGCAGGGCGGTTTCGGTGCCGGTTCCGAGGATTCTGCGGACCCCGAAAAGGCTGCCGAAGAGTCGGCTGGCGAAGAGTCGGCTAGCGAGTTCTTGGAGGTGCTTCTGCAGGAGCGCATCCGCGTGAAGGATGAGCCGCACCGTGCCCTGCCTTCGGGTATTGGTCCTGGCGATCCGGTGTCTACGGCGACGATTGAGGCGGCCCTGCAGGCCGATGTGCACGGGTTGCTTTTCGGCGGCGCCCTCATGCCGAGCGACCCCGTGCCCGCCGAGGATTCCGGGGCTTCAAGCGAATCCGAAGAGGCTCCCGCCACGCCCCGCACCCTGCCGAGCGTGCTCGATGCGGCGGCTTCGCTGACGGGGATGGAGAGCGCCTCCGCGGACCTGCTGTTCCGCCGCGCACCGCGCCTGAAGAAGGGCGCCTCGAACGCCAAAAATGCAGAAAATCTACCCCGTGAGGTTGATTTTCCGGGCTCTGCCCTACCCACGGTGGATGCCGTACACGCGGCGGTTCACGCCCTCGACCACTCCTATGTGGCGGTTCAGGGCCCTCCCGGTGCGGGCAAAACCTTCCTCGCCTCGCACGTGATTGCGCGCCTCGTGGCGGAGGGCGCGAAGGTGGGCGTGGTCGCCCAGTCGCATGCGGTGATTGAGAATCTCATGTCGGCGTGCTGCGCCCGCGAGGGTTTTGATGCCTCCCGCGCGGTGCGTCTGCGCGGCAAGTCGGTGACTCCGGACGCCCCGTGGGCCGAGGTGTCTGATTCCGAGCTGGTGGAGCTGATTTCCGGTGAGGGCGGCCTGCTCTTTGGCGGCACGGTGTGGGATTACGTGAGTGAGCGTCGCGTGCCTGCCGGGTCGCTGGATGTTCTGGTGGTTGATGAGGCGGGCCAGTTCTCTCTGACGAATACGGTGGCGGCGGCTCGTGCGGCGCGTTCGGTGCTGCTGTTGGGCGATCCGCAGCAGCTGCCGCAGGTGTCGACGGGTGTGCACCCGTACCCGGTGGATGTTTCGGCGCTGGGCTGGTTGTCTGACGGGGCGGCGGCACTGGATCCTCGTTTTGGCTATTTCTTGGGCGAGTCGTGGCGCATGGATTCGGCGTTGTGCAAGCGGGTTTCGTGGCTGTCGTATGATGGCGCGTTGGCGAGCGCGGCGGCGACGGCTGGTCGCACTCTGCAGGGTGTTGCGCCTGGTGTGGTGTCGTATCCGGTGGAGCATGCGGGCTGTTCGGTGCGTTCTGTGCAGGAGGCGCGAGCGGTGGTGGATTGCGTGCGCGAGTTGTTGGGCCGTGAGTGGGTTCCGGCGGCTGGTGCTGAGCCGCGCCCGTTGGCGGCTGAGGATTGCATTGTGGTGGCGGCGTATAACGCGCAGGTTGATTGTGTGCGTGAGGCGCTGATTGCGGCTGGCCTGGCAGATTCTTCGGGTGCTGGCGTGCGTGTGGGTACGGTGGATAAGTTCCAGGGTCAGGAGGCTGCGGTGGTACTGGTGTCGTTGGCGTCGTCGCGGGTTGATTCTGGGCGCGGTGCCGGGTTTGTGCTGTCGCCGAATCGTTTGAATGTGGCGGTGTCGCGCGGTCAGTGGCGGGCGGTGCTGGTACATTCGCCGTGGGTGGCGCGTTCGGTGCCGCAGGATGTTGAGGAGGTGCTGGCCCTGTCGGGTTTCGCGGGCCTGGTGGAGTAGCACCTAGTGCAGCCCTTATTCTGCGCTCTTCTACACTCCCCCGCCCGCTGCGTTGCGGGGCTGACTGTAACAGGGTCTGACTGTAACAGAGTCTGGCAGTGTGGATTGGCGGAGCCTGGTTGCGGGTGTCTTTGGCGTGCCCTGATTCGGGTTCAGCCGGGTTTAGTCAGGGCTCACCCGGGCGGAAGCACCAAGAATGAATTATAGTCAAACTAACCCTAATGTCAATACTCAAAATGAGGAAAGTTTTTCAACCAGTGTTCATGTATATGATTAACGTCTCTTATAGAATCTAAAGTATCGCGCGACACACTTCTTGTGCGGGGGTGGCTCCCGATGAGCCGCCCAGTGCATCCTCAACCACCCCGTGATGACCGGCGGGCCCGTCATGACCGGCGGGCACAAGCGAAAACAAGCGAAAACAGACGAATACAGGCAGGCACAGCCGACTGTCGGGGTATTCACTCATACGATTGCGCGCTACGAATTGCGCACAATGAACTACGCACGACGGATTGCACGCCGCGCGACACCCAACCCCATCGTGGAGGTCCCCCATGAGTGTCAACACCGAGTTACTCAAGAATAGAGATTTTCGAAATACCCTTTTCGCCATTGGAGCCAACCAGCTCTCAGATTCGATGAGCTATATCACCACGCCCATCATTATTTTGGCGCTGACCGGCTCCCCCGAAGCTGCGAGTATCACCCTCTTTGTCGCGGGTGTTCTCGCCACCTGCGCCGGGGCGATATCCGGAACATGGGTTGATAGAATCGGCCCCTCGAAGTGCCTGGCGCTGTCCTGTATTGGCCAGGCGCTGTCCTGGGTGGCGATTCTTCTCTACCTCGTTTTCAATGTCACCAATATTTACGTTTTGGTGATTACGATTTCTCTCGCCGCCATCATTTCAACCTTCGACTACCCGAGCGAGCAGTCCATTATCACCCGCGTAGTCCCCAAGGAACACCTGGGATACGCCTCCGGCATGGGTGAGACGCGCGAGTCCACCGCCAACCTGCTGGGCGGCCCGGTCGCCGGCATCATTATCGGTTTCTCGACCGTGCTCATGACCGCAGTTCATGCGGTCGTCAACCTGCTGGCGTTCATCGTCGCACCCAAGAGCTACGGCGCTAGTCGGCAGCCCGCGGAAGAGGAGGAAGGCGAGAAAACCAGCTTCTGGCAGGACTCAAAAGCCGGTTTTGAGTACATCCTGAAGAACAAGGTGCTGGTGTCCATCGCGTTCGTTTCAACGCTTGCGAACTTTGGAACGGTCGGTATTCCGCTCACCTTCATCTACTACTACACCCTGGAGGGCGCACACCCGCTCTTCATTGGCATCTTTGCGAGCGCCTTCGGCGTGGGCGTGCTGCTCGGCTCATTCCTGGTCGGCCCGCTGACCGAGAAGTTTGCGCTCGGCCCGCTCGGTATCACCTCCCTGGCCATCATGTCGGCGTGCTACCTGTTGCTACCGGTGGTTCATTCGATGCTGTGGGCGGTGTGCCTGCTGATTGTGCTGGCGGGTATTGTGCTCCCTTCCTTCAATTCGAGCATCATTGCGTACATTAACGCATCCACCCCGGAACACATGATCGGTCGCGTGCACTCGGTGCAGGGCATCCCGAACATGGCGCTGACCCCGCTGGCTGTTCTGCTGGCAGGCTTCCTCATTGTTGATTGGGGTATTACGTACACGGCACTGTTCTACGCGGTGTTCATTTTCCTGTCGCTGGTGGTGATGGTATTCCAGAAGCCGCTGCGTCAGCTGCCGCATATCTCGCAGGTAACGAACGCACAGTAGTTCCGCGGTAGCGCCGTCTATCAACTCCACTCAACGCCCCCGAAAGCGAATAATTCAACGTGCACTTGCATGAAAATTATTTTCTTTTCGGGGGTGTTCTACATCCTTTCAATAATTTTTGCACGCGGTGTAACGTTTCAATAATTCCCCTTATCAATGCGTATTTTAGGGGTTTTGAGTGTTGCCGGTATTACGCCGAACCTTACGCTGGGCATTGAAGGTTTTACGGCATAATAAGAGGGTGTTCGTTCTTACTTTCATCCAACGTTCCGCACAGCACTCACTCACTGCACTGTCGGACGAACTCGCCAAACTCAACCCGCGTGTTGCCTTCGCCCAGACCTACCCTGACGAGATTCAGGGTGCCTTCGACCGGGCCAGCGATGCACTGCACGCGGCACTGATGGCCGCCCGCGATAACGGCTTCTGGGTGGGCATCGGAATCGGCGAGCTCAACATCCCCCGCTTCGCCGGGGCGCTCGGCGCCGTCAGCACCACCGACTGCACCGGTGACGCCCTCGAATTCTCGCGCCTGGCCATCGAGGAGGCGCAGGGAGGCGCCCCCGTCCGCTGCATCAGCATCAGCGCGGACAACCACCACCTCGCCGAGCTGGCCACCGGTTCCGCACGCCTGCTCTACCGCGTCTGCGCCGACCGCACCGACGCCGAGTGGCGCGTCGTGAACCTGCTCGTACCCGGTGTGCGCGGCCAGCAGAAGGCCGCCGCAACCGCCCTGGGAATCACCACCCAGGCGGTCAGCCGCACCCTCGTCCGTTCCCTCTGGCACGAAGAGCAGGCCGCCCGCGGCGCGCTCATCGAGCTGATGACCCGCATCGAGCGCACGCACCGCCGCGCCGCCTAAGCCTCGGTAAGCCCCGGGACGCCGGCCCGCCCGAACACGCGGTGCCGGCGCATCCCGCACATCCCGTCTCGCCATGATGGTTCACGGCCGGGCGGGATTTTGTATTTTCGGGCTATTCTTCAGACCCGGCGGACCGCCCCGGCAGGCAAAACCGCAGAAAAGGTAAACTAATCTTTATGCCTCTCTCAGAACTTTCCGTCAGCACCCAGAACTACCTCAAGGAAATCTGGAGCCTCGAAGAATGGACCAAAACCCCTGCCACCGCATCCGCCCTGGCAGAACGCATGGGCCTGCGCATTTCTTCGGTATCTGACGGCCTCAAGCGCCTCGCCGCCGCCGACCTGATCGAGCATCAGCCCTACGGCGCCATCGAGCTCACCGAGATTGGGCGCGCCTACGCCCTGGCCATGATTCGCCGCCACCGCCTCATCGAAACCTTCCTCGTTGAGACGCTCGGCTACACCTGGGACCGCGTGCACGACGAGGCGGAAGTTCTCGAACACGCGGTATCCGACTTCATGGTGGACCGCATCGACACCCTGCTGGGGCACCCGACCCGCGATCCGCACGGCGACCCGATTCCGGACTCTTCGGGGCATATTAGTTTTCCGCAGACCGTGCCGCTGAGCCAGTGCGAACCGGGCGAGACGGTCATGCTCGAACGCATTAACGATGACGACCCGCGCTTGCTGCGCTACCTGCACGGCCACGGCTTCGTGCCCGGCGCGCGCCTCAAGGTAGAGGAGGGCGCCCCCTTCTCCGAGGCGGTGAACGTGAGCGTGGTGGGTGCCGGTTCCGGCAACCTGCACGAGACGGACGAGAGCGGCACGGTGGTCTCCGGGAGCACGATTATTCCGCTCGGTGCGGAGGCGACCGCCTCCCTCTTCGTATCGCGCCCCGCGCGCTAGGTACAGGGCGGTAGAGGCGGACTTCTAGCCCGGAGATCCGGGTGGGTACGCGCCCCTAACCTTCAGAAGATAGCAATAGGCGGAAAGCCCCACGGTGGGACTTTCCGCCTATTGCTGTATGTGGTGAGTGTACTCAGTGGGCTTTCGCAGGGTGAGCTTTCTTAGGAAGCTACCGGCTCAGTTTTCGTTGCGGCAGTGCTGAGTCGGCGGGCGCGCATCCTGCCCAGCAGACCGTAGCGCGGGGCCAACGCGTAGGCAATCGCGAAGAGCAGCCCCTGCGTGACCACCACGGCACCGCCCGGCGAGACGTCCAGGTAGTAGCTGGCGTACAGGCCGGTCAGCGTTCCCGCGAGCGAAACCCCCACGCTCACGCCGAGCATGGGCACGAAGCGGTCGGTGAGCAGGCGCGCCGTGGAGCCGGGGATAACCAGCATCGCCACGACCAGCACCACGCCCACGATCTGCAGGGCCACCACGGAGGTGAGCGCCAGCATCACGAGCAGTAGCGCGCCGAGCAGACGCGGACGCAACCCCACCGCCTGCGCAAAGCCCGGGTCGAAGGCGTACAGCACGAAGTCGCGGCGCTTGACCAGTAGCACGGCCGCCACGAGGACCGCCAGGATGGCGACCTGCGTGACGTCTGCCCAGGACACGCCCAGCACGTTGCCGAAGAGGATGTGGTTCAGGTCGGTATTGGACGGCGTGACCGAAATCAGCACCAGGCCCAGCGCGAAGAGGGTTGTGAACACGATGCCGATCGCGGCGTCCTCGCGCACGCGCCCGCTGCGCCGCACCCCGCCGATGAGCGCCACCGCCACGAGGGCGGCAACCACCGCGCCGACGGCGAAGGGCGCGCCGAAAATGTAGGCGAGCACCACGCCGGGCAGCACCGCGTGGGAGATGGCGTCCCCTATGAGCGACCAGCCGAGCAACACGAGCCAGCAGGAGAGCAGGGCGCAGACGGCGGCGGCGATAACGGTGACGACCACGGCTCGGAGCATGAAGGGCAGGGTGAGCGGTTCCACCAGAAAATCCAGAATGTTCATTCTTAGTTCTTCCCTTCCGCAGAGCTGTTCGTAGTAGTGCCGGAGGTAGCAGCACCGGGGGCAGCGGTAGCGACCGACGCGCCGGCGTCCACTTCCATGCCGAAGGCACGCACCAGGTTCTCGGGGGCGAGCACCTTCTCGGGGGTATCGTGCATCAGAATATCGCCGCGTAGCAGTAGCGCCTCGTCGGCGAACTGGCGCAGGCTCGCTAAGTCGTGCGTGGAAACCAGCACGGTCGCACCCTCATCACGCAGCTGTTCGATGACCTGAATGAGCATCGCCTCGCTGCGCTTGTCCACGCCGGCGAAAGGCTCATCCAGCAGCAGCAGCTGGGCGCCCTGGGCGATAGCGCGTGCCACGAAGGCGCGCTTACGCTGACCACCCGAGAGCGCCCCAATCTGACGGTCGGCAAGGTCGGTCAGTTCCACGCGGGCGAGCGCCTCATCCACGGCGGCACGGTCCGCGGCGCGCAGGCGACGGGTGATGCCGAGATTGCGGTAACGGCCCATGCTGACGACCTCGCGCACCGAGATGGGGAAGGTCCAGTCAATCTCCTCGCTCTGCGGAACGTAGCTGACGATTCCGGCACGGTGGCGGTGGGCGCGCTTGCCGCCGACGGCCTGCCCGTCCAGGGTGATGGTGCCGGCGTGCGCGGGCACAACCCCCATGATGGCTTTGAAGAGGGTGGACTTGCCGGAGCCGTTCATGCCGATCAGGCCGCAGATACGCCCGGTGTCCAGGGTGAAGGATGCGCCGGTGAGGGCGCGGACTGGCCCGTAGTTCACGTGCACATTTTCGCAGCTGAGAAGAGTGCTCATTCCTTGTGTTCTTTCTGGTAGTCACCGTATGCGTGGGGCGGGTGTTAACGGCGTGGGAGGAGCGGAACCAAGAAGGCGACCGCCCCTCCTATCCTATCGGGGGTTTGGGGGTTACCCGGGGTTTTCGATACCGGGTTTGGCCCGGGTTTATTCGGGGTTTAGGAGTTGCCCTTGAGGCCCGCAACGATGGTACGTGCGTCGTAGCGGATCATGTCCAGGTAGGTGGGTACGGGGCCGTTCGAGTCCGAGAGGGAGTCCACGTAGAGCACGCCGCCGAATCGGGCGCCGGTCGCGTCGGCCACCTGGCGCATCGGGTTGTCAGAGACGGTGGATTCACAGAACACGGCAGGAACGTGGTTCTCGCGCACGTAGTCGATGGTGGAGGAAATCTGCGAGGGAGTGGCCTGCTGCTCGGAGTTGACCGCCCAAATGTACTTCTCGTTCAGCCCAGCGTCGGAGGTCAGGTAGGAGAAGGCACCCTCGCAGGTGACGAGCGCGCGCTGGTTTTCGGGCAGGGTGGAAATCTCGCTGACGAGCTCGTCCCGCACCTGCTGCAGCTGCTTCTTGTAGGCTTCGCCGCGGGTCTTGTAGTCGGCGGCGTGCTCCGGGTCGAGGGCGCTAAACTCGCGGACCATGACGTCCACGTACTTCTGCACGTTGCTGGGGCTCATCCAGGCGTGGGGGTTGGGCTTGCCCGCGTAGGCGTCCTCGGTAATGGAGATGGGCGTGACCCCCTCGGAGACGGTCACGTGCTTAGCGTGGGATTCTTCAACGAACTTGGCGAACCAGGATTCGAGGTTCAGGCCGTTGTCGAGCACCAGGTCGGCAGCGTGCGCCTTCTTCACGTCGGAGGGGGTGGGCTCGTACTCGTGAATCTCTGCGCCGGGCTTGGTGAGGGATTCGACGTTCAGGTCGTCGCCTGCCACGTTGCGGGCGATGTCTGCGAGCACGGTGAAGGTGGTGAGCACGGTCTTCTTGCCGCTGCTGCTCTTAGCGCCGTCGGTGGTGCTGGCGGTGCTACCGCAACCGGTGAGTACGAGTAGCAGGGTGAGTGCGAGGGCGGCGCAGAGCGCCTGGATGAGGCGGCGTGCGTTGCTGCCTGCGGGGGTGAAAGCGTTCATGAGGCATCCTTCATTGGAAGTTACGGGTTTGAGTATGTGGTTGATGTATGGGATTTGCCGCGCCGGGACGCTAGGGACACGGTTGTGTCTGCGCAGGCATCATAATGCGCTTTTGCCTGTCGTCCCGGGCGGAATTTAACAATAGTTCGGCTAGCCGAACTTTTCAACTAAGCCACACGGAAACTTTGGGGGAGGACTGCGCCCCGAGACGCAAAACCGCGGGAGGCGGGGGAACGCATCCCCCGCCTCCCGCGGTAAATATCCCGGGTTGAGCACCCGTCAAAGCTATATACTCGGCCTAGTCGGCAATCTCCACGACCACCGGCGTATGGTCGCTCGCGCCCTCACCGGCGCGTTCCACCCTATCGATCCAGGCACGTTCCACGCGTGCGGCGAGCGCGGGCGAGAACAGCTGGAAGTCAATGCGCATGCCCTCATCCTTGGTGAAGCGGCCCGCCTGGTAGTCCCAGTAGGTGTACTCGCCCGGGGTGTGCGGGCGCACTACGTCCACCATGCCCTCTTCGAGTAGGGCGACGAAGGCTCGGCGCTCGGGCTCGGAGACGTGGGTCAGCTCGTTATCACGGAAGTAGTCGATGTCCCACACGTCGGTATCTTCGGGGGCGACGTTCCAGTCGCCAACCAGGGCGAGCTGCGACTGCGGGTTGGCGGCCAGCTCGTTGTGCACGTTCTGGCGCAGCGCCTCCATCCAGCGAAGCTTGTAATCCATGTGCGGGTCGGTCAGGCCGCGGCCGTTGGGCACGTACAGGCTCCAGACGCGCACGCCGCCGCAGGTCGCGCCAATCGCGCGGGCTTCGAGGACTTCGGGCTCGCCGGGCTTGCCGAAGTGCGGCTGGTTATCGAAGCCGCGCTGCACGTCTTCGAGGCCAACTCGGGAGGCGATTGCCACGCCGTTCCACTGATTCAGGCCAAAGTGCGCAACCTCGTAGCCCATGAATTCGAAGAGGTCGAAGGGGAAGGTTTCGTCCTTGGTTTTGGTTTCTTGCAGGGCGAGCACGTCGACCTCGCGCTCGTCGAGCCAGTCTTCGACGCGGTTTTCGCGGGCGCGGATTGAGTTGATGTTCCAGGTGGCAATCTTCATGCCTTCTAGCTTAGCGGGTGCGGGGAGCTCACCTCACGGGCGGGTGTATCGGAAGCACGCCGGTACACCACCGCCCGCCGGCGCAACCCGGTGGGTCGCACCGGCGGGCGGTGAATATATGCACTAGTCAGCACCGATTTTAGCCAACGTCATCCCTAGTTACCGGCGGGCGTTCCGACGACCTTCAGGCCGGCCTTCTCGTAGGCCCGAAGCATGTAGAGCGCATCCGAGAAGTACAGCGGATCGCCGGGCTTTACCTTATCCGTCACGCCGTCGCCGTCACGATCGGCCGCCGGGTACTCGCCCAGAGTGCGGGTAAGCCAGCGGCTCTCGGTGGCGAAACGGCTCTTCCGTGCGGCCGCGTCTTCCTTGCGCTGCGCATCGCGCTCAGCCAGCTTCGGGCGGCGAATGGTCGCAGCCCCCTCGGGGCTACCCGCCGCACGGTACAGGAACGCGGAGAGGGTGTAGCGGCTGGCACGGTCGTCGGGGTGGAAGAGGCCGTCGTCCCAGCCAGCGGTGATGCCCGCATCCGCGGCCCAGATGATGGCGGCGTAGTCCGGGTCGCTGGCGGGCACGTCAGCGTAGGGAGAGACGGCCGGAAGGTCCTTCACAGCGGGCGAGCCGGCCATGCGGTAGAGCAGGCGCACCAGCTCGGCGCGGGTGACGGTCGCATCGTGGCGACGACGAGCGACATACTCGCCCTCGTCGAGGTAGCCGCGGCAGACGGCCCACACGCCGGGCGTGGGGGACGCATCGCCCACGAGGCGTTCAACGCAGGTGTTGTACTCGGTGTCAGCGTTGTTTCGGGGCGGCTGGACGGCGGCCACCGCGGTCTGGGGGTGGGGCACCACTGCGGATGCGCCCACCGGCAAGGCACCCAGGGCGAGGGCGACGGTTAGGGTGAGCACGCGACGCAGGGGTCGTGCGGGTGCAAGGGAGCGTGAGAAAGCCGAAAGCATGGTGCGGTCCTCGTACATTGTGGTTGGAAACCGGCCGGAAGGAACCGGTTGGGTCGGTGCGACACCGAAGGAAGGCACCGGGCCGCCCGCGGCGCGCGAGCGGTTCCGGGCAGGCGACAGCATTAAACCTTCCCTTTTAATGAAGTTAAAGTACATCTCGATAATTTATTCAAGATGAAATTGAATTCTTGGTGAGTGGTCGCCCCGACGCGCAACCTCTTAGCGCGCGGCTCCCCCGCCCGGGCCCTAGCCGCGCATGACGTTATACGCCTCCACGCGAAGCTGAGCGGGCGTGGAGGTGGTGTGGCGCAGGTCCTCCACCTCAATCACCACGTTCGCGCCCATTTCACCGGTCACGTAGACGCGGCGACCCAGCATATTGTTCTCGCCGATGCGCTCGTCCTGCGCAACGCCGTCGGTAATGCGAAGATCGTAAATCTTGTTTTCGATGTAGTAGCCGTACAGCGAGGCGGCCTGCTCGGGCGGGTTGTACGAGACGGGGGCGACCATGCGGGTACCGCGGGCATTACGGCCGATGTACCAGTTGGCCGCCTCGTCGGCGCGGGCGGCACCGCTGACGGTTCCGGCCCAGCTGGACGCCTCACCCGCGCAGCCGATGAAAACGTTATTGGCCCACTCGACGAGCCAGCCGTGGCCCGCGTTGGAGCGGGCGGTGCAGCCAATGAACATATTGCGCTCACCCTGCACAATCCAGCCCGCACCGGCGTTGCGGGTGCCGGGTTCGTAGAGGGCGCTCTTGCCGAGGGTGCGGTGGTTGCTATTGCTGGAGCAGTTCTCGAACTTGGACTGGGCCGCGTACACCTCGATACCGGCGTAGGAGCCGCCGCTGAGGTTGGCTTCGGCCACGTCAACGCCGCGCAGCTTGTTGTCTGCCGCGCCGGAGTTCTGGCCTTCGGTACCGCGGCGGCGGTGGCCGACGGGTTTGCCGAGCAGCAGGCCCTGGTTGAGGGTACGGCGCACGGTCACGTCGTCAATTTTCATGCCCTGGTCGTCCAGGCCGAGCACGGCAACGCCGATGGCGGTGTCCCAGACTTCCACGCCGGCGATAACGGGCACGATGTCCGGCTCGTTGAGCATGTCGCCGGTCAGGTGGGTGTGGAAGATGACGCCGGCGACGTTGTTCAGCGGGGCGGTGTGCGCATCCAGCGGGTATCTGGCGATGGGCGTGTTAGCCGCGTTGGTGCGGATGTGCAGATTGCGCACGCCCATGCGCATGGGCTTGTTCGCGTTGTAGGCACCGTAGACGGGGGTCGTGTAGCTACCCACGTGGAACACGCCGGTGTACTCGATGTACCCGTCGCTAGTGGTGGGAATGGCCCGGTCGGAGTGGGCGATGACGACGGTCGCGGGGCCCTGCCCGATGACCTCGACGCGGTGCTTGATTTCAATGAAGGGGTAGGAAACACGGTAGATGCCGCGGGGCAGCTCGACGGATCCGCCGCCGTGCGAGGCGACGTCGTCGACGGCTCGCTGAATGGCCGCGGTGGAATCCTTGGCGCCGGTGGGATCTGCGCCGTAGTTGACGGCGTTAATGCTCATGGGAGTATCAGGCACGTGAGGTTCAATTCTTTCCGGGAGGGGTGTAACGCGGCCGGTGTACAGGCCGCGGCGGGGCGGTTGAATTGAGTGAATAGGATGCGCGGGCGGTGCGCTGTGCTGAGTGAGTTGAGCGGGGCGGCTCATCGTAAGCCGCCCGGTGCGGGCCCTTTCGCGCGGGGCGAGAGTGGCTCCTGCTCAAGGGTACCGCATTGTGCCGGCGGAGGCGATGACCGGCACCCTGCGCCCGCCCACTCCCTTGCCGTCTCCCCCGCAAAGTGTGGCGGGCCGCGCATGAGACGGGGCGTTTAAACGCCGCGGGGGCGAGGATTTCTCCTCGCCCCCGCGGCGACTGGTGTCGGTTCCGGGCCGCTGCATCAGCCCGGAACTATTGGTCCGGAAACACCAGAGCGAGCCCGTGCCCCCTCGGGGCGGTCTCGCACGTCGAGGCCGTCACTAGCCCATGAACACGCCGTTGCCGCGCTTCTCCAGCTGCTTGGGTGCGAAGGTCGAGTGACGGATGTGGTCCACCTCGATGAGCACGTTATCGCCCATAGCGCCGGTCACGTGCACGCGACGGCCCATCATATTGTTCTCGCCCAGGCGGTCATCCTTAGCGGAACCGTTCGTAATGTGCATATCGCGAATGTTGTTCTCAATGTAGAAGCCGTACAGCGAAGCCTTCGCCCAGCTGTAGGGGTTGTGCGCGCGGGGTGCCACGAAGCGGCTACCGCGTGCGTTACGGCCGATGTACCAGTTGGCCGCCTCATCACCTCGAGCAGCACCGGTCACGGCATCCTGGAAGCTGGAAGACTCACCCAAGCAGCCAATGAACTGGTTATTACCCCACTCCACGAGCCAGCCGTGGCCGGCGTTCTCCTGGGCGGTGCAGCCAATGAACATGTTGCGGGTGCCCTGGATGAACCAGCCGGCGCCCACGTGGCGGGTCTTCACCTCGTACAGGGCGTTCTTACCCTGGTTGCGCTTGTTGAACCAGCTGGTCGACAGCTCGAACTTCGACTGGGAGGTGTAAATCTCGATGCCGGCGAAGGTACCGTAGCTCATGTTGGCGTCGGAGACGTCAATCATGGAGAACTTGTTATCTGCCGCGCCGGGGGTGTCGCCCTCGCGAGCGCGCAGCGGGTGACCCACGGGCTTGCCGACCAGCAGGCCCTGGCGCAGGGTTTGGCGGATGCGGATCTTGTCGATCTTCATGCCCTGGTCGTCCAGGCCCAGGATGGCCACGCCAATGGCGGTGTCCCAAATCTCGATGTTGGACAGGGTGGGGACCGCGTCCGGCTCGCCGGGGTTGGCGTCCGCGATGCGGGTGTGGAAGATGACGCCCGCAACGTTGTCGACGGGCTGGGTGTGCTTCTCCAGGAAGATCTGGTTGCTCTTAGAATTCAGCGGCAGGTTGTACTTGTTGGTGCGGATAAACAGGTCGCGCACGCCCATACGCATGGGCTTGTTCTGGTTGGTGCCACCGCTCATGGGGGTGGTGTAACTACCGGTGTGGAACACGCCGGTACATTCGTAGCTACCGTTCTTGGTGGAGGGAATACCCTTGTCGGTGAAAGCGACGATGCGGGTTGCCTGACCGTGGCCGAAGATTTCGACGCGGTGCTTGATTTCGATGAAGGGGTAGGAGACTCGGTAGATACCGCCGGGAATCTCGACGGAACCGCCGCCCTGTGCGGCGACGTCATCAACGGCCTTCTGGATAGCGCTGGTGGAGTCTCGTACACCTGTGGGGTCAGCGTTGTACTTGGAATCGCATACGTTCACGCTCATGATGGTAGCCATGATAATGTGTCCTCGTTTCTGGGGTGGATGCACTACAGCGACGAGCACGCAGGATAGCCGGAGCTATAGCTGCGCGTGGTGAAGCTGAGTTATCCGGTTGTGTCTGAGTGAATGTTTGGGAGCGTCTACCGGTACGAGGGAGTGAATCTCTTCCGGTCATCGCGCGGTCGGGGAGTGAATCCGCCGTGGCGAGTGCTCCGGGCCGGTTGAGGGAGTGAATCTCTACCGCGCCCATGTGACGTAGCGTCAGTAAATACTCGCAGGTGGAACCCGGTTTCGCTGAAGCTACAGTGAAATATTCTAAAGCACCATTTGGCTAATGCGAACCCCCAACGCCGGATAGTGTTCAGGGTCTCCGAGGGGAATTTTGGGCCGAATACCCCGCAAACCCCACAGAAAATCAACTGACCAGCACAAACACCACATATTGCACATAAGTGCACTGGTCGGTTATTTTTAAAAATTTCGTCATGTTCCCTCCTCGTGAACGCCCCGCACGCTATCCGAGAGGGTAGCGGACGACCGCGTGCAGGGGACGCCGGCTACTTCTTCGAAGCCTCCAGCGCGGCCGCCGCGCCCACCACATCCAGGCGCGCGTAACGCCCCGCAAGCCAGGTGCAAATCATCAGCTGAACCTGATGGAAAATCATGATCGGCAGCATCATCAGGCCCAGCGACCCGGCACCGAAAATAATGATGGCCATGGGCAGGCCGGCCGCCAGCGACTTCTTCGAACCGCAGAACTGAATCGTGATGCGGTCGGCACGGTTGAACCCCAGGCGCTTAGCCAGCTGGTCGGTCAGCCACAGCATGAACACCACAATGATTGCCATGAGCACGATGAGCACCACGATCTGCCACCAGGCCACGCGCGTCCACACGCCCTGCACCACCGAAGCGGAGAACGCCGAATACACGATCATCATGACCGAGAACTTATCCAGCCACTTGGTCGTCGGCTTCTTGGCGAACTCCCCCACCCAGCGGCGCGTGAGCTGACCGAGCACGAAGGGCAGGAACAGCTGAATCGCGATGTCGAGAAACACGGTGCCCGAGAACTCAATATGGTCCGTGTGCATCAGCAGCATGGCCAGCAGCGGCGTGGCCACCACACCCACGATCGAGGAGAGGGAGGCGCTCACAATCGCCGCCGCCACGTTACCGCCCGCAATCGAGGTGAAGGCGATGGATGCCTGCACGGTCGATGGCACAAAGGTCAAGAACAGAATACCCATGTACAGCCCATCGCCGAGCACAAAACGCAGCGGTGAAAGCGCCAAACCGACCAGCGGGAACAGCACGAACGTGCAGCTCAAAATCATCAGGTGCAGACGCCAGTGGGTCAGGCCGCGAATGGCCTCCGCGGTGGAGAGGCGAGCGCCGTACAGGTAGAACAGCAGGGCGACCGCGAACTTCGTTCCGGTGCTGAACCAGTCGGCGAAGTCGCCGCGCGCCGGCACGATAATGGCCAGAATAACGGCGGTGATGAGCATGGTCAGCAGCGGGTCAAGCTTGATGGAGCGCAGTGATGAGAGCATAGCCCCTATTCTATGACCTGCGGTTAAAGAGCTGAACCCGCCGGGGGTACCTCTCACGATGAGGTGCCCTCGGCGGGTTCTTGAGCCTTTAGCGCCCGCGGGCGCGTTCACGGCTTAGCGGGCTACTTGTTGCCGGGGTCGAAGCCGTAACCGCCCTCGCCGGAGGGGCCGGCGTCGGGTCGGTTGGAGCCGGGCTGCTCAGGGGCCGACCCGAACGGGCCGGGCTGAGAAGCGGGCTGGGAGCCGGACTGATCCGGGGTTCCGGACTGCTGGCCAGGCTGCTGGCCGGGCTGACCGAAGCCGGAGGCCGCCTGCTGGCCGAAGCCGGACGCACCCGCGGCGGGTGCACCGCCGGCGGCCGCGTACGCATCCCAACGCTGAGCGTGGAACGCGCGAGCCTGCTCGGTCTGCCAACCGCTGAACAGGGCCGTGTTCTCGGGGTATGCGAGGTCCTCCTCGGGCTTCTGTACCACGTCCACGGTCTCGAGGTTGTGGGGCTCCCAGGTCTTCTGGTTTTCCTGCATGAACTCGGTGGACTGAATCGGGTCGGGCCACATGCCAACGGGCTCCGAAGCGGGAACCAGCACGGGCACGCGCGGGGTACCGTTGTCCGTGGGGTTCTCGGTCGGGCGCCAGAAGAGGCGGCCCGGCTGGGTGCGGTCACGCAGGGCGTGGGCACGCCAGGTGATCACGGGGTGGCTCATCAGCAGGTTCACGTACCAGACGGCCAGGCCGCGGTCGGTGACGGCGCGGTCGGCCAGCTCGTCGAAGTTGACCTGCTTGTTCAGGTACTTACCGGCGGCCAACACCTTGATAGCGCCCTTGGCGCCCTCGGGGCAGAAGCGGTAACCGAAGTTATCGGCGGTGTACTCCTGAGCGCGAGACAGTGCGCTAGACAGTATGGGGATGCGGCTGAAGAGCGTGGTGAAAATCAGACGGAAGTAGCTGACGTGACCGGCCGCGATGTGGCCCACCTCGTGACCGATGATGAAGCGCAGGGCCTGCGGGTCACGGGACTTACCGCCGATTTCGAACAGGTCGGAGTAGACGCAGATGAAGCGGCGGAAGCCGTGACCCGATGCGAAGGCGTTGATGGTGCCGTTACCGCTGATGACGTACGCGTCGGG
Organism: Rothia sp. HMSC062F03; assembly: GCF_001836905.1. Lineage (NCBI taxonomy): Bacteria > Bacillati > Actinomycetota > Actinomycetes > Micrococcales > Micrococcaceae > Rothia > Rothia sp. HMSC062F03. The sequence continues at coordinate 50,974 of NZ_KV830872.1, read as the reverse complement.
TACGCGGCGCAGGCCGGCAGCCTCGGCGGCCTCGGCGAGCATCTGGTACGCCTCGGGGAACTGGGTCGGGGTGATGCGCACGCCGTTCACACGCTGCTGGGCGTAGAAGAGCGCACGACCGATGAAGAGCACGAGAGGGCCCAGAACCAGCATGGACACGGCCTGCATGACGATGTCCTGCACGCTGCTTGCCACGCGGCTGCTTGTGCCGCCGGTGTAGTCGCCCGAACCGGACGAGAAGAGCCACTGGCCCATGCGGCCAAACAGCGTAATAATCGACATGAACAGCACGACGTAGCCGGCCGCGGTGACCGCGTAGGCGGCGACCAGCCACGGGATTTCGGCGGGGTGACGCAGCGCGTGCAGCACCTTCGTCGGCAGTATGGACTGGTAGGCAAAGAACCTGGGTTCCGGAAGGGGGCTCACCGGCTTCTGACGCTTATCTTCGGGCAGCCAACCCGCGGAGAGGTCCTGCGGAAGGGGCGTGCCCTGCGGGGCGGGGCGCCCCTGGGGGCCGGGCTGGGCGTTGAACTGCCCGCCGGGCTGGTGGTTTTCAGGAGGTTGAGTCATATCTCGTCCACTTCGTATCGAGTGTTGTCTGACTCCACTCTATCGGGTTTGGGCACGCTTGGGTGAATACGAGAACGGTTTTTCTCACAAACCGCACGTATTTGGGTGTCCGGGTGCGCAAAAGCCCGCCGCAGCGTCTGTTGGTAACGGATGCTACGGCGGGCTGAAGCTCTACGCGCTGCGCGCGGGATGCCTCACGCACCCCGCACGGTGGCCGCGCGAAACTCGAGCGCTTAGAGGCTCTTGACGAGCTCCTCGGTTGCCTCGGCGATGGCCTTCTCCTCGTTGGTGGGGATGACCAGCACCTTGATGGCGGAATCCTCGGTGGAAATCACGCGAGGCTCGGGGGAGCGCTTAGCGTTCTCCTCCTCGTTGTACTTGATGCCCAGAGGGCCGAGGCGGTCCAGGACCAGCTTGCGGAAGTCGCCGGAGTTCTCGCCGATACCTGCAGTGAAGATCAGAGCCTGTGCGCCACCAACAACCAGGTTGTAGCCGCCGATGTACTTCATCAGGCGGTAGGAGGTCATGTCCAGTGCGAGCTGTGCGCGCTCATCGCCGGACTGTGCAGCCTCAACGACCTTACGCATGTCGTTGGAGCCAGCCAGTGCGAGCAGGCCGGACTCCTTGTTCAGGATGGTGTCCAGGCGTGCGCCGTCAATGCCCTCACGAACCAGGATGGTGGTCAGTGCCGAGGGGTCAATGTCGCCGGAGCGGGTACCCATGATCAGGCCGGCCAGCGGGGTGTAGCCCATGGAGGTGTCGACGGACTTGCCGTCCTTCACCGCGGTCACAGATGCGCCGTTACCGAGGTGTGCCACGATGCCGTTGAACTTGTCGCGGGCGATGCCGAGCATGTCAGCTGCAACGTGGGAGACGTACTCGTGGCTGGTGCCGTGGAAGCCGTAGCGGCGGATGCTGTACTTGTCAGCCAGGTCGTAGGGGATCGCGTAGCGCCATGCTTCTTCGGGCATGGTGGAGTGGAACGCGGTGTCGAAGATAGCAACCTGCGGCAGGGAGGGCCACTTGTGCATTGCGGCGCGCATACCCTGAGCGTGTGCGGGGTTGTGCAGCGGTGCCAGCGGGGAGAGGTCGTCGATCTGCTGGACAACTTCCTCGGTGAGCAGGGCGGGGTGGGTAAACTTCTCCGCACCCTGCACCACGCGGTGACCGACTGCCTGCAGCTCGCGGCCTGCCAAGACGGGCTCAAGCTTCTCGGACATGATGTCGAATGCGACCTCGTGGTTGGGCACATCGGTGCCGATGTTTTCAACCAGGCCGGAGGCCAGCATCTGCTCTGCTTCGGGGAGGGAGGTGTCACGCACCTGGTACTTCAGGGAGGAAGAACCAGCGTTCACAACGAGAATAAGCATGAAAGTGTCTCTTTCGTAGTTTTCTTTTTCGCTCCATTCTCGCACTTTTCGGGCGTACGTGCGAGACAGCGGGTGCAGTGTCTTACGCCGCACTTCTGCGGGCGCCGCGCGCGGCGGGTTTGGTGGGGTTTTCTTTTCGGTCGCCGTGACCGGCTCACGGGCTGCCGGGTTTTAGGAATGTTAGACTGGTAGAGCATCAAAAACTTGAAACTAGCACTAGCAGCCCTGAGTTGCTAGGTTGGCCGGATGGGCCCTGAGGGTCTGCAGTGTGGTGAAATATATAGAAACCCTTACGCTGCCCGACTGGGCTTTTGCACACAAGGCACCCCCACAGGGTGCCTTTTCCCATACCCCCCCCCGCACCGAAGCAACCCGGGACAAAACAACCACACCACCAACCACAACCGAAAGAAAACCAATGATCAACACCAACCCCACCGCCCCCGCATGGATCACCCACACCGACCTCATCCAAATCGACGGCAGCCACTACATCACCTACCCCGACGACCTCGCCCTCACCCAAGCACTACGCACCGACATCGCCACCGCCCAAAGCATCAACCACCTCCTCGACAGCCTCACCACCGAACTAGCCGACGAAGAACCCATCGACGAAATGATCACCCTCATCAACGAAGGCTTCGCCACCATCGGCAACTGGCAAGCCTTCCTCTACAACCTACGCCTACGCTGCATCGCCCTAAACAACCTGTACAAGAAGTACACCCCCGGCCAATACGGCCGCTACCCCATCGACGCCGACACAAAGCAGGACCTACTCAACACCGCCATCGAACTAGCCGTCAAGGGCGAAGAGAAAGCAAACCACCTCACCGAAACCGGCTACCAGTTCCCCACCCTCCCCACCCCCGGCACCACCCTACGCGAACCCGATCACCGCGAAGTCGAAAACTACCTAGCAGCCCTGCAGGATGAGGACATTCCCGCGCAATTCAAGCAGATGGCAGCTTTGCGTGAACGCGTCTCCGACTTCGCACAAGAGCTCGACGAAGCAAAGGCCGCCAACACCGCTGTCCCTCAAGCATTCGAGCTCAAGGAAGACGGCTCGTACTTCTCCAACGAAGAAGACTTCCAGCGCTGGATGGAAGAGTACTCCCCCGCCCTGGCACGCGTGATCGCCCTGGAGCCGTCCTGGGCTGAACCGAACTTCATCCCGATGCTCTCACGCGCCATGGTGCCGGTGTACCAGGTGACTCGTGTGGAGCCGTTCATGCGTGAGGATATTCTCTCGCGTGCTCTGGCTTCGGTGTTGGCGTCGGTTGAGGATGCGGGTGTGCGTGAGTCGGTTCGTCGTGAGCTGACTAAGCGCACTTACTAAGAGAACGGTTTTAGTGGGATAGCTCGTGCTGCTGATGAACCTGTTGCTGCACTGCGCGGGCAGGCTTGGCCTGCTGCTGAGGTCCTCGAGCCTTCGCGGCGGCTACAGCCTGGTGCGGATGCGTACCGAGGGACTGGTCGTTGAGCTTGGCTGCGTGTGCGGTTTCTGAATCGTAGTGAGCCTCGTAGTAGGCGGCACGCTCACCGCGGGCTTCAGCCTGATCCCACTCATGACCAGCCTGGGCATGAGCCTGCTCTGACTGGTTCTCGTGCTCTTGGGCTTCAGCCGGGTCGTTAGAGTCGAGTTCCTTCTGACGCTCAGAATCGGAGAGGTTTTCCCGTTCTTCAGCTCGTTCCTCGGCCTGGTGCTGTTCGTAGCGTTCTTCCCAGCCGTGTTCCTTCAGGTATGCAAGGTAGTCGGCGAGGGTGAAGCCATATTCGTTCCGTAGCTTATCGTCGAGGTGGTGGTAGGCTGCGGCGGCATCAGCGCGGTAGGGTGCTTCCTGATCTGCCGCGGTGGCCCATTCGGCTAGGTCGCGGCTGGTTGCGGTAGCCCACCATGATTCTTCCCAGAGCCGCGCATACGGAGATGCAGGAATCTGTGTATCTGCATTTACAGATTCCTGGTTTTCTGCACGGGCGACCCGCTGCTTATGGTTCTGCAATGCCTGACGAATCTGCTGGGCAATAGCCTGCAGTTCACGGGAAAGCTCCTGCTCAACATCGGTGCTGTGGTTGTCGAAGGGGTGAATGTTCATCATTGACCTCACGGGGTATCGGTGCTTTCTTCCAGATTAACAGAGCATCGTCTCGTGTGCTGCTGAGAACGACGAAGGGGCATGGGGGTGAGAAATCCACTACTGGATTTCTCACCCCCATACCTCTTTATTAGAGCTCGATGCCTCGCTCTGGTGGTTCAGGACCTCGCCGCGGAGCCTCATTCTGAGACCGGTCTGTCTGGGCCACACCGCTTTTCTGCATCATGGGCTGGAGAAAACTGAGCGAACGTTGAGTCTCTACATCAATCTCTGACGGCCGATTACCTAGCTCCGTGATAGCTTCTTGCTGCTGTGAACTCAAATGATTCTGCTGACGCTGCTCATTCGGGCCAAGAATCTGTTCGCGTGCACGCTCCATCCGCTCATATGAGGTCTTAACAGCCTGCAACGCGGGAGGAATAGGAGTGCCACGACGGTTCAATTCCTCAAAGGCCTGCTTCTGCCGGGGAGTCATATCACCACGCGCAATACTCTGAGCGACAGCTTGAGCAGGAGACAACTGATGCTGATGCCCCTGTGCTTGCGTCCGGGAGTACGCATCACCAACACCTTCTTGAGCCTTGGGCTGTAGGATACGTCCCTGCCCCTCAGGCAAAGGACCCTCAGGCAAAGAATTTGAAAGGCTAGCTACGACTTCTTCACGGACGAAACGACCACTCGCGACCTGCATAAGCGCATTATCAGAGAGCTTCTCAATCGGGACAGTAGCTGCGACAAAATTGAGCGCACTCATCTGAGTCTGCTGGTTCTGTCCAGGAGCAAGGTCAAGATACCTATGGCTGAGCGCATCGTAGACCTCAAGATTGTCTTTGATGGTCTCAAAAAGGGTGTAGTCAGAAGAGTTAAGAACCTTCTGAACGGCATAACAGACCGCATCGGGGGTCCACAGGAGCCTCTCAGCACTCGGAGATACCTGTACCTGATCGATAGGATCGATAAGACCAGCCTGGATAAAGTTCGAGATAGCCTCCAAATCCAACTGGTTCTCCTTGTCATTCCTCATGCGTTCAAAGACGAACGCGTAGACCGGGTTATCTCGATCTTGTCCCTGCTGAATCAGAGAAAGCATGTTACTGTGACGTGCTTGCCTGATGAAATCTACCTGAGTATCAGCATCCGGGGAATAATCAACAGCAGTACCTACTGTAATGATTGCTGCGCCAGGCGGCAGCTGCTGGTGTACTAGCTCAAGAAGAGCCTGGTTACGGTCAGGACTGGCTCGGTTCGCATGGTAGAAATCGCCTTGCAGATTCGTCAGTGCGTCTCGGAAGTCCTTAAGCTGATCTGCTTCGACAATCACAGCCGTCATAGAGTAGAACCCTTGATGCATACCGTATCCGTCATCGCTGACTTTGGGAGGTCGGTAGGTTTCGTCTACAAAGGCAAAACGAGGAGCATCGCTGTTTCTCTCGTAGAAACCGACGATACGAGAATGGTAATCTCGCTCTATTCTGTCGGAGGGGTTAGTGATAAAGGCCTGCTGATAATCGCTGATAAGATGATGGCCGGAAGAATTGGAGGACACCTTTGATTCCTTCAAAAAATGTTGCGGTTGGTATTCGGTTTTGCTATAGTAATAGTAGCAAGGTAAACCAAGAACCCTGAGGTAGTCGCCGTAAGGCGAGGAGGTATAATGGGTGAGCCGTAGTGGGTATGCTGATGTAGGTCGGCCGAAGCTACGGACCTTGCGCATAAGGCACCCGCTGAGGGTGCCTTTTTTGTTGCTTTCTTACCCCTCTAGGATAATCGTGAGAACATTATTTGGGGTCCGTTCAGCCATGCTATCTCTCCCCCTAACCTGTTTCAATCCCTATTGTGCGGGGTTCAACCTTAGCTAGAATCCTGTACTGTTATCGTCCACAAGGCGAAAACCGCCTGGTGCAGTCGGCCGTCGTTGCCGCTCGCAGACGCTAAAGGAACAAACCCATATTTCAGAAAGGGAGGACACACAATATGTGTCCCCCTCTTACGTTATTCCTAAAGTTCCATGTCTTTATTAGTCTTTGGACGTACTGTAGAAGGTGCCGGTGGCTGTTTCGGATGAGGGGCTGTTCCTTTTCGGGCATGTGTCCTCATGCCAATCTGGCTCACCCTCAAAGCTGCCAGAGTTTCCTCATCCGCTTCAGGTTCAGGCGCACGCTCAGCACGGGCCTCCTGCACTTTCTGCTCTACCGGCGAGAGCGGCTTCGGCTGCTGCTCCGGCTCAGTAACCTTCTGGTCCTTTGGATGCTTTTGCTGGTTTTTGGCGCGTTCTGCCAGACGGGTCGCCTTGGTATTACTCGCGCCGAAGTGAACGCACTACTGCGCGCAGCAAACTCCGAGCCCAAACCCTAGAAAGAAGTGAGTGGTTCCAACATAAGCCGTATGATGGAACCACTCACGCTACGTTAGAAAAGCTGCGTCTGCCCTTCCATAACCATTCCGCGCCCTAGCCGGTCTACTTCGTCCTGTCGGTAACCATACCTTGAAAACACGCAAAGGTGGGGTGCTCAAGACATATGTCTTGAGCACCCCACCTTCTTTAGTCTCCGAGTCCTTGACCGGATTCGCGGTTTAAGCCGTGGTTGATATTGCGGTTAGGTGTCTGGGGTGTCTGCTGCTGATTCGCTCCAGTAGGCCCAGTGAAGCCATTCATAATCTGCCGGTAAATCTGCTGCGACTTTTCATCCTCAGCATCGAGTTGGGTCTCATGTGGGGTTTCGCGCGGTACGGAAATGGCATTGAAAACCGGGTACATCTCTTCAGGACGCACCTGAAAGTGTCCAAAATCTGGACCGCTAAACATAGACTGCTGATTCCAGATTTCTTTACTGACACGATCGTAATCAAGTTCAAAATTACTCAGAGCTGCAACATGTTCCATGAAGATTTTGCTGGTTCGGCCGTTTCCTTCACGGAAGGGGTGGGCCTGGTTTAAGTTTGCAAAAACTTCAGATGCCGCCTTCACAAATTCCACACGATTAAGCTTTTCCCAGTCTGTTGAGCGCACTTTTTGGGATGCTTCTGCCAAGTATCGGTCGACTTCTTTGTTGTTGACATCTGCAAACACAGAATACCTTTTACTCATGTTGACAGTACGATACTCCCCCGCCCAGTCATACACGTCCTGAAAGAGATACTTATGGATCCCTTTGAGATGTGCTGCGTCAAAAGTATGCGCAACAAGGCTAGGGTTCTCCTCCAGCATTCTCTGCCTTGCAGATGTCATACTGTATTCGAACTCTCTTAGCTCTCCCTCATTGCGAATACCAGGAATATTACGCATGACTTGATCATCAGGCGGTGGGAAAAAATATGCCGCCCATGCATCCTGACCACTCATTACTCAGATTCTTCCAAGTTTCGGCGAGAAGCAATCCTGTCCAGGGTCTTCTGCTTATATTCTTCGAAGGTGATTCGTCCTAGCTCCAGATCAATAAGTTGAGCCACTTCTTCGCGAGAATGGGTGTAACCCTCAAGCCATGCTGAGGCGAGAGTCTGAGTAATACCTCGCTTCTGCTTATCGTTGAGCTGCGCGAATAGCTCAGGGTAACGCTCAGGAAGGTCAAAGTACTCGGCCATGAGTAGTTCTCCTTAAATATCGGTGGTGTATCGTAGGGCCATTCCAAATCTATCAGAATGACCCTACGGGTATTTTTCGAATAAGTCAGTTACGCTTTCGCGCATGATGTACTGCAGCTTCAAGCAACTTGGCATGGCCCCATAGGTTACGCCTGCCACCTGCACCTCTTCTTTTGAGGTGGAAATATGGATATGCAGAAATCCGTATATAAAGATTTCAATATTTCTTTATTTCTGTACAGAATTAGCCCTTGTCAAGACATAACTAAAGGGGCGAGCGAATCGCAATGATTCGCTCGCCCCCTTCAGTTAGGTGCTAGGCGTTAGAGGTCTGCGGCGGACAGACCACACACCAGCGGCTCCGGTGAGAATCAGCATAAAACCGCCAATTGCGATCCCGCCAGTCTCGGCACTAATACCGGTGTAAGCCAACTCGTCGCGGGCGGTAGCCGGCGCCGTGGATTGAACAGACGGCACCGAAGTGGGGGATTTCGCATCTGCAGCAGGCTGAGCTGATGATCCATTCTTACTCTTAGGGGTCTTGGAGCCCGGTGCTTGCGGAGCGATACCCACCTCGTCGCTACCGGTTACTGCGTGGTCTCCAGTATCTGAGGTGGCACGGGAGTGTGCCTGGGCATCCTCGGGTGCGATGGGCACCTCGGTACTGACTACCTCTGAGTTATCGGGTGTCTCATTATCCACAGTGTCCGCAGATGCTTTCTGACTCGGCTCAGGGGTAGGTGCGATGACAACTTCAACCTCGCCAGGGGTTTCAGTAGCCTCGGGTGCCGGAGTTGAAGGCTCAGGCTCCGGTTCGATAACGGGTGCGGTGTCGTCAGCCGGCTGGTGGTCGGCAGGGGTTTCATCGTGCTCGCTACGGGCCGGTTCAGGCTCAGGTGCAATGGGCACATCGGTGTTCCCCGGGGTTTCCGGTTCGGGGGTGACCGGTTCAGGTTCCGGGTTGATGGGTACGTCGGTATTGCCCGGCGTTTCGGGAACCTCATGGGTGGGTTCGGCGCTGGGGGCGATAACAACTTCCACTTCACCCGAAGCTGCTTCACTCGGAGCGGGGGTCTCTTCACGAGGTTCAGAGTGGTCCGCCTCCGCAGCAGGTGCCTCAGCCTCGGCGGGCGCTTCCGCTTCGGGGGTTGAACCTTCCTGTTGTGCAGTATCAGCGGGTGCTTCTGCAGGCGCTTCCTGGGCAGGTTCTTCGGCAGGTGCTTCCGCTTCGGCAGGGGATGCGGTGACGAACTCGGGCGTAGTAGCAGGCTGGGTGGCTGCGTTACCGGCGCCGTTCTTGGTGATGAGGGCAACGGTCAGGTCACGGGTCTGGTCGCGGTTGGGCTGGCCATTATCACGGATGGTGATAGAACCGCTCTGGGTGGGTGTTTCTGCTGCAGTCGCTGCGGTGCAGCTAATGGCGCCTGCTGCGGCTGCGAGGGTGAGGGAAGTGATGAGGGCCTTGCGGTACACTTTTTACTCCTCTTAATTAAGGGTTAATGACGATGCTGTGTTGGTCGGGACTGACGGTTACGCGGTGTCCGTCTGCGGTTGTGCCAAGAACTGGGGTGTCGGTGGAGGCGATATAGCCGCTGGAGGTTGCGTCGCCGGTGGTTCCGTCACCGAATTCGAGGCTGAATCCTCCCGCGGGCCGGCTTGTGACCTTGGTTGGCACGGCCGGTAGGGCGTAGGACCCCTCGGTGGTGAGGTGATGGACTTGATCTCCTGCGATGGCGATGGTGCCGGTGCCGTCAATCTTCACGCTATCGGCTGCTCCGGTGATGTCGATGGTGCGGCTGACGTTGTCAGATTCTGGGGCTTGGAGGGCAAGGATGTCTTGCCCGGCGGAGGTGTGCCAGAGGGTGACGACCTCACCGTTGGCGGTGGCTCCTACCCAGCGAGTGAAGGTTGCTCCTTCGGTGGGGGTTACTAGGGGGTGCGCTCCGGTTTCGGTACCGTTGGCAGTTGCGGTGATGATGGTGCCGTTACCGCGGGTGGATGCCCAGATGCCGTTGCCTTTAGAGGTGGCGATGAAGGCTGCGCCTTCAGCGGGGGAGCGGTACCGCTCGGTTCCGTTAACGCTGATTTTTTGGACGCTTCCGGGGGTGGGGTCATTGCGGGAGATGATGACGGATTCCCCAGCGCGGGTGATGATGGTTTGCGCCTTGGTGGTAATGGTGTTGATGTTGGAGAATTTTCCGCCGGACCACATGAAGTAGCTACCGGGTGCGGTGTAGAGGAATCCGTCACCGGTGGGGTGGATGGTCAGCCCTGCAGCTTCGACCTTGTTTTTGGTGAGGTCGGTCTGGCTGACGAGGGTGCCTTTGGTGGCATCGACAACGTAGAGGGTCGACCCGTCAATGTAGGAGATACGCTGGCCATCGCCACTGAGGGCGCCGGTGGTGTAGGTTCCGTTGTCGAGGGTGATGGCGACTCCGGCTGGGGTGGTTGCCATGGTGGTGGTGGCGGGTTGGTTGAGGGCGTTGACGGTTGCGAGGGCTCCGCCGCCGAGTCCTAGTGCTAGGAGGGCTGCGGCGGGGATGAGGATTGCTTTGCGTCGCCAGACGGACGGCTTTTCAACTTCCTCGGTCACAGTTTGGAGAGTAGGCTCGCCTTCTGGAGTGAGGGTGTAGTAGCTGGTTTTGGTACCTTCTTGGACGTAGATTTTGACGTCGCGGCCGAGGGTTTGGGCGAGGTGGGCGCAGTGGTTCCACACCTGTCCTAGGGCTTCTTTAGTGGTTGCGTCCTGGAAGGTGCGGGGGGCGTGGTCTTGGATTTCAAGTTGGATGAGGCCGTCAGCTGAGACGGTGGCGTCGATGCGGGGGTAGTCGAGAGCGTCCATGTTATTTACTTCTTCTGAGTCCGGCTCTTTACAAAGGAGTTGAAGCCCTGAGGCTCGAGGATGTGGGAGGCCTTCCACTTATTGGGTCGGTCAGCGGTACGGTGTACTCGTACAAAGTATTGCGGGCTAATACCGCCGTCGACAGTAACTACCACAGTGACCCAGTAGGGGTTTTCGCCCATGGCTGTTTCAAGAGTCGGGTCATTAGTGATGGAGGCTCCGGTGACTTTGCCCTTGAGAATGTCAGTTTTGATCTTAGGACCGTACTGGTTTTGGAGTTCCGGGTCGATGAGGGGGAAGAGGTCTGCTGACCATTCCTTGTAGGGTTTGCCGCTGGTGTAGGCGGTGACGATGGCCTTTGCCGCGTCTACCGCGCGGGCACGGTCTTCATCAGTGATGGAGGTCAGTACGGCTTCGCTGGAGGGCTGTTGCTCGCCTACTCCCACCCCTGCAAGGGGGGAAGGGTCAAGGCTGACCGTCGGGGTCGGGGTTGCAGTGGTGGGGTTTACCTCGGTGACGGTGGGGGTGTGGGTTGCGGTGCTGGGTGCAGGTGCGGGTGCCGTGGTGGTGCTGGGGGTGGAGGTTGCGACGGGGGATCCGGTGGGGGCGGTGTTGTCGGTGGATGCGGAGCATCCGGTAGCGAGCAGGGTGATGGTTGCGGTGAGTGCGGTGAGTTTGCGGGTCATGGTATTTCCTTTCTTAGGTGCCCGGCATGTAGAGGAATGCGGACGGTGAGTTATTCGAGACAACACGGGTGTAGTAGATGTGGTCGTTGGGTGCGCCGAGGCCGTTGTAGCCTTCTTCGACGAAGGTTCCGTCGTCGTGGACTTCCTTCACGATAGCGACATGGCCGTAGCTACTCATTCCCGCGACGTTCGGGCCGTAGTAGACTACGGCGCCGACCCGCGGTTCATGGCCGCTGGGCCAGCCTCTGCCTGTCCAATGGCCAAGCCACACAGACGCGTTGCCGGGGGAGTGGAACGTGATGTTGTCGGCGCTACCGCCGGTTTGTCGGGTGACGCGCCAGGCGGCGAATGCTACACATTCACTCGGAAGTGCGTTGGTCGGATCCGGTGTTGTCGGGCAGTAGGAGTAGTCTCCGTTGCAATGGGCCATGTGAGCCCAGGGGTAGTCATCACCGGAGTTATCTGTATTTACAGAATTCTGGTTTTCTGCATTTGAAGATTTCTGGTCCTCTTCCTTGCATTGATCCTTATCGGATGCCTTTTTATTGCTTTTCTTCTCTGCCTGTGCCGGTGCGGAAGTACTGCTAGTGGATTCGGGGGTTGCCTTATTGGCGGCAGCATTACTCAACGAGGGCTGTTCGGCACCGGTGGGGTAGTCATCAATGCCGAGGTCTTTAATGAGGGTCTGGTACTGCCGCCAGTGGCTTTTGATAGCGGGGGCGTAGTTGTTGTTTTCGTCGGTGTTGTATCCGCCGGTGCGCTCCATGACTGCGCCGGGGCCTGCATTGTAGGCGCGGAGGACGTTATCGATTTCGTCGCCGTCGACACCTGCGTTGCGGAGGGTGGTTTTGAGGTAGCTCATGTAGCGTCCCATGGCGGGGATGGCATCATGGGGGTTGAAGGGGTCGCCACCGTTACCGAAGGATGCCCAGGTGCCGGGCATGAATTGGGCTAGTCCTTGTGCTCCTACGCCGGAGACGATGTTGGGGTCCCAGCCGGATTCTTGGTGGATGGTGGCTGCGATGAGGGAGATGGGGAAGCCGCTGATGCGGGATGCTTCCTGAAGCTCTGGGAGGTGGGCCTTGATGGTGTCGCCGCGGTCGCCGATGCTGGTGACGGGTGCTGCGGCGGGGGCGGAGGCGTTTTGGTGGCCGTTGCCGCCGTTGCCGCTACTACTGGGGGTGCAGGCGTTAGCGCCTGCTCCGCCGCCGATAACGAGGAGGAGTGAGAGGATGAGTCCGAAGATGAAGATGAAGGGTAGGGCTATCCCGAGGGCACTTTTTTGCATGACTTTATGGCTCCTGGTGTGTGGAGGTGTGCGTGGTTGGTGTGAGTGATACCGTGTGCCCTTGGGGTCGCCCCGTGTGGGGTGGCCTCGCATCTCATTTTAACAGGGGGTGTGGGAGTTTTAAAGCTGGCTGGTCATATCGGAAGACGCATATGCAGATATGCAGAAAGCTATGTTTACGGCTTTCTGCATATCTGCATATTTAGTTTTATCCCCGCTCACGCGGGGAACACGGGCCGGTGAGCTGAGACCAGCTGCGTGATATGGGCTCATCCCCGCTCGCGCAGGGACCCTACGTCTGGTCTGCCGTGATTGCGCGGTCGGGCTGAAGGTAGCCGGCACTGACGTCATTACTGCGGCTGAATGCTGGCGTGCTGTGCGTGCCCGCCTGACTGAGCTGTCCCGTCTGGAGGGTGTGGATACGAGTGGTGAGTGGGTCCGCTACTCATCACTAGCTACGGCACACGGTGTCGAGGCATGAGGCTCTATACGGTGGACTAGTGACAATGCGTGGCACGTACATCAGGTGCGTGTGCTATGGTAATCGCTGATACCGGTAATAAATTTTTGCCCCCGACGCTGGGGGTTACACACACTACAACCACGAGGAGGCGCGAGATGCTCGCTGCTGCAAATTCCTTTTTCCTGAACGCTGCTGTGCTGGCTGGCCCGGTTGATCCGGGTGCGGGCGAGGCACCTCCCGGCTCTGACGGCGTGACCACCATCGTTAAGTGGATTGCCTGGATTGTTTTCGCTCTGGCGGTTATCGGTGTGCTGGTGACTGCTGGTGCGATGATGATTAACAACCGCCGCGGTCAGGGCGGCGAGCACGCTGCCAGCCTCGGTTGGGTGTTCGGTGGCTGTATCCTGGCCTCCGCAGCCAGCGGTCTGGTCGGCATGTTCATGGGCTAAAAGCCCTGCACGGGGTGCGCTCACGCACCCCGTGACCCTTTTAATCTCAAGCGAGACCCGTCGCTGGGTCTCCTATCCCCCCATTACCCACTATCATTCACTCAAGCTCTTCCCCACGCTGGGGTAGGGCTATCTGGTGTACCCCGACATTCGGGGTTGAGAGACATGGAGAGACATCATGGAGAAAAAGTCTGGCGTGACCATTCCCCGCTGGGGTATCGGCATTATTGCTGGTGTTGGTGTGCTGCTGGTCCTGTTGTTGATTGTGCTGATTCCGCGTGGCGGCTCGAGCTCGTCGGCTTCGGGTGGCTCTAGTGCTTCTGCGGGTGCTGAGCAGCAGTTGAGTCGTGCTACCTCGTCAGTGGCGGCGGGCTCGTGTGGTGCGGGTGCGTCGGATGATGATTCGGTGATGGATGCTGCCCCGAAGGGCGCATCGTGGGTGACTACCGATGCCGGCTGGATTGGCCCTGTCTCGAAGACCGCCGGCCCCATGGTTAACTCGCCGATTCGCTCCTGCTTTGAGCACTCTGCTGAGGGCGCACTCTACGCATCTGTCTGGGCGACCATCGAGATTAACGAGGCACCGGAGGCGTACATGCCGACTGTTGTGGGCCCGGGTGCTGAGGCAGCGCGTCAGAACCGGCAGAGTGATACTAAAACCCGCACTGTAGTGCGCGTCGCGGGCTACCGTTATGTCTCCTACACTCCTGAGCGTGCTACCGTGCGTCTGCTCTTTCAGATTCCTTCCGGTGCATATCGTAGCTGGGACGTAGTGATGGAATGGCACGACGGTGACTGGCGCTATTGGGCTCCCACGACTGCTCCTGGAATTAGCAACGTGGACCCTGACGACTTCATTACCTGGGGCTCCTAATGGCGGGTGAGCACGATGTCAATGCCAATTGTGGGTGGGGTGATCTCGTATGTGCTGGTGCCGAGGGATTCATTAACTCCCTCTTCCACGGCGTGACCGACTCCCTCGGAGGCCTCGCGAAGAGCCTGGGCTCCTTCTGGGTTAACACACCCAGCATCCCGCTCACCGGCAAGGACAACGCAGTATACTTCATCCGCGAGTCCACCTCCTGGTACGTCGCGGCACTACTTGTCGTCAGCATCCTCATCGCTGCCGGGCAGATGATGTGGACCCGCAAGGGCCAGCCACTCACAGACCTCCTCGCGTCACTACTGAAATTTGCCATCATGAACGCCGCCAGTGTGACGGGCGTAACTCTTCTGCTGCGCTCAGGCGACGAGTTCTCAGCCTGGATTATCGGCCGCTCCACGGACGAGGGGTTCGATAAGGCTCTTTCGACTCTCATCGGCCCAGAGGTTTTTAAGTCTGGGATCACGGTGGGCATCGCGATTTTTGCCATCGTCATGGGCATTATCGCAATCATCGTTGCGGTCATTCAGATCGGTCTGCTCATTGTCCGCTCCGCTATGGCGCTGATCCTGGTGGGCACCCTGCCCTTGGCGTTCTCGGCGACTAATACCTCGTGGGGTAAGCAGTGGTCACAGAAACATGTGAGCTGGCTCATCGCTTTCATCCTCTACAAGCCGGTGGCATCGATAGTCTACGCTGCAGCGTTTAAGGTTTTCGGTAGTGTCGGCAAGGTCGACGGCGATGATGGGCAGCGAATGATGTATTTCATCTCCGGCCTGGTCCTGATGATTGCTGCCCTCTTTGCTCTGCCTGCCATGATGCGCCTCATCGTCCCCGCTGTCGGTGCCGCTTCCGGTGCTGGCGCAATGTTCGCTGGTGCTGCTGTCGGCAGTGCCGCTTCTGGCGCGGTCAACTTCGGCTCGCGAATTCGAGGCGCTGGCCGCGGTGGTGGCGGTGCAGGTGGCGGCGGTGGAGCTGCCGCCGGTGGCGGTGGTGGCGGTGCCGCTACTGGTGCTGCAGCTGCTAAGGGCGGTGGTTCTCTTGCTAAGAGTCTGCTCGCAAAGGGTGCTGGTGTTGCTACAGGTGGTGCCGGTGCAATTGTGATGACAGCTGGTGCTGCCGTTAAGGGCGCGCAGAAGGGCGGGCAGGCGATTTCGTCTGCTGTCCATGATGCCGCTGGCGAGCAGGTTCCGCAGCAGGGTTCTAAGCAACAAGGCGGCGGAGCCCGAGGCTCCCGAGGCTCCCGTGGCGGCGGCGTAACGCCCCCGTCCCGTGGGGGTCGTGGTGCCCGACGACGTGGTAGCAGCGGCTCGGCGCAACCTAACCGAAACAGGGGTAATCAATAGTGCATATCGATACTGAGTATGTTGAACCCACATACGGTAACTGGCGTATTCCTCAGCGCGCCGGTATTGGCAGACTCTCCGGTTTGGCGACGGCCCTGCTGTTCGTCACCATCATCATCACCATCTTCGTCATGCGTCTGGCCGGCATTATCCCCGGCCTCATCATCGGCGTTATCCTCGCGCTTTTTCTGGGCTCCTTCGCTCTGAAAGACAAGCACGGGTACACGCTCATGGAGCGCCTCTCCGAAAGGCTTATTTTCATGTTCGCTCGCTTCCGGAAGCTCAATATCTTCCGCTCGGGTCCGCTCGGGTCCACCCCCACGAATGAGTTCCGCCTGCCCGGTGTGGCTTCCTCTGCGGTGACCTATGAGGGTACCGACAGCGTGGGGCGTCCCTTTGCGCTGATTCACATGCCTGCCGTTAGTATCTACTCGGTGTCGATGGCGGTTGAGCCTGATGGTGCAGCCATGGTCGACCAAGCCGATATTGACCAGTGGGTCGCCAACTGGGGCGGCTTTTTGGCTGAGCTGGGCCGTGAGGTCGGTCTGGTAGGTGCCTCGGTGACCGTGGAGACCTCCCCCGGTTCAGGTATCCGTCTGCGCCGTGAGATTGAGTCGTCCATGTCCAATACGGCATCCCCGATTGCTTCGCAGATGCTGGCGGAGGCGGCTCAAACCTACCCGTCGGGTGTCTCTGAGACCCGTGCTTGGGTGACCCTAAGCTTCTCGGCTGCGGCTCGTGCGGGTATGCGCCGCCGCACCCCGGATGAGATGCTCCGTGACCTCTCCTCCAAGGTTGTCTTCTGGTGCTCGCACCTGGAAGCAACCGGCGCGGGTGTGGCCACCCCGATGGTGGCTGGTGATATTGGTCAGATTGTGCGTACCGCGTATGATCCAGCCGTATCTCGCTTGCTGGATGAGGCTGCCTATGTGGGCGAGAGTCCGGAGATTGACCTGTCCTCTGCTGGTCCGAGTACTGCGGTGGTTGAGTGGAGCCATTATCGGCATGATTCAGGCCTGTCTGTGTGCTGGACGATGAGTGAGGCTCCGCGAGGTGCCGTGTTCTCGAACGTGTTTGCGCGTCTTTTGGAGCCGCACGCGATGATTGGTCGTAAGCGTGTGACGATGCTGTATCGTCCGGTGGATTCGGCGTTGACTGCGGCGATGGTTGAGCAGGATCAGAACACCGCCCGTACCCGTTTGACCTCGACTCGTAATGGCTCGGCTCGTCTGTCGGCTGAGCTGGAGGCGGCTAATGCGACGGCAGCTGATGAGGCGCGTGGTGCTGGTTTGACCTATGTGGGTCTGGTAGTGTGCGCGACGGTTGAGACTCCTGCAGAGATGGCTGATGCGGTAGCCGTGGTGGAGCAGGAGCTTGCTCCGTCGAGTCGTATCATGCTCCGCCGTGCGTGGGGTGCTCATGATGCGGTGTTTGCTGCGACGTTGCCGTTGGGTGTGGTGTTGGGTCGCCATACGGTTCTGCCGGAATCGGTGAAGTCGGCGTTGTAGCCCTGTGATATTGCGTAGACCTGGGGATTTGTGGATGCAGATTCCCAGGTCTCTGCAAATCAGCATTTCTGTATATATGCTTTTCTGTTTTTCTGTATGGAGGTTCTGATGAGTCGTCGTCGAGTCGTCACCTATAACGCCGCCGAGGCTGACCAGCCGGAAGCTCCGCGCCGAGCTGGCCTGTTCTCGTCCCTCAAGTCTCTCTTCGTCTCGTCTACTGAAGCTCACTCGGGTGCCTATGGCCGCGCCCGCGGGTACATGATTCCCGGTGGCGGTGCCTCGCATCTGTTTGAGTCTCCTCGCGAGTGGCGTGGTTCTACCCGCCAGGTGTGCGGCATGTGGCCGTTTGCGGCAGGCTCGTCCACCCCGTTCTCTGGTGCCCCTATGGGTATCGATATTGATACGAATGCGCCGGTTGGTTGTGACCCGATTGCGTGGTTTGTGGACGGCATTATTAACAACCCGTCCGTGTTTATCTTGGGCCTTCCTGGCTACGGCAAGAGTACGTTCGTCCGTCATATGCTGTTGGGTATGAACGGCCGAGGTATTGTTCCGTTGATTCCTGGTGACCTCAAGCCTGACTATGTGGACGAAATCACCGCGATGGGCGGCCAGGTCATTCAGCTGGCCCCTGGCCGTGGACACCTGAACATTCTGGACCCGGGCGAGCTTAGTACCATCGCTGATTCTCTTCCCCCGAAGACTCGTGAGCGTCTGATGGTGGACGCTCACTCACGCAAGCTTCAGATGCTTTCTGCGCTGATTTCGATTCTGCGTAAGGGCCACATCACCCCGCATGAGGAGACGATTCTGGATGCTGCTTTGACGTATCTGGAGGAGCATCATGAGGGTGTGCCGGTGGTGCAGGATCTGCTGGATGTGATTGTGGCTCGCCCGCAGGCTCTGCAGGATGTGGCGCTGGACCGTGGTGATGAGGGCCGCTATAGGGACGCGACGGATGCGTTGGTGTCCTCGCTCATGTCTCTAAATGGTCAGGGCCGCTTTGGCGATATGTTCTCTAAGCCGACCACGGCACGTTTGGCGATGGACCGCCCGGCGGTGTTCGACATTAGCCAGATTTCTGATATTCACCGTGACGTGCAGGCTGCTGCTCTGCTGGCGTGCTGGTCCACGACGTTTGCGTCGGTGGAAATTGCGCACACGCTGGCGGATGAGGGGCTGGCGCCGCGCCGCAACTATTTCGTGGTCCTCGATGAGCTCTGGCGTGCGCTGCGTGCGGGCGCGGATATGGTGGACCGTATTGACTCGCTGACTCGTCTGAATCGTCGTGATGGTGTGGGCCAGGCGATGATTACGCACACGATGAGTGACTTGGATGCGTTGGCGACGGAGTCTGAGCGTGAGAAGGCTCGTGGTTTTGTGGAGCGCTCTGGTCTGGTGATTACTGGTGCGTTGCCGCAGTCTGAGATGGCGAAGCTGCGTCGTGTGATGCCTCTGAGTCAGGCGGAATCGGCGCGTCTGGTGTCGTGGGCTGATCCTGGTTCGTGGTCGCGTCTCGCTCAGAATCGTTCGGCGCATGGTGCGCCCCGTCAGGCACCTGGCGTTGGTAAGTTCATGGTGAAGGTGGGTGGACGCCCTGGTATTAGTGTGATGGTGCGTCTGACTCAGGTTGAAATCGATATGAACAACACGAACAAGCGCTGGGGTAACTCGGATGGTTCGGTGCATGTGGCTAGTGGTAATGAGGTGACGAACGCACTGGTGGGTATGCCTGCTGGTAACGCTGGCACATACGGAAATGTAGAAATACAGGAATCTGTATATGAGGATTTCGGTATTTCTGTACAGGATTCTAGCTTGTCAGAGACCTCTGCACAGCAGGAACCGGAGCAGCCGCCGGTACGTTTCTCCTCAACGACCACAGCACCGGCACCCACCCCGCAGCACAATCAGACCCCTACTGAGTCTGCGCACCTGATTCCGAGCCCGGAAGGATACGGCTATTATGAGCACTCCGCATAAGCGCGGCTTCAACACTGAAGCGTTCGTCATCTGGGGCATTATCGCCCTCATCCTGGTCGCCGGCATTATCTTCTACTCCGGCTACGCGGTCGGTGCCGCTCTGACCGGTCAGAGCATCACCGTGTGGAACCCGGTTGCTGCCATAATCGGCGTGATTCGTGGAACCGCGCCCTGGTCTATGGCTTCCACCGTGGTCTCTATCGTGGTAGCTGTTCTGCTGCTGGGCGGTGCGGTAGGCCTTTGGTGGCGCAAGCTGGCGAACAGCACCCCGTCAACGCGTGTGGATAAGGCCGGGTCAATGATGGGCTCTGGCGCTGATATTGCGTTCATGCGTGAGAAGGCGGCGTTGAATGACGCCCGCCGTCTGGGTGTGGATTCGCCGGGTCTTCCGATTGCCAAGACCCTCTCAGGCCAGATGCTGTATTCCGGTTGGGAGAACGTGTGCGTGGACATTTGGGGTCCTCGTACCGGTAAGACCACCTCGCGTGCTATCCCCGGCATCCTGGCCGCCCCCGGCGCGGTGCTGGTCACCTCAAATAAGCGTGACGTGGTGGATGCTACCCGTGGTGTGCGTGAGCAGGTCGGTGACGTGTGGATCTTTGACCCGCAGGCTGTGGCCGCTCACCCGGCAACCTGGTGGTGGAACCCGCTCAGCTATGTGACCGATGAGGTGAAGGCGCAGAATCTGGCGGAGCATTTCGCCTCTGGTTCGCGTGAGGAAGGCGCCCGCACGGATGCGTTCTTCGACTCTGCCGCGAAGGATCTGCTGGCGGCGTTCTTGCTGGCGGCCGCTAAGGACGGTCAGCCCATCACCCGTGTTTACCGCTGGCTGACTCGTGAGACTGATGATGAGGCGGTCGGAATCCTCAAGGATGCCGGTTACCCGCAGATTGCACAGAACGTGGACGGCATTATCTCGGCCCCTGATAAGCAGCGTGGCGGCGTGTTCGGTGTGGCTCGTCAGATGGCGAACTGCCTGACGTCGGCGGCGGTGCTCAAGTGGGTGACCCCGCCGGAAGAGGGCGAGAGGCGCGAAGAGTTTAACGCCCGTGACTTTGTGCGTGGTCGTAATACTCTGTTCCTTTTGTCGAAGGAGGGTGCTGGTACTGCTGGTCCGCTGGTGACTGCTTTGACAGTTGCGGTGGTTGAGGCTGCTGAAGAGCTGGCCGTTGCGCTGGGTGGGCGTTTGCGTTTGCCGATGGTGGCGATGCTGGATGAGGCTGCGAACGTGTGCCGCTGGAAGGAACTTCCGAACCTCTATAGCCATTACGGAAGCCGCGGTATCGTGATCTGCACGATTCTGCAGTCCTGGTCTCAGGGCGTGGTTGTCTGGGGTCGTGAGGGCATGCGCAAGCTCTGGAGCGCTGCGAACATCAAGGTGTATGGTGGCGGTGTCTCTGAGACTGAGTTCCTGGGCGAGTTGAGCCAGCTGATTGGTGATTACGTCTACTCGAACGTTTCGGTCTCGAGTAGCCGCCAGTCGGGTTCGTCGCGTAGCGTCGATAATGACCGTAAGGACAAGATCCTGGACGTGTCTGACTTGGCGGCGCTGCCTCGTGGCCGTGCGGTGGTCTTTGCATCCGGTGCGCCCGCGACGATGGTTCAGACGATTCCGTGGTACACCGGCCCGGATGCTGCAGCGGTGAAGGCGTCACTGGCGAAGTATGACCCGGCGCAGCAGCTGGCGAATGGGGGTGCGTAGCGCATGGGCGAGAACGAAGTTCAGCAGGAGCAGGGTCCTGCAACGATTTTCCCGAATGCGGGTGAGTTTGTGCATTCCTGGTTGCTGCAGGTGATGAACCGTAAGGTCAATAGCAGGGACACGTTCTGGTGTGCCCAGTGGTGGAAGCACCCGGAGGCGGTGTGCCGTTTGACGGCGTTGTGGCTGTCCTGGGAGGCTTCCCGTGAGGACCCGACGGGTCTTTCGGCGTGGTGGCGTGACCACATGGATTACCACATGTCGGTGTTGATGTCTTCGACTGGCCCGTTCCGCTATTGCGAGGATGGGGAGCATAATGCGTCGCGGTATTCTCGTGAGGCGTTCCCGATTCAGGATCCGCCGCGGGGAGTCTTTGATTTGCTGAGTTAACTGATAGAGGGGGCTCACGAAAGTTTTGTCGTGAGCCCCCTCTTCATTGTGCATATTCTCTTTGGGTTAGAGTTCGACTCCGCCGTGGGACTGGTTCACCTGCGGGCGGTGTACTTGCTGCTGTGCAACCGCCTGCTGAATTTGCTTCGGCTTAACAGGGGTTTTTGTTTCTGTTCCCTTCCTGAGCGCGGCGAAGAATTCGAGGAACTCCTGAGTTTCAGGGTCCATCTGCTCAGATGAGGTAGCTACTTCCGCATCGAACTTTTCGGCTTGTCCTTCGGTGAGATAGCCACGTCCAACGGCAAGTTCGAATTCCTTTTCGGTGGACAGGGGCGTTTCCATGGCTTCGTTTTTAGCATTGCGGTAGGCAATGTTTTTGCGATCGGACTTTTTATCGGGGCCTGCCCAGACGGGGGTGCCGTTGGCTTCGGCGGCGCGGAAGGTTGCTTCGGCTTCGGTACGGGTGCTCGGCGTTCCAGCTTCACGGTAGGCGCCTTCATCATATAGCTTCATTCGGGGAGAAGGCTGATTGAGGGGCCGAATATTAAGGGTCTTAAGCTCGGTTCGTACGTGTGAGTCGAGGAAGCGTGCCTTGATTTTAGCGTTATCGAGCCATGAAAGATTAGTTTCATTGACAAGATGGCGGGAAGCCCACGCGAGAAGATCGGCAGCCCAGAGGAGCGGCTCATCGGTGGGGTGAGCGAAGATTTTAGTAATGGGCGGGATAATGCCCGCTTTTTCGAGCCGGTTAAGCGTATCTATATCTTTTTGGTTATCCTCTTTACCTATTTGGTTATCATCTTTACCGTCTTGTTTCTCGTCTCTAACTTTTTCGAAGACAAAGGTTGTAGTGGGCGGGTCGGCATGGGTAAGGTGCGTAGTGATAGCGGTGATAGCTTCAGCTCGGGCAGCATCACGGAGTCTTTGCCTCTCAGCTGGGTCCTTGGTATAGGGGATATTAAAATTGAGCGTGACAATGTTCTGCCCGTCCTTGGTATTGCGGCCAAGAGTGTTAAGCATTGGGCGAATATTTCTGCGGAGATGCCAGGGGGAATATTTACGGGAAGGATTCTCGGGGTCGGCGTTTGGATTGGGGTCTTTTTCTAGACCTCGATCATTGAAAGCGTCAGTGGTGTGCCAGTAATTGATACCTCCGAGGGTGGCGGGGAGGTCTTCGCGGAATTTGGCGATGTCGTCGGCTTCGACAACGACGGCTGCGATGGAGTAGTAGCCGGGGCGTAGGATACCAGTTTTTTCATCGTAGGACGGGTCAACAAAGGTTTCGTCAATGAAAGCAATGCGTTCGGCGTCAGAGTGCCTCTGGAGTTCCTGATTGTAGTCATTTTGAGATCCTAGTTTACGGATAAAAGGACTCAAAAGTCGGTTTATAGACATAGATGCTCTTCTCGGAAGTATGGTGATTATGTTAAAATAGTAGTGCATCAAAAACTTGAAACTAGCACTAGCGGCCCTGAGCTGCTAGGTTGGCCGGATGGGCCCTACTGGGATAGCAGCGCGGTGAAATATACAGAAGCCCCTTAGCGCTCAGATGGGATTTTGCACCAAGGCACCCCCTGCGGGGTGCCTTTCCTTTTTCCGCAGTCATGACCAGCCCACGGGCTGCCGGGTTTTAGGAATGTTAGACTGGTAGAGCATCAAAAACTTGAAACTAGCACTAGCGGCCCTGAGCTGCTAGGTTGGCCGGATGGGCCCTGAGGGTTTGCAGTTGGTGAAATATATAGAAGCCATTGGCTGCCCAACTGGGCTTTTGCACACAAGGCACCCCCCACGGGGTGCCTTTTCTATTTCCGCAGTCATGACCGGCTTACGGGCTGCCGGGTTTTAGGAATGTTAGACTGGTAGAGCATCAAAAACTTGAAACTAGCACTAGCGGCCCTGAGCTGCTAGGTTGGCCGGATGGGCCCTGAGGATCTGCAGGTGGTGAAATATACAGAAGCCACCACGCTATCCGACTGGGCTTTTGCACCAAGGCACCCCCACGGGGTGCCTTTTCTATTCCCCAATCCGCGAGGCTCCCGACGACCTCGCCCTCACCCAAGCACTCCGCGCCGACATCGCCACCGCCCAAAGTTCAACCCGGCAACTATTCGCTCTTCCTGCTACTGAATCAGGCATTATCCTACCGCCTCTCCCCCACCAAGGTCCTCCACGAATCCTGCGACCGTGCCGGAGCTGAACAACAGTTCACCCCTGGGTCTTGGGTCCACCGTCGCTGGGTTCCTTCTTGCACCGCCGTTCGAGATCGTCCAGATTCTCTGGCACTGCTCCGCGGTGTCCAGCCACAGCTCTACACCGCCAGGGATACCGAGAACTACAAGGTCCTCACCGTGTAGGCTGTGAACATTTACCACGCACGGTTGCCCAGCAGGCTTGAATGTCTCAGCTTCAAATCGATACGCCTGGACCCGAAAGCTTTCGTTCTCAAACCAGCATGCGTACATCACACCGTCGGGGCTCAATACAATCTCATCCGCCTCGGGTAAGTCCAGCGGTGTCGCCTCGCGGTCAGGTGTGCACACACAGTGTGGCGCCGTACTCGTTCAGAAGTGCCACCGACGAATCGGTCCAGGCTATAGGTTTGGCCCTATAGATTCGCATTTCGTCCTCGATAGTTCATGGAGAAAAAACGTAGTACTTGGGTCAGCTCACGCATCTAAATTCACCACTTCTTTGAAACAATCAAGGTTAGAGCGCGAGTGAAGGACAATCACAACCTGCTTGTCACTGCCCTCGATAGCGCACGCCATCGATTCGAGCTCAGTGCGCTCCTCTGAGGGAGTGAGACTCTTCAAGGTCTCATCAAGCAACACAAGCCGGGCAGCGCCTTCACGTAACACGGAACGCGCAAGCATGAGCCCGCTCGAATTCGATGCTTCAGATGCGAACGGATCGATATCTGGTACGATTACCACTTCGCCTTGGGGATACCGGCGGTATAGAGCATCAAGCATGACGGACTTCCCCGCGCCAGTTGGTCCAATCAAGGCAACCATAGAACACCCAGAGTCAAGAACACTCTCAAGCAGAGCCAGGTCAGCAGACCGCACGGGCGGATAAGAACGGTCGGCCCGGTACTCTTCAAGCATCCGAACACGCTCCGCAGTCAAGCTGACTACACCAACCTGTTGCAGCGTCTCCACCGTAGATTGGATGCCAGATGACAGAGTTACTGCAAAATATATTACGACCGCGGGAGCAACCACTGAGTTCGATCCTTCGACCATCAGTGCCAATACCACTGCAGAAACATTCAGTGACGACACAAGCAACTGAATCAGTCCCGTACGCAGTGCGTAGGCGTTCGCCAACTGAATCGAGCTACTGACGTATGCAGCCTCCGAATGAGCGTAGGCTTCTTCTCCAGCCCGACGCAGCCCTGCACTGACGGGCGCAGCGTGTAAGCCAGCCTGGGCACCAGCCACCCCGATGAAGTCACCTCGGCGATTGGCAGCCGTCGTCGAGGCAGGGAGAATCCACTTTGAACCCTGACGCATAGCAAGGATCGCTAGGGGTGCTACCGCCAACACAACGATCATGAACAGCGGGGCGCCGGCCACTGCGCCTCCGATGAGCATCAAGGTCTGTAGAATGACCATAAATACCGAACCCAGGGCGCTAGGCACCGACATCTGAAGGTCGGAGAAGTCTTCACCCATCCGCCCCATGACCGCACCGCTTGTTCTAGGACTAGCGAATCGATTGAGCCTCCGTATAACCCGGTCGTGCAAATCGCTCAGCCTAGCGATGGGAGCCCAGTAGAGCGGGCCAAAGAACATGACGGACCCAACAATTGCTGCCAGTGCGCAAGCAGCTGACACTCCAGCAACCTGAGCAGACAGCCCATCACTGTGAGCAATCGTCAATGCAAAAGCAACTTCGGATCCGCTCAAGAGTAGGGCGCCACACGTAATCCACACCAAATGCGGTCCAAACAACAACAGGGCCGATCGTCGGAATGTGGCACGCTTCGGCTCAGGGTCAGGAAGGTCCTGTCCCTCGCTCACATCCGTCGAACCAGCATCTACCCCCTTAGCTGCCCCGGGGCTATGAGCCTGCAACTCAAGAGGGTCTACCCTCGCATCATTGCCGGGGGTGAAGGCACTTGGTACGTACTCCTCCGAGCTTGCCAGAAGTGTGCACGTTGGCACGCACTCTAAGATCCTCTCGGCAACCACTTCTCGTGTTACAGGATCAAGCGCTGCGAACGTATCGTCCAAAATTAGCCAGTCCGGTTTGTCTGCCAAAACGATAGCGACAGCAGCACGCTGTCTCTCTCCTGACGACAAGGTTGTTACGTCTTGCCAGAACCGCCCGATCACATCCTCACTGAGCCCCATACCTAAAGCGAGGCTAGTAAACCGGGATACCTGATGTGGCGAAGCAGAAGCTCGCCACGCTGACAACACCGAATGGGACACTTCCGGGTTGCGTGGTACGAAAGCGGAATCGGGGGTGGTCACGGATGTGCGCAATGCTTCAGCGCGCTCAGACGTAGCTGCAAGCACCTCTCTAGAATTTGAAGGCTGCCCCACCCAGTCCTGCTGTTTAACCGTGCAATTTGGAGACGACTCGAGCTTGTCGAGCTCACGCATCATTGGCACAGCGAGCCGAATAACCCGATAGTTTACGATGTTGTTCTGCACCGCTGCGTACAGGTAGCGGGCTGCCAAAATAATTCCAATACCGAAACGAGCGGATGGCCAGAGCCATGCGCCGAGAACCGCAACCACAGCGAGCACCGCAGTTAGTGCTCCCCGTTCAAGGAATCCATTCAGGACCTGCAACGGGACCCGTCTGCGCAGAAGCTGCTCTTCGGTGTTTCGGATGCTAGCGACCTTGTCCAGGGCGGTACCCCAGCTGGGGATGCTTTGCCCTCGAGGCAGCGCGTTTGCTACACGCTGGATCCACTGCCTACGCTCTCCCTCTAGAGCGACGTACTGTTCCCATAGTCGGCCCACCAAGTTGATGAGACGGACGCTGACGAATACCAATCCAGTGATGAGCAACGCAGCGATGGCGCCGCTTGCACCATATAGCGCGAGCGAAGCCGTGAGAAAGGCAATAATCTGAACGGTTGAAACGGCGAAATCAACAACGAAGGCAAACTGGCTGATCTGTCCTGGGTATGTGAGAACATGTCCGTGAGCTTCCGGCGGATGGGATGACCTACTAAAGATGTCCCGGAAACGGCGGTATGTGAGCTGTCGAACCGCGATCGTGAGAATAAGCTCTTGGCGTTCCTTCACCCAGTACCCTAGGCTTTCAGCCAGGAAAGCGAAGATGAGTAACCAAATAGCACTGCCTGGGGTCCTCTCACCTGACGTTACCTGGCCGATACCTGCCGTAATCATCAGAGCCCCTGCAACATTCAGTAGGCCAGCGGTGAAGACGGTGAAACTCGTGCTCGTTGGCGCGAATATCAAAGCAAGCCAGCGAATCCGTCTCGGCAGGTTCCGCGCTATCCTTTGATAGCGCGCATACAAGTGCTCGATGGGCATGTCTCTCAGATGCAGGCAAGGAGCAGCGCTCTGTGTTTCGCCCCGTCGCTTGTGATTAATCACCATTATGTTTCCAGTCATTCGGTATTCGAGTTCAGATGTACGGCTTCGTTAATAAGTTCGTCGTTCGGAAAACGGGCCGGAAGTTAGGTATCTGTGGTGTAATTTTAGTGCATCAAAAACTTGAAACTGGCTCCATAGCGTACGCTTTGGACCTGGCCGGATGGGCCCTGAGGATCTGCAGTGTGGTGAAATATACAGAAGCCACCACGCTA